>DATJJB010000201.1:0-9509 GCA_035492655.1 Kutzneria sp. | reverse complement strand
GGCGGCGCGGCCGGCGTCCGTGAGCCGCGGGTTCCGCGGCCGAACGGCCCGCGTGGGGCCGGTGCGCGACCACTTCCGGAGGAATCTGCGAACGTCAAATTGCGCGACCCACGGCGTTAGCGGCAGGCGGATGGCAGACTCGGGACACCCCCCACTCCAGGAGGTGTCGTGGACCTGGCGTTCACCCTCGCCCTGCACCGTGCGGTCGACCCCGATCCGGACAACGACCTGTGCTGGTCGCCGTTCTCGGTGCTGAGCGCGCTCGGGCTGACCGCGGAGGCAGCCGAGGGCACGAGCCGGGACGAGCTCGTCGGCTCCCTGCTCGGTGACCCGGCCGCGACGAGCGGAGCGGGTGACCGTGCGGGCGAGCTCCGGGCCCAGGCCGCCCTGCTGGCGGCCGCGTCCGAGCTGGACGACACCGGGCACGGCGAGCCGCCGGTGCTGGCCGTGTCCAACACGCTGTGGGCGGTCGAGGACCTGCCGATCCGGCGGGAGTTCGCCGAGGAGCTGGCCCGCTGGCCCAACGGCTCGGTCAAGGGCGCGCCGTTCGCCGACGCGCCCGAGGACGCCAGGAAGCTGATCAACACCGACGTCGCGGAAACCACGCGGGGGCTGATCCCGGAGCTGATCCCGCCGGGCAGCATCAAGCCGATGACGGTCGCCGCCCTGGTCAACGCCCTGTACCTGAAGGTCGCCTGGCAGCATCCGTTCACCGACGGGGCCACCACGCCGCGGCCGTTCCACGCGCCGACCGGCACGTACGAGCCGCCGAGCATGCGGCAGACCCAGCGGCTCGGCTACGGCCACCGCGACGGCTGGCAGGTGGTCGTGCTGCCGGCGGCCGGCGGGGTGGACGCGGTCGTGCTGCTGCCGGATGCGCCGTTGACCGAGGCCGAGCCGGCGTTGGACGCCGCCAAGCTGGCTGACCTGCTCGGCACGGCGTCGTCGCAGCGGGTGCAGCTGACCATGCCGAAGATCAACGTCAGCACGCGGGCCAGCATCAAGCACCCGCTGCTGGACCTGGGCGTGCACCTCCTGTTCAAGCCCGGCCAGGCCGGGCTGACCCGGCTGTGCCCGGATCCGCGGCTGTACGTGGACGACGTGCTGCACGAGTCGGTGCTGAAGTTCGACGAGCAGGGGCTTGAGGGCGCCGCCGCGACCGCCGTGGTCATGCGGACGATGTCCATGGCCATGCCAGCGGAACCGATCGTCGTGGATGTGGACCGGCCGTTCCTGGTCGTCGTGCGACACCGGCAGACCGGCGTGCCGTACTTCGTCGCCCGGGTCGTGCATCCGTAGCTGTCACACTCGCGCCGGGCTTCTCGTCCCATCGGTATGACGAGGATTCCTGTGGTGAGCAATGACCAGGCCGGCCTGCTGGTGCGCGGTGTGTACTGGTTCGCCAAGCGCCGGTACGGCGCGGTGCCCGAGCCGTACGGGGTTTTCGCCCAGCACCGAGGGCTGCTCAAGGCCGGCGCCGTGCACGAGCTCGCGGTCGAGCGGACGGCGACGACACTGCCGGTGAGCCTGCGGCACCTGGTGCAGTACCGCGTTGCTGTGGTGCTGGGCTGCTCGTGGTGCGTCGATTTCGGCACCATGTTGCAGCGCATGGAGGGCCTGGACATCGATCGGTTGCGGGACATCGACGACTACGAGACGTCGTCGCGCTACACCGAGATCGAACGCAAGGCGTTGGCGTACGCCGACGCGATGACGGCCACGCCGACCACCGTGACCGATGAGCAGGTGGCGGAGCTGGACGCCGAGCTGGGGCATGTCGGCGTGATCGAGCTGACCTACCTGATCGCGCTGGAGAACCAGCGCAGCCGGATCAACCACGCGCTGGGCATCGTCGACCAGGGCTTCACCTCGGGTGAGGCGTGCCAGGTGCCGAGGGTGTGAACAACTAGGCCAGCTCCAGGTGGGTGAGCTTGTCCGGGTTGGCGATGTCGTAGACGGCGGCGATCTGGCCGTCGCGGATGGCGAACGTGCTGACGCGGGCGGCGGGACCGTGGCCGGCCGCCAGGACCAGGCCCAGATCGCCGTTGACGAGCTCGAGGCTGAAGGCGGCAAGCGCTTGCGGGCCGTACATGGTGCGCAGGCCCAGCAGGAACCGGGCGACCTTGT
Source organism: Kutzneria sp. (assembly GCA_035492655.1). GTDB lineage: Bacteria > Actinomycetota > Actinomycetes > Mycobacteriales > Pseudonocardiaceae > Kutzneria. Next base: position 7,382 of record DATJJB010000201.1, on the reverse strand, counting down.
CGCGGCCGGTGATGACGTTGAGGGTGGTGCGGACCTGGCCGCCGCCGTCGCCGATGACGGCAGCAGTGGGGTGCAGGACGCGGAGCAGCTGGTCGAGATCGCCGGTGGCGACGGCGGCGAGAAACTCCGTCAGCACTGCCTGCTGGGTGTCGAGATCCACGCGCGGAGGGATGTCGGCGTCCTCGACGATGCGGCGGGCGCGGGAGGCGTGCTGCCGTGCGGTGGCAGGCGTGCAGCCGAGGGTGTCGGCGATCTCGGGGAAGGGCACGCCGAAGGCGTCATGCAGGACGAAGGCGACGCGCTGCTCCGGGGTGAGGGACTGCAGCACGACGAGGGCGGCCATCCGCATGCCGTCGTCGCGGACGACGAGGTCGAGGGGGTCGCCGCCGTCCAGGGGTGTGACGAGCGGCTCGGGCAGCCACGAGCCGACGTAGCGTTCACGTTGTGATGCGGCCGACTTGAGCTGGTCGAGGCAGATCCGGCCGACCACCGTGGTGAGCCAGGCCCGCAGGTCGCGGATGCCCTCGGGGTGCGCGGCCAGCCGTAGCCAGGCCTCCTGGACGGCGTCCTCGGCATCGCCGAACCGGCCGGTGATGCGGTAGGCGACACCGAGCAGGTGCGTGCGGTGCGTGGTGAACGCGGCGGCCAGGTCGTCGGGGACTGACATGCCCTGGATCCTGCCGCACGGGTGGCCGCCTACACTCGGGTGTTGTGGCAGGACGGATCCGGGACAGTGACATCGCCGAGGTGCGCGACCGCAACCGGATCGATGATGTGGTCGGCGAGTACGTCAACCTGAGTCGGGCCGGCGGCGGCGCGTTGAAGGGGCTGTGCCCGTTCCACGACGAGAAGACGCCGTCGTTCAACGTCCGGTCGACGCACGGCACCTTCCACTGCTTCGGCTGTGGCGAGGGCGGCGACGTGATCGCCTTCGTGATGAAGATCGATCACCTCAGCTTCGTCGAGTCGGTGGAGCGGCTCGCCGAGCGGGTGGGCATCCAGCTGACCTACGAGGGCGGCGGCGCCAGCGTGCAGCGGGACCGCGGCACGCGCAGCCGGCTGCTGGAGGCACACCGCGCGGCGTCCGAGTTCTACATGGAGCAGCTGCGCACGCCGGACGCCCTCAAGGCGCGGGAGTACCTCGCCGAACGCGACTTCGACGAGGCGACGGCGACGCTGTTCGGCTGTGGCTTCGCGCCGGCCGGCTGGGACTCGCTGACCAAGCACCTGCTGGGTCGGGGTTTCGGCCTGGAGGAGCTGTACAAGGCGGGCCTGTCGCGGGAGGGCCAGCGCGGCCCGATGGACCGGTTCCACCGGCGGCTGCTGTGGCCGTTGAAGGACCTCGGCGGCGACGTGGTCGGCTTCGGCGCCCGGCGCCTGTTCGACGACGACCGGATCGAGGCCAAGTACGTCAACACGGCCGAGACGCCGATCTTCAAGAAGTCCCAGGTGCTGTTCGGCATCGACCTGGCCAAGCGGGAGATCGCGCGGCGGCACCAGGTGGTGGTGGTCGAGGGCTACACGGACGTGATGGCCATGCACGCCTCGGGCGTGCCGACGGCCGTCGCCTCCTGCGGCACGGCCTTCGGCACCGACCACATCTCGGTGCTGCGCCGGCTGTTGATGGACGACTTCGAGTTCCGCGCCGAGGTCATCTTCACCTTCGACGGGGACGCCGCCGGTCAGAAGGCCGCGCTCAAGGCGTTCGACGACGACCAGCAGTTCTCCGCGAACACCTACGTCTGTGTCGCGCCGGACGGCATGGACCCGTGCGAGCTGCGGCAGCAGAAGGGCGAGACCGCGGTGCGGGACCTGGTGGCCCGCCGGCAGCCGCTGTTCACCTTCGCCATCAAGGCTTTGCTGACCGAGCACGACCTGGACACCGCCGAAGGACGCGTCGAGGGGCTGCGCCGCGCGGTGCCGCTGGTGGCCCGGATCAAGAACGTCGCGCTGCGGGACGAGTACGCGCGGCAGCTCGCCGGCTGGGTCGGCTGGGAGGACACCAACACCGTCGTGCGGCGGGTGCGGGAGTCGGCGGGCGGCGCCGAGCCCGTGCGGCGCGGCCGCCGTGCGCCGCAGCCCGACCCGGACCAGAGTGCGCTCGGACTGGACGTCGCCGGGCCGGCCCGACCGCGTCGGGACGACCCGGCGCTGTGGTCGCAGCGGGAGGCGTTGAAGATCGCCTTGCAGGCGCCGGCGCTGGCCGGGCCCTACTACGACTCGCTGCCCGAGGACGCGTTCAGCGATCCGGCGTACCTGGAGGTGCACCGGGCGATCATCGCCGCCGGCGGCGCGTCGTGCGGCATCTCCGGGCCGGCGTTCGTGGACGCGGTCGGGCAGCAGCTGCAGCATCAGAGCCTGCGGTCGATGGTGACCGAGCTGGCGGTCGACCCGGTGCAGGTGAAGTCCGAAGTGGACATTCGCTACGTCGAGGTGATCGTGGCGCGACTGCAGGAGACGTTGGTGGCCAAGCAGGTCGCCGAGCTCAAGTCGCGGTTGCAGCGGCTGTCGCCGGTGGAGCACGAGGCCGAGTACCGGGAGCTGTTCGGCGACCTGGTTGCGCTGGAGCAGTACCGGAAGGCGTTGCGCGAGCAGGGGATCGGTGCGTATTGAGTTGGCTGCGCCGCAGGCTGACCGGCCTGCCCGAGGGGTTCGCCGGCCGTCTCGACGCGAACGAGAGCGTCGCGGCGAGCGGCACCTCAGGTGGCGAGCTGGTGGTGGCGACCTCGCTCGGGCTGTGGCTGCCCGGTGAGGAGCGTCTTGGCTGGCATCTGATCAGCAAGGCGACGTGGGACGGCAGCGCGCTGACCGTGATCGCCGCGGTGGAGAGCGGCGCCGCCGGGGCGGCTGTGCTGCTGACCGATCAGCCGCCGCGGCGGTATCCGCTGGAGCAGCCGGGCAAGCTGCCGCAGGCCGTGCAGCGGCGGGTGACGCAGTCCGTCGTCGACCGGCATCGGCATGAGCTGCCGGGTGGCGGCGCCTGGTTCGTGCGCCGTCGGGTGCCCGGGCAGGACGGGACGATCCTGCAGGTCAGGGCCGATGCCGGGGTGGATCCGGCGGCGCTGGACGCGCTGGCGTCGAAGGTCGCGAACCGGCTGCACTAACTGACGCGGAGTCTGGTGGCGGGGCCGTGTGTGCGCTATAAAAGACGTACGTACGGTTTGCAAGGAGGCAGACGATGTGGGATCCCGCCAAGTACCTCGCGTTCGGCGACCATCGCGCGCGGCCGTTCCATGACCTGGTCGGGCGAATCGCCGCCGAGGCGCCACGTCGCGTGGTCGACCTGGGCTGCGGACCCGGCAACCTGACCGTCACGCTCGGGCAGCGCTGGCCCGACGCGGCGCTGGAGGCGTCCGACTCCTCGCCCGAGATGGTGGCCGCCGCGCGGGAGCGGGGGATCGACGCCGAGGTGGTGGACGTCAACGACTGGAAGCCGCAGGCCGACACCGATGTCATCGTCACCAACGCGGTGTTGCAGTGGGTGCCCGGCCACGCCGCCCTGCTCAGCCGGTGGGCGCGCGAGCTGTCGGACGGGGCGTGGTTGGCGATGCAGGTGCCCGGCAACTTCTCCTCGCCGTCGCACACCACCATCCGCGAGGTCGCCGGCCGGCCGCGGTGGCAGCGCGAACTCGAGGAGGTGGCGCTGCGCGAGCCGCTGGCCGTGCTGGACCCGGCCGGCTACGCCGATGTCCTCGTCGAGGCCGGCTGCGAGGTCGACGCCTGGGAGACGACCTACCTGCAGCGGCTGTCCGGCCCCGACCCCGTCCTCGAATGGGTGACCGGAACGGCCTTGCGTCCCATCAAGGCCGCCCTCGACGAGGATCAGTGGCAGGAATTCCGGGCCGAACTCGCCGTCGAGCTGCGCAAGGTCTACCCGGCTCGGCCCGACGGCATCACCTGGTTCCCGTTCCGCCGCGTGTTCGCCGTCGCCCAGGTGCGACGTTGATCACTCCGTCACGTCTCCCAGTTTGGCTCTGACCACACCCGCGACCCCCTGCACCGCCGGGTGGTCCTTGAGTCGGCGGTAGGCTCGGACCAGCTGGTCGTACCGCTCTCGACCTGCGCGAGCACCTAGCACGTAGCCCACCGCCACACCCAGCAGGAAAGTCTTCATCGTCGGGTCCTCCGCATCGCCGCGCGCCGAGCTGTCCCCTTGTGCGTACCCGCTGGAGGGGGGCGTGTGAAACCCCCTCGCGGGCATGCGCTACAGTTATCACCAGTCGGGCGGGAGACCGCGAGACGGCGAACAAAAGAACATTCCTCCATAGCTCAATTGGCAGAGCATGCGACTGTTAATCGCAGGGTTGCTGGTTCGAGTCCAGCTGGAGGAGCCAAACACCCAGGCCAGCGGCCTGGGTGTTTTCTTTTGGGCATCCAACATCAGGGGGTGGTTGGCCGATGTCCGATGAGGTGCTCCAGGTGCCGATCCACAAGGAACTCGACGCGCTGTTCGGCCAGCACACGGCGGCCGGGCACTCGCGGGGGTTGGTGTACGGCGTGGCCGACGGGGACGGGCTGGCGCACGCGGCTGGTTTCGGTGTGGTGGACGAGCACGGCAGGGTGCCCGACGCGGACGTGGTCTTCCCGATCGCGTCGATGACGAAGAGCTTCATCGCCTGCGCCGTGCTGATCGCCCGCGACCAGGGCCGGCTGTCGCTGCACGATCCGATCACCAAGCACGTTCCCGAGTTCGTGCTCGCCAATGGCGAGGGGGACATGCCCACGATCGAGATGCTGCTGGGCATGTGCGGCGGCCTCACCGAGGACAACGCCTGGGTGGACCCGTTCATCAACACGCCCACCGAGGACCTGCTGGCCCGGGTGGCCAAGGGAGTCCGCCTCAGCCACCTGCCGGGCGCGGTCTTCGAGTACTCCAACCTCGGTTTCACCCTGGCCGGTCTGGCGCTGAGCCGGGCGGTCGGCCGGCCGCTGGCGGAGTTCGTCACTGAGGAACTGCTCCGGCCGCTGGGCCTGACGTCCACGTTCTGCGACATGGCCGTGCCCGATGACCTTCCGCGCGCCGTCGGCTATTCGCTGGACACGGAGGGGAACTGGGTCGCGTACCCGCCAGAGTCGTCGGACGCGTTCCTCGCCGCCGGTGGGCTGGTGAGCACCGTGCGCGACCTCGCGCGGTGGATCACCTGGCTGGGCTCCGCGTTTCGGCCGGCGCGAACCGACGACAACTCGGTGCTGAGCCGGTTGTCCCGACGGGACCTGCAGCGGGTGCGCGTGTTCATGCCACCGGCACTGAGTCTGACCGGGATCGGGCAGGCCAAGCTGACCTCCAGCGGATATGCCCTCGGCCTGGGGGTCACGACCGACCTCCATCGCGGAACGGTCATCTCGCACACCGGCGGGCTCCCCGGGTTCTGGCTGGCCATGGCCTGGCATCCCGTGTCGGGTCACGGCGCGGTCGTGCTGACCAACGGCAACCGAGGCAACCCGGCCACGCTGTGTGTCGAGGCCCTCAGCCGGCTGCTGAACCACAACCAGGCCCCCGCGATCAGCACGACACTGTGGCCGGAGACGGTCGCACTGCGCGAGCAGGCCGACTCGCTCGTCCGGCACTGGGACGACGAGCTGGCCGCCCGGATCTTCGCCGAGAACATCGACTTCGACCGGCCGCTGTCCCAACGCCGTGCGGAGCTCGATCAACTCGTGGCCGAGGTCGGTCCCCTGCTCGCCGGCCCGTCCGCCGTCGTCTCCGCCGCCACCGCCGCCGACGTCACCTGGTCGATTCCCGGTGAGCGGGGCGAGCTGCTGTGCATGATCCACCTGACTCCGGTGGAGCCGGCACGCATCCAGGAGTTCGTCGTGAAGGCCGTCCCCGCCGGCCGTCCGCGCCCGGATATCGCGCTACAGCGCCGTTTCGGGGACGCCTACCTCACCCCGTCAGCCAACGTCCGGGTCAGGTTCCCGGACGCTGAATAGCGGCTCAGTAGGCCATGCCCATGGCGGCGCGGACTTCGGCGAGGGTGGCGTCGGCGATGGCGTTGGCGCGCTCGTTGCCGATGCGGATGATCTTGCGGACGTAGGTCAGGTCGGCCGCGTAGGCGGCGCGGCGGGCGCGCATGGGGGCGAGGAACTCGTTGACGGCTTCGGTGACGGTGCGCTTCAACGCGGCGGCGCCGTGGCCTACCGACGTGGCGAACTCCTCGGGCGGGATGCCGAGGCAGAGGGAGCCGAGCAGGATGAGGCTGGAAACCTCGGGCCGGGCAACGGGATCGTAGGTGATGGACGGATCCGCGTCGGTGCGGGCGGTCTTGAGGAGACGGGCGGTCTCGTCGGGGGTGGCACCGATGGCGATGGCGTTGTGCCGGCTCTTGCTCATCTTGGTGCCATCGGTGCCGAGCAGCACGGGGGCCGACGACAGCAAGGCCTCGGGGGTGGGGAAAACGGGACCGTAGCGCTCGTTGAACCGCCGGGCGACCAGTCGGGTGATCTCCACGTGGGGCAGTTGGTCCCGGCCGACGGGAACGAGATTTCCCTTGCAGAACAGGATGTCGGCGGCCTGGTGCACGGGATAGGTGAACATCAGCCCGCTGACGGCGTGCTGCCGCGAATGCGCGATCTCGTCCTTGACGGTGGGGTTGCGCTGGAGCTCGGGCACGGTGACCAGGCTGAGGAACGGCAGCAGCAGCTGGTTCAAGGCGGGCACGGCGCTGTGCGTGAACACGGTGGCGCGCTCGGGGTCGATGCCGACGGCGAGGTAGTCCAGCAGCAGCTCCTCGACGGTCTCGGTGAGCCGGTCGGCGACGTCGCGGTCGGTCAGCACCTGGTAGTCGGCGACGATCACGAACAGCTCGACGCCGAGCTCCTGCAGCCGGACCCGGTTCTGCAGGGTGCCGAACAGGTGCCCGAGGTGCAGCGGCCCGGTCGGCCGATCGCCGGTCAGCACCCGGTACTGCGACGGATTGGCCTTGACCTGATCCAACATGTCTGTCTCCCAACGGAATGAGGGTCCGCGGGACAGCAGGGCAGAAGAAGGCGCCGTCCTCGCGGACGGCACGCGCGTGCGTGGAATGGCCGTCCCTAGGCGGGACGCCACCAGCTGAGGCACGCGGTCGAAGTCACGAGTGGGATCATACCTTCAACCGCGGGAACAGCGCCTCGCAATTGCCACGGTCGATCGCGGCCCGCAGGTCAGGCGACAGGTGAAAGTTCTCGTACTGCTTGTTGACGAACCCGACGGCCACCGCAGGCGCGAACGGGAAGTCGCTGCCGTAGGTGATGTGGTCGGGGTCGGCCACCTCGAGCAGGCTGGGCAGCGCGGCCGGGCTCGCCGACAGGGCGATGTCGTAGTAGAACTGGCGCAACACGGCCAGCTGACGAGGCACCTGGTGCTTCTGGTCGACCAGCGTCCACAACTGCTGCGCCTTGTT
>DATJJB010000200.1:0-5765 GCA_035492655.1 Kutzneria sp. | reverse complement strand
ACGCCGGAGTGGATCGACCGGTTCGAGGAGGACCCGGGCAAGGCCCTGGCCTACGCCTACGACATCGTCTGCAACGGCAACGAGATCGGTGGCGGGTCCATCCGTATCCACCGCCCCGACGTGCAGAAGCGGGTGTTCGCGATCATGGGTCTCGGCGAGGCCGAGGCCGAGGAGAAGTTCGGCTTCCTGCTGGAGGCGTTCAAGTACGGCGCCCCGCCGCACGGCGGCATCGCCTTCGGCTGGGACCGCATCGTCATGCTGCTGTCCGGCGCGGACTCGATCCGCGAGGTGATCGCCTTCCCGAAGTCCGGCGGCGGTTACGACCCGCTGACCGCCGCGCCCGCGCCGATCACCGCGCAGCAGCGCAAGGAGGCCGGCGTCGACGCCAAGCCGGTCGTGAAGGGCGAGCAGGCCAAGGGCTGAATGCCGCGCGGAGCCGGAGGTACCCGATCAGGCGTCCCCCGGCCGCACCAACCCGTTACCAAGCCGTATTCCAGCGCGGTGATGCTCGAACATGACGGGCGCAACGACTGCTCCGGGTAGCCGATTGTGCCGATCGTGTAGACGTGCCGTGCACTCGAAGGAGTAGGGTCGGAAGGGATGAGCGTGGAGACCACCGCCGGCCCCGCCAACGCCGCCGGGACAGCGGACAACGAGGTCCTGGCGACCGTTGCGGCCGCCGAAGCAGTGCTCACCAGGCGTTTCGGGGCGTCGATCAGACTGGCTGATCCCGAGGACCTGCGCGGCAGCGGCAAGGCGACCGTACTGCGGGTACGGGTGGCGTCGACGCCGTTCTCACTGCCGCGCACGCTGGTGGTGAAGAGCTACACCGAGCCGCCGGTGGGCGACCTGGTCGACCCGTTCCCCCATGAGGCTGTGAGCTATCAGCTGTTCACCGCGCTGGGACAGGACGACCGCATCTGCCCCGAGCTGATCGCGCACGACGGCGCCAAGCGGGTCATCGTGCTGGAAGACCTCGGCCGCGCCCCGACACTGGCCGACAAGCTGCTCGACCACGACGCGCGCGGCGCCGAGCGGGCGTTGCTGGCCTGGGCGCGGGCGCTGGGCCGGCTGCACGCCACGACGGCCGGCCGCGAGGCCGACTTCGACGCGTTGACCCGGCGGCTGGGCGGCCGTCCAGGTCAGGATCCGCTGGCGCGCAAGGCCAAGGTGGCACTGGCCGAGCTGCCCGATCTGCTGCACGAACTGCTCGGCGTGACCCTCGGCGCCGAGGCGCTCGGCCATGCCCGCGAGGGCGGACGGCTGCTCACCAGCACCCGGCATCGCGCGTTCAGCCCGTCCGACGCGTGCGCCGACAACAACCTCATCACCAGCAAGGGCCTGCGGGTGCTGGACTTCGAGGGCGGTTGCGTGCGCGACGTCGCCCTGGACGCCGCCGCGCTGCGCATCCCGTTCCCGCTCTGCGGCTGCTCGTTCCGGCTGCCCAACGGCATGACCGAGGCGATGGTCGCGGCGTGGCGGGCCGAGGTCAGCCCGGTCTTCCCCGACCTGGACGACGACGAGGTGCTGATGCCCAAGCTGCTGCACGGTCAGCTGCTGTGGGTGTGGCTGTCGACCTGGATGTACCTGCCGCGGCCGGGCGTGCCCGACGGCCCGATCACCACCCGGCTGGCTTCGCCGCGACGCAGCAGCGCCCTGCACGCCCGGTGGCAGCGGCTACGCGACGACGCCGGCCGACTCAAGGTGCCGGCCGTCGCCGAGCACGCCGACCAGGTGGCGTCCGCGATCGCCGCGCAGTACGGCGCCGAGGCCGTCCACCTCCCCCTGTTCCCCGCCTTCAGCTGATCTAACTATTCGCTGAGCTGTCCCCGGGTCGCCACCCGTCCATCACCGGGAGTGATTCTCCGCGGGTGATCGTGGACGGGTGACGGTTCAGGCGATGTCGGAGAGCGTGCCCGCCCGCCGCGCGGTCGGACGGCTCGTGGTGCTGGGGGACTCGACCAGCGTCGGTCTCGGTGATCCGCTGCCCGGCGGTGGCTGGCGTGGCTTCGGTCCGCTGCTGGCCGACGCGCTCGGCGGCTGCGACCTGACGAACCTGTCTCGCACCGGGGCCCGGATCGGCACGGTGCGGCACGAGCAGCTGCCCATGGCGGCGGCGCTGCGGCCGGATGCCGTGGTCGTCGTGGCCGGCATGAACGACACCATGCGCTCGGACTTCGACCCGGCCCGATTGCGAGCAGACCTCGATCATGTGGTCGGCCGGCTGCTGGACGTGGGCGCGGTCGTGGTGCTGGCCAGTTATCACGACCACGCAAGGGTGTTCCGGTTGCCGGCCCCGCTGCGGCGGGCGCTGCGCCGCCGGGTGGCCGAGCTCAACGCGGTGATCCGCTCGGTGGTGCTGGCCCGCGGCATCGGCTGCATCGACCTGGACACGCTGCCCGGGGCCTACGACCTCGCGGCCTGGAGCGTCGACCGGCTGCACCCGTCCGAGCTGGGGCACCGCATGCTGGCCAGGGCCTTCGCCGACGAGCTGGAGCTGGCCGGCTGCGTGATCGGGACACCGGTGAGCCTGGAGTGCGCCGGCGGCCGGGTGGTCGCGGCCTGGCAGCACGTCGCGTGGCTGGTGCTCAAGGGCATTCCGTGGCTGTGGCGACGTGGTTCGGATCTGGTTCCTTATGCCTTCACTGTCTTGTTCAGGACAGCGGTAGGCGATTCGCGACACTCGTCGTGGGCCACCTGGACGAATTATTCACAAGAGAATTCCGTGAATAGTTGACGTAGGCTCGGCCCGTAATTGCGTGGGTACGCTCCCGATGTTGGACAAGTTCTTCCATTTCAGGAGGACAAGTGTCGGGAACGTTCGTCAGATCAACCCTGTTCGGCGTGAGCGCGGCGGCGGTCGCCGCGCTCACCGTTTTCGCCCCGGTCGCGCAGGCGGCCGGTGATCCGCACGTCGTCACGCCGCAGGTCCAGTCGCTGCGGGCCCAGGTCCACAACGGCACCCTGCTGCGATCGCACGGCACGCTCGCGCCCTGCGCCTTCTGCCAGTCCAAGCTCGTCACCGCCGCGCCCGGGTCGAAAACACCCCTGTCGACCACGGTCCCGGTCGGGTACGGCGCGGCCGACCTGGCCGCCGCCTACCACCTGCCCGACGCCGCCACCGGGGCCAAGGGCACGATCGCGATCATCGACGCCGGCGCGTATCCGAACCTCGAGGCCGACATCAACGCCTACCGGTCCCAGTACGGCCTGCCGGCCTGCACGACGGCCGGCGGCTGCCTGAAGATCGCCGGCTTCGACGGCGGCGCGCCGCAGACGCCGGCCACGACCTTCCCGAACACGTACTACGAGGAGCAGGTCGGCGTCGAGACCGCACTCGACGTGGACATGGCCTCGGCGGCCTGCCCCTCGTGCGCCATCGTCGAACTCCAGCTGCCGATCACCGACGCGCTGACCGGCACCAAGGAGCACATGGACGCGGCGATGGCCGACTTCGGCACCGCCGTCAACACCGCGGCCAAGCTGGGCGCGTCCGCGGTCAGCATGAGCTACCAGTACCCGAGCGACACCGACGTCGAGTTCGGGCAGGCCGGCCGCGACCTGTTCCACCCGGGCATGGCCGTGCTGGCCTCCTCGGGCGACTCCGGCTACGAGGGCAACGTGCACACCGGCTGGCCGCAGAACCTGCCGTGGGTCGTGTCGGTCGGCGGCACCTCGCTGTTCCAGAACGGCGACAGCTACACCGACGTGGCCTGGTCCGGCGCCGGCAGCGGCTGCGAGACCGACCTGCCGGCCGCGATCGGCGCCCCGACCTCGGTCAGCGCCAACTGCGGCGGCCACCGCGCCGCCTCCGACGTGTCCGCGGTCGCCGACCCCAACACCGGCGTCGCGGTGTTCGACACCTACACGCCGTTCAGCGGCGCGCCGTACAACTGGATCCTCGTCGGCGGCACCAGCGCCTCGTCGCCGTTCGTGGCCGGCCTGTACGCCCGTGGCGGCCACACCTCGCAGGTGATGGGGCCGAACACGCTGTACACCGCGCCCAAGGGCGCCTTCACCGACGTGACGCTGGGCCAGAACGCCCCGCCGCACGTCTGCCCGACCGCCACGCCGGCGCTGTGTGCCGCCCAGAAGGGCTGGGACGCGCCGACCGGCATCGGCGTGCCGAATGGACTCGCCGGGTTCTGATTCACTGATGAATTGCGGCGGGCGGTTTCGGTCACCGCCCGCCGCAATTCCATTCATGGCCGAATAGGTGGTCCGATTCCAGCCCTTCGTCGTGGTCCTCATGGGGCAATCCGTTCACAGTGTCGGTCCCGTGAATGGATTTCCGTATTTGTGTTGGTAGCCTCGCGAATGTTGGTCCCGGTAATTACTTTCCTGGAGGACCCGTGTTCGCGAGAAATTCCCTGTTCACCCTCGGTGCGGCCGTTGTCGCCGCGGTGACCGTGTTGGCCCCGGTCGCCAAGGCGGCCGGCGGTGATCCGCATGCCGTCACGCCGCAGATCCAGTCGTTGCGCGCCCAGGTGCACGCCGGCACGTTGATGAAGTCGCACGGCCTCAAGAAAGCCTGCGACGCCTGCCAGGCGCAGATCGTCACCACCGGTTCCGGGTCGAAAACACCCCTGTCGACCCAGGCCCCGGCCGGCTACGGCGCCGACGAGCTCGCCGCCGCCTACCACCTGTCCGGCGGCAACACCGGCACCATCGCGATCATCGACGCCGGCGCGTACCCGCCGGCCAACCTCGAAGCCGATGTGAACGCCTACCGGAGCCAGTACGGTTTGCCGGCCTGCACGGTGGCAAACGGTTGCCTGAAGGTGGCCGGCTTCGACGGCGGCGCGCCGCAGGCGCCCTCCACCGACCCCGATCTCCAGCTGGGCGACGAAGAAGTCGCCGTGGAGACCGCGCTCGACATGGACATGGCCTCGGCCGCCTGCCCCGGCTGCAAGCTGGTCGAGCTCCAGCTGCCCATCCTCGACGCCTTCTTCGGCGACCAGGCGCATCTGGACGCGGCGATGGCCGACTTCGGCACGGCCGTGAACACCGCGGCCAAGCTCGGCGCTTCGTCGGTGAGCATGAGCTACCAGTACCCGAGCGACAAGACGGTGGAGTTCGGGCAGGCCGGCCGCGACCTGTTCCACCCGGGCATGGCCGTGCTGGCCTCGTCCGGCGACGGCGGCTACGAGGGCGACCAGCACGGCGGCTGGCCGGCCAACCTGCCGTGGGTCGTGTCGGTCGGCGGCACCTCGCTGTTCCAGACCGCCGACGGTTACACCAACAACGTCTGGTCCGGCGCCGGCAGCGGCTGTGAGACCGACCTGCCGGGCGCCATCGGCGCACCCGCCTCGGTCAACGCCGTCTGCGGCGGGCACCGCGCGTCGTCCGACGTGTCGGCCGTGGCCGACCCGTCCACCGGCGTCGCCGTGTACGACACGTACGCGCCGTTCACCGGGCAGCCGCTCAACTGGATCACCGTCGGCGGCACCAGCGCCTCGTCGCCGTTCATCGCCGGCCTGTACGCGCGGGGCGGCCACCTCTCGCAGGTGATGGGGCCCAACACCATGTACACCGCCCCGGCCGGCGCGTTCACCGACGTGACCTTCGGCCAGAACGCCCCGGTGCGCTCCTGCAAGCCGGCCGAGATCGCGCTGTGCAACGCCGGCAGGGGCTGGGACGGGCCGACCGGCGTCGGCGTGCCCAACGGCCTCGCCGGCTTCTGATTCATCGGTGAATCGTGGCGGGCGGGCGCACGGGCCGCCCGCCGCGCCTCGTCACAACTTCTTGCCCAGCGCCCGGCCGGC
>DATJJB010000199.1:0-61657 GCA_035492655.1 Kutzneria sp. | reverse complement strand
GACGGAGCGAACTCCGACATCGGGAAGACGAAACCGGCCGCGGCGAGGAGCCAACACCCCGCAAGCAGCCACCAGTCGCGAGAGCGGCGGGACACCACGTGAAGGGCGACGATCGCCGGAATGACCGCACCTGGGAACAGCACCGCCGGCAGGGTAGCCAGGAAGGCGGCCAGCGGCAGGCGTTCGCGGGCCAGAAGGGCGAGGACGGCGATCGCGATCGTGACGACCCCGTACGGGGTGCCCTCGGCGATCGTGGTCAGCGCTCCCTCGGCCACGGCGGCCACGAGCACCGCGGCGTCGACGAGCCTGCTGGACGGACGGGGGCTCATACCGGCTGCCCGCTCCCGTCCAGCAGTCCGGCTCGGTGCGCCACCCGTGCTAGCCGGACCATGTCACTCTCCTCTGTGGACGCTGCACACGTCCAGTCTCGTCGGGGTCGCCGAGGGCCGCCATCCGAGAACCGGCAGGCCCTGGTCGCCGACCGGCAGGTTTCGGCCAGCCGGTCGGCGGGGGTGTCAGCGGAGGTGCTTCGCCGGCCTGGTGGCGAGGTTGAGCAGGTACTCCAGTGGTCCCCGGCTGAAGAAGCGGGACCAGACGAAGGCGAACGCCATGGCGCCGAAGATGAACACGAGCACCGGCGTCCAGGAGGACTGGGACTCGGTTCCGGCGGGCACGGCCATCTCGGACGAGAGCACGAAGTGGCCGACGTAGGCGGTCAGTGACATGGTGCCCACGGCGATGACCGGTGCGGCCAGGCGGCGCAGCAGCGGCAGCCGGTCCAGGGCGATCATGGCGAACACGATCACGGTGATCGCGACGCCCACGCAGCCGAGGATGTCGAACGTCATCCCGCTGTGCGGCCCTGACGTCAGCAACGACCAGGCCGATCCACCTCCGCTGGGCGGCATCAGGTCACCGGCCGAGCCGAGGTCCTTCGGCACCGCGCCCTTGCCCGCGCCGGGCCCTGCGGCGCTCTGCATCTCCGCGGCTTCCCGGACGCCGTCGAACAGTCGGGCCAGCACCCAGGAGGTGCCGTAGGCGAACACCGCGAGGGCCGGACCGAACACGGCAAGGCGCCGCCGTACGGTGCTGGAGGTCAGGTCCAGCCGGCCAAGAGCCATGCCGGCGATGACGAACGCCATCCAGGTGATCGCCGGGTAGAAGCCGGTGAGCAGGAGGTCCAGCACGCCAACGCCGCCGATCTGGTCGAGCGGGTCATAGGCCTTGAGGGCGGCCGTGACCGGCTCGGTCAGCGCCGAGGTGATGACGAAGGCCAGCGGTGGCATGACCACGGCGAGCGTGGCCGCGATGATCGCGAGCGTCTTGGCGCTCAGTCGCACCAGTGGCAGAGCCAGCAGGAAGTACAGGCCGTAGAAGGCGAGGATGACCACGCCGCCGTAGGCCATCGCCATCACGGTGCCCAGCACCAGCAACACCAGGGCCCTGATCGCGATTCGGCCCTTCGCCTGCCGACCGGCCACACCGGTCTTCGGCTCGAGGCGGCCGGCGATCAGCATCAGCGAGAACCCGGCGAGCGTGGCGAACAGCGCCGACGACCGGCCTTCCGTCACATGCCGTACCCAGCCGCCGAAACCGTCCGTGTTGGCCGCCGACGGGCCGAGGTGCACGACGTACATGCCGAACACCGCCAGCGCGCGGGCCAGGTCCACCCCGACCAGCCGCCCCATCGAGGGGGTCGGCGTGGCGGGGACCGTCGGCGTCCGGGAGTCGGGAGGCGATGTCTCCGACGCAGCTGAGGTGTCCTGCGGTGGTGGCATCTTTGTCATACGGACACTGTCGCGGTGTGGCCGGGGCGCCGGCCATCCGTCAGGTCGGGGTGCGAGCCCCGCCGGTCGGCCGGATTTCCGTTGCCGACCGGAATTGTCCACTGTGGCCGGTCACGAGCGGCTGATCATCCTGGCAGCGAGGCGGAAGCCCTGCCGCACAGTGATGTGGGGCAGGTAGGCGCGGCTGACCGGGCGCTGCCGAGCAGCACCACACCGTAACCAAGGAACGCACCGATCAGCTGGGAGGCGAGGAAGATCATCGCGGTGCGCAGGGCGCCGAACTCGCGTTCCGCCAACGGACCGAACACGAGCAACAGCACGGTCGTCACGACGTAACCCAGGAGATCCATGGACCACAGCGCCGAGGAGAACGCAGTCCACAACGGACTGTCGGTGCCGAAACCGATCCGCGCGAGCAACTCGTCGTTCGGACCGTCCAGCGCACCGGTCAGCGCGCCGACGGTCCAGAACACCACGAGGAAGCCACACGTCAGCGGAGCGATTCGGAACAGCCGGCGGATCGGTCGGGTGATCTGGTCCACACCCCGGGCGAGTGGACCCGCTCCAGCGGTGCCGGCCGCCGTGTCGTCCACTGGTGTGCTCATCGTTCTCGTTTCCTGATGGTCACCGCGGTTCACCTGCTCAATCGCGAGACCCATTGCTTCCGCAACCCGATGGCGCCGGGTCATTCCTCGTCGTCGCCGAAGAACTCGTCGGCCATTCCGCTCAGCGCCATCCCGCCGAGCAGGCCTCCGGCGGCACCGGCCGCACCGGCGGCGAGCATGCCGCCCATGCCAGGCCCGCGCCGTTGACCCTGCTGGTTGTAGGCGTCGTGGCCGTCGTACCCGGGCTGACCGCCGAAGGCGGGGTTCATCTGGACACGCTGGGCGACCTGCGCGAGCCAGCCGCTGATCGCCGCCGCCCAGTCGGTGACCTGCGCCTCCTGGTGGGAGAGCCGCAGATGGCCGGACGCGTCACCAACCGCCGGGAACCCGCCGCGGTGCCGGTCGGCCTGGAGCATCACGTGCAGCTCGTGCGCGTTGGCCACAAAGGTCAGCTCGACCTGGTTCACCCGGCCAACGAACGGGGCCGGGGGGAAGAACGCGAGCCGCTGGGAGAAGCCGAACTCGTGCGGCACACCCGGCAGACGCCCGGCTTCGAGGCCCGCGCCGCGGAACGAGAACCCCAGTTGCCCGAACGCGTCCAGCACCCGGTTCTGCGACGACATCGGACCGACCAGGACCGGGTCGAGGTCACGCTTGTCCGGGGCACCCGCGACGATCAGCTCGGTGCGCACGCCCACGCTCATCCCCGGCAGCGCCGCGCCGCCGACCGCGGTGATCGGCGTCTCCCACGGCAGCGCCAGCTGGAACGGGACCGAGACCAGCTGGCCCGCGGGCACCCGCACTCCTTGCTGCACGACGGTCCGGAAGAACTCCGTGTCCTCGCCCTGCCCGTCACCACCACCGAAACCGCCGAAGCCACCACGCTGGACCTCGACCTGGGTCACGAGGGACAGCACGACCTGGCCGATCTCCGCATCCGAGCTGCCGCCCTGGATGCGGACCTGCCCGGTGATCGGCTGGCCGGGCACGGCGTGCGGCGAGTCCAGCACGGTGTCGACGGACGGGCCACCGATGCCGAAGGCGCTCAGCATTCGGTTGAACATGAGAAGGTCTCCTTCTGGGACAGATGGGGATCAAGCCCGGCGGGCCGGTCACGAACCACTTTCGTTTCGCCACCACGCGCTCGGCGAGTGTGGTGTCTTCAGTGTCGTGGGCTCTTGGCGTTGTTCCCAGCTGCCGGGCGTCCGGAACAACCCGCTGCCCGGCTGGACCGAGCCCCGCCAGGCGGCTGTGCGGCGCATCACGACGTGGCGCAGACGCACGCGGTCACACGGTGCCGGTCCAGTACAGCGGGTTGGTCCGCTCGAACGTCACCTTCACCGTGACCTCCGACGGCTTGGCCGGCAGCGCCAGGACCAGGCCGAGTTTGCGTTCGGTTCCCGGCAGCACGTCGGCGCCGAGCTTGTCGCCGAGGTTCTGCGCCGGGTCGCTGACCAGGGTCGCCGGGGCTCCGTTCGCGGTCGCGGCGAAGGTGAACGACGATGCCGGCAACGGCTGCTTCGAGGTGTTCTTGACGACGACGTCGAAGCGCAGGCCGCGGGTCAGGTCCTTGGCCCGGGCGGGGTCCGCGGGCAGCTCGTGCGCGGCCGGCCGCCCGACGGTGATGACGCCAAGCTTGCCGGGCCGCTCCGTCCCGAAAGCCATCACCTGCGGCGCGGCGCTGCTGCTCTTCGCGGTGGTGGTCGGCGGCTGTGTGGCCGGCTGGCCGGCACAGCCGGCCAGGGCCAGTCCGGCCGCCACGACCAGGGACACGACAACAAGGCGCACGACGATCTCCTTCACCTGCTCGATCCGTGAATTCCTCCTCACCGTAGGGAAATCCCCGGTCCGACCACATCGGACCGACAGCCGGATCGACCGGCCGCCTGGCTGGTCGTGTCCATCCACCCGGCCGGACGGCGGCAAGGTCCGCACGGCCTCATCTGACCGGCGTCGGGCCGCCAGCTGGCCGACCCTTGGCCGACGTCCGGGAGCTCCGCCGGCGGATTGATCCCGACGGCGTGTTCCGGAACGTATACATGGCAAGGAATATCGGCTGAAGAAGCGTCGGCGGCATGGTCCGCAACCACATGCCGCCGACGCCCGCTCACTCAGCCCGCCCAGGGGGCCGTCGGTTGCCAGCTGGTGTCGTCGACCCAGCCGGCCGCCGCGTCACCGACCCGTGGGCCGCCGTCGGCGCCGATGTAGACGTTGCCGCCGAGCTGCCGCAGGTAGTGGTCCTCATAGGCGTAGGCCTGCCACGAGACGCCCTTGCCGTTGTGCCCGGCCGTCGCGCAGAACGTCGCGTCCTCGGCGTACAGCGAGGAGTCGTCCTTGCCGTTGAGCACCACCTGGAAGTTGTAGTGCCGCAGGTAGTAGCCCGGGAAGTTGACGGATTCGAACGAGTAGCAGGAGCGGTCGGCGAGGCCAGGGACCAGGTTGAACGTGGCGTCCTGCCGGTCGGTGACCGAGCTGTCGGCCGTGATCGGCGCGGTCTTGCCGACGTAGTTCTGGTGTCGCAGGGAATCGCCGGTCACGGTCAGCCAGGACGAATGCCCCAGCGGGACCGCGACGTCGCTGCGCCACCACGGCTCGCCGACGGCGAAGGTGCTGTCGGCGCAACGACGGTCGCTCAACGTCAGGCCACCGTCGTGATAGCTGAGGAACCGTCCCGGTTCGTCGTACGCCCGGAACGACACGCCGGTCCCGCTGTTGCCCACGACCGCGCAGAAGGTGGCGGACCGCTTGTTGGCGCCCAGCGTGATGCGATCGCCCTGGTGGCTCAGGTACTGGCCGGCGTTCGCCCGCGACTCCAGGGAGTAGCAGGACGGGTCGGCCAGGCCGGGCCGCAGCAGGAAGGTGGCGCCGAGCTTGTCGGCGTCCGGCGACGACGCGGTGACCGCGGCGGTCGTGCCGACGCCGCCGGCCACCGCGACGGACCGGTCGGTGGCGCCCGGCGTCGTCACGTGCAAGGACAGGCCACGGCCGACGTTGAGCACCGGCGAGATCGGCGCGGAGGTGTTCACCTTCAACGCCACCACGGAGTTCGCCGGGAAGGTGTAGGCGAAGGAGTTCGATGCCGTGAAGGCTGCGGTTGTCGGCGCGATGGTGTTCGGCGCGGTGATGGAATTGCGCGCGTTCGGGTCGCCGGTCAAGACCGTCGCCGTCCCGTTCGGACGGACGGAGGTGGTGCCGTTGAGCCGGATCTGGCTCGTCACAGGGGAGTTCGTCGGGTTGGCGACCGTCACGTACACCGTGCCGGACGCGGTCCGGGTGACGACCTCGTTCACGGCCGCGTCCGCCCCGGTCAGCGAGGAGGAGACCACGTAGTCGCCGGTGTTGTTGCCGAAGATGTGCTGCACCCAGTACGACGGCGAGCCGAACGACGTGGCGGCGTCGAACGCGATCTCGTTGGTGGGCCATTGAAAGTTGTTGACGTCGGCCAGCGCCGGCGCGTAGGACGCGCCGACCACCACGTCGGCGTTGCGGACCATGCCGGTCATGAACGCGGCCTCGCTGATCGCGCCGGCCAGCGTGCCGGTCGGATTGTCGTTGCTGCCGTTGGTGGTGGCGTACTCGCCGACCAGGTGCTTGGGGCCGTTGCGCGAGGTGCCGTCGTAGGTGTGCGCGGCGTTGGTGAAGTACGACGTGTCGCCGCTGTAGTAGTGGTCGTCGATCACGTCGACCGACCGGCTGGAGACACTCGCCGAGGCCACGAGTTGCAGTTGCGGGTAGGCGGCCTTGATGGCGTCGTGGAACATCGGGAAGCGGTAGTTGTTGTAGCTGCCGGTCCCGTCGAACCAGTCCTCGTTGCCGATCTCCACGTAGCGCACGTCGTACGGCGCGGGGTGTCCGTCGGCGGCGCGCTTGGCGCCCCACGTGGTGTGCGGGCTGCCGATGGCGTACTGGATCTCGTCGAGCGCGTCCTGCACGTACGGCGCCAGCTGGTCCTGCGGCACCACGGTGTGGTCGAGGGTGTAGCCGGCGAACACCGCCAGCAGCGGTTGCGACCCGGTCTGCTCGGCCATGTCCAGATAGGCCTTGATCCCGGCCTGGTCGGTTGACCAGTAGCCCCACGCGTCGTTCTGGTGGCCGGGGCGGTTCTCGATCGGGCCGATCGTGGTCTTCCAGTCGAAGCGGGTCGACAGCGTGTTGCCCTCGAGGTAGTTGCCGCCGGGGATGCGGAAGAACCCGGGCTTGGTCGCCGCGAGCTTGTCCATCAGGTCCTTGCGCAGGCCGGTGTCGTGGTAGGTCGGCGGCTGGCAGGTCACGACGTCGAAGTACAGCGAGGAGCCCGCGCCGACACCGTCGGCGGAGATGACGAACCGGTTGGCCGTGGACACCGGTGTGTTCGCCGCCGTGGTCATGGTGAGGCTGTACTTCGTCCACGTCGAGTTGACCGAGTGGACGGTCGCCTTGGCGTACACCGTGCCGGTGTCGCTCTCCAGGTCGACAGTGAGGCCGCCGCGGAACGAGCCGTCGGACCGGGCGAAGAAGGTGGTGGTGTATTTGGTCGACGGCGCCAGTCCGATGCCGTAGAAGCCGCTGTTGGCCACGCCGACGCGCTGGCCGCGGGCGTTGGCGGTGATGGACAGCTTGAGGGCGTTGCCGTTGGCGGAGTTCAGCGGCCGGGTGGTGTCCAGGGCGATCGTGCCGGCCCCGCCGCCGGACGTGACCGCCGACCAGGAGGAGACGCCGTTCTCCTTCATGGTGCTGTTGCGCACCAGGTTCGCGTCGAGGCCGCCCTCGACGGAGTGGTTGATGTCCTCGACGATGTCGCCGAACTGGGTCTTGTTGACGCCGGTGGTCGAGCGGCTGACGTCGGCGGTGAGCGTCGGACCGGACCCGTCGGCCGCCGCCGCGGACCATACGCCGGCGGCCGTCGATCCGGCTGCTACGAGTGTTAGCGCCAACATCGTGGCGATCAGCCGAGGCCTGTGCACAGTGGAACTCCCGAGTCGGCGAAGGATCTACTACCACGACGGTCCGGCCAGTGCCTGTGACCGCCGCCACGCGCCCGTCGCCGACGGTAGGTGCAGCTCGGGGACCCCGACAATGATCGCGGTGGCCTTTGTTGCCGACCCGTTACCGCACCCGGTTCCGACCGGTCGCCGCTACCGACCCGTTACCTGCCGGCCATTGACCGAGGCGCTGTTATCGCTAACACTGTGCCCCCGGGTAGCGCCGTCGTGACCTCGCCGGTGACCGTGTGCGCGCGGTCAACCGGCTGCACGACCACCTGTCGGGCTCCTGGTCGCCACCGGCGGTGACACGACCACGTTCGTCCGTGAACTGCACGGATGTGCCGTTCGGCACGTACACGGTCGAGCAGACCGGAATCTGCTGGCTCGCGCCGGATCGAGGGCACATCCCGTCAGGCCGAGCGGCACGCGTTCTGGCGGCTCAGGGATCGCGCGGTTCGTTGAGCGGATTGATCGCGCGTCGCCTGCTCGCGGAGGATCGAACCGTTCCGAGCACACGCGGGGAAGGAGATCTGGATGCGAGTCTCGCTCGTACTGCTGGCCGTCGGATTGCTGGGCGCGCTGGTGGCGTGGTCACCGCCGTCGGCCGTCGCCGCCGTGCCGGGGGCGAAGATCCAAGCTGAGGGTGTCTCGGACCAGGACAGGCGGTACGCGAACGCCGCGCACCAGAACAACCAGTTCGAGATGACGACGGGCGCGATGGCGGAGACGAAGGGGACGTGCCGGCGGGTGCGGGAACTCGGGGCGGAGTTCGCCGAACACCACCTCGCGCTGGACGCCGACCTGCTCGCGGTCACCGCCCGGCAGGGGATCGTGCTGGACGCGCCGCCGGATCCCGTTCTCGCGGCGGCGCTCACCGACCTCGTGGCCCGGTCGGGACCGGACTTCGACGCCGCGTGGCTGCGTGACCAGATCGCGGTCCACCAGCGCGCGCTGGCGGACGGTGACCAGGAGCTTCGTTACGGCTGGTCGTCGGACGTGAAGGGGGAGGCGCTGGTCATGGCCCGGGTGCTGACGGCCCATTTGGGCGAGGCGGAAGCGGCACTGGCCGCCTGCGTCGCGGCCTGACCGGTCACCCGACGTGAGACCCCGGACCGCGGCGCGCGGTCCGGGGTTTTTGTTGTCGGCACACGGGATTTGGTCCTTCGGTGCGCGAACGGGATGAAGATCGACGGTTTCGCGATGGTGCGGTGAGTGGTCGAACCACTACCTTGAGTAGTGCTCGCGACGAATCGGAGGTGTCGGGTCGTGTCCGTTCCTGCCGACAACACGGTGACCCTGCCTCGGGATTGGCCCCTTGCGCCTCGAGTCGTCGGCGGCTGGATATATGCAAGGCGATCGGCGGGACGCAGCGCGGCGGCTTGGGACTCGATTGCCGGTCGAATGATCGGAGGATGGTTTGCTCACGGGAGACGGGTCCTCGTCTCGATTGCCGCTCGCGCGTTACGAGATCTTTCACTCCGGTGACCCCGATCATGCGCGCGCGGCGTTTTCCCGGGTGTTCCGGCCGCATCGATTGGACGTCGTCGGCAGCGGCGCCGGACTGGACGCGCGAATGTCGTCGGCGCGCCTGCGTGACATGTCGGTGAGTGTCATCTCCTACGGCGGTGACGTCCGTGTCGACTCCGGTCCGACGGACACGTTCTTCGCGGTGCTGATCCCGCTGGTCGGCGAGGTCGAGGCGCGCTGCGGCGCGGACCGGGTCCGGTGCTCGGTGGACCAGGCGTGCGTGCTGTCGCCGTCGGACGCCGTCCGGTTGCTGTGGCCGGCGGGCTGCGCGCAGCTGGTCGTGCGCCTGGAGCGGTCGGGCATGGAGGCCTGCCTGAGTGACCTGCTCGGCGCGTCCGTGCGGGAGCCGCTGCGGTTCGCCCCGGCCATGGACCTGCGTGCCGGGCACGGCCGCAGCTGGCGTCGCGGCCTCGACCTGCTGATCGCCGAGCTGGACCGGCCCGGCTCGCTGCTGGAGAAGCGGGCGGTGTCGGACATGTTCGAACGCACGCTGATGACCGCGCTGCTGATGGGGCAGGCCAGCAACTACACGCGGATGCTCGACGGCGAGGTGTCGGCGGCGCCGAACCGCGCGGTGAGCATCGCGCTGGAGTGGATGGACAACCACCCGAAGTGGCAGCACACCACCGCGAGCCTGGCCCGTGCGGCCAAGGTCACCGAGCGCTGTCTGCAGCAGGGGTTCCGCAAGCACCTGAACATGGGGCCGATGGAGTACCTCCGCGAGATACGGCTGCGCCGGGTGCGCGACCAGCTGCGGGCGTCCCAGGCGGACGCGGTCACGGTGTCCGAGGTGGCGGCGCAGTGGGGCTTTCTGCACGCCGGCCATTTCGCCGCGCATTATCACAGACGTTTCGGTGAACGGCCTTCGGACACGCTTCGTCGCTGAGAATTGAATCACGAATCGGGTGCCACGGTGTGGCGCCCGCTTTTCGTGTGCCCGGCGTTCCGTGCGCGCTCATCGGGGGAAACAATTCGTTTGTCGGATGGCGTTGGTCGGGATTTTCGGCGAAGAATTGTGTCGTGCTGATCGTGGCGGAGCCGATTTTTCCCGGTGAAGGAGCAGAACGGTGCGGCCGATGATTCGAGTGGACGGTCTGGTCAAACGGTTCGGTCCGACCACCGCGCTCGCCGGTGTCGACCTGGCCGTGCCCGCCGGCCGGGTGGTGGGCGTGCTGGGCCCGAACGGCGCCGGCAAGACCACGATGGTCCGGGTGCTGGCCACCCTGCTCCGGCCGGACGCCGGCACGGTCCAGGTCGGGGGCCTCGACGTGGTGCGGGACGCCGGGCGGGTGCGGCGGTTGATCGGGCTCACCGGCCAGTACGCCGGCGTCGACGGGGACCTCTCGGGCGTCGAGAACCTCGTGCTGCTCGGCCGGTTGCTCGGCATGGCCCGCCGCGCCGCGCGCCTGCGGGCGGACGAGCTGCTGGCCCGGTTCGAGCTGACCGAGTGGGCGTCCCGGCCGTCGCGCACGTACTCGGGCGGGCTGCGCCGCCGGCTGGACCTGGCCGCCAGCCTGGTCGGCCGGCCCGAGGTGCTGTTCCTGGACGAGCCGACGACCGGGCTGGACCCGCACGTGCGGCGGGAGCTGTGGCAGCTGGTCCGGGAGCTCGTGGCGGACGGCGTCACGGTCATGCTCACCACGCAGTACCTGGAGGAGGCCGACCAGCTCGCCCACCGGATCACCGTGTTCGACCGCGGCCGGGTGGTGGGCGACGGCAGCCCGGACGAGTTGAAGCGCCGCATCGGCGGCCACACCGTCGAGGTGCGGCCGGCCGTGCTCACCCACATGGGCGCGGTCGCCGAGGTGATCGAACGGGTGACCGGCGCCGCCGCGGTCCAGGACGTCGTCTCGGGCCGGCTCACCGTGCCGGTCGGCGACCCGGACGTGCTGGCCGCCGTGGCCCGGGCGCTGCACCTGGCCGGCATCGAGGTGGCGGAGCTGGCGCTGCGGCTGCCCAGCCTCGACGAGGTCTTCCTCGCGCTGACCGGGAAGCCGGCCCTGGAGCGGGTCGCCGTCGACGGGCGCGTGTCGTGACCGCCGCCGACCACCGACCCGGTGGCCTGGTGGGCGCGCTGCGGGACGGGTGCGTGCTGGCCGGCCGCGGGGTCCGCAAGATCCGCCGCAACCCCGAGCACCTGGTCGACGTGACCGTGCAACCGGTGTTGTTCCTGGTCGTGTTCGGCTACCTGTTCGGCGGCGCGATCGCCGGCAGCACCGGCGCGTACCTGCAGAACCTGGTGCCGGGGCTGCTGGCGCCGAGCGTGCTGATGGCGACGCTGTCCGCCGGGGTCGGGTTGAACACCGACGCGGGCACCGGCGTGTTCGACCGGTTCCGGAGCATGCCGATCGCGCGTTCGGCGCCGTTGACCGGCGTGGTGCTCGCCGCGGCCGTCCGGTACCTGATCGCGGTCGTCGTGGTGCTGGCGGTCGGCGCGGCCCTGGGCTTCCGGGTCCGCACCGGCCCGGTCGAGGTGCTCGCGGCGGCGGCGTTGCTGGTGGCGGCCGGGTTGTGCTTCTGCTGGGTCACCGTGTTCCTCGGCATGGTGTTGCGCCACCCCGACGGCGTGCAGGGCACGGCCGTGGCGCTGTTCATGCCCCTGGTCTTCGCCAGCAGCGTCTTCGTCCCGGACGCCACCATGCCGGACTGGCTGCGGGCCTGGTCGGCGGTGAACCCGGTCAGCCTGCTCACCGAGGTCGTGCGCGGGCTGCTGAACGGAGGGCCGGTCGGGGGCCCGCTCGCCGGCGCGCTGGCCTGGCTGGCCGGCGTGCTCGTCGTCTTCTTCCCACTCGCGATCCGCGCGTACCACCGGCGGGTCCAGAACTGACGAGAGGTGACCATCGCCATGAGTTCCGCGGACGCGGAGGTCGAGGTGACGTTGCGGGGCGGACCCGACGGGCTGCCCGAGACCGTGACGGTGCGCGCGGCGCAGCTCGCCCAGCCGCGTTTGAAGATCCCGTTCCGCGCCGGCTACGAGCACTTCGTGGCCGAGCCGCAGGGCAACGGGAAAGCCGGGGACAACGCCGTCTTCGTCTGGTGCGACCGGACCAAGCTCGCGGAATGACGCCGCGCAGCCGACAACACCGACCATCGAGACAGGAAGGCGCGTTGTGAACACCGCGATTCTGGGCACCGGCTCATACCTGCCCGAACAGATCCTCACCAGTGCCGAGCTCGGCCGCCGGCTCGGCGTCGGCGAGCAGTGGATCCTGGACAAGACGCACGTGGCCGAACGCCGGGTCGCCGCGCCCGACGAGGCGACCTCCGACCTGGCCACCCGGGCCGGTGAGCGCGCGCTGGCCGAGGCCGGCCTCGACGCCACCGACATCAACCTGCTGATCGTCGCCACGTCGACCCCCGACCAGCCGATCCCGGCGACCGCGTGCGCCGTGCAGGCCAACCTCGGCGCCATGCGGGCGGCCGCTTTCGACGTGGACTCGGTGTGCACCGGCTTCGTCCACGCGCTCGTGACCGCGCACGCCCTGCTCAACCTCGACGCCATCGCCGGCACGGCCCTGGTCATCGGCGCGGACACCTACTCCCGCGTGCTGAACTACGACGACCGCCGCAC
This sequence comes from Kutzneria sp., assembly GCA_035492655.1. GTDB lineage: Bacteria > Actinomycetota > Actinomycetes > Mycobacteriales > Pseudonocardiaceae > Kutzneria. The sequence goes on along the minus strand of DATJJB010000199.1, from coordinate 49,203 downwards.
CTGTGTGCTCTTCGGCGACGGCGCCGGGGCGGTGGTGCTCGGCAAGCGGGCCGACGGGCGCGGCCTGCTGTCGAGCACCCTGGGCTCGGACGGCCGGACGGCGGACTTCGTCACCATCCCCGGCGGTGGGAGCCGGCGCCCGGCCAGCCGGGAGACGCTCGAGGCCGGCGCGCACTACTTCGCGATGCGCGGCCGCGAGGTCCGCGAGCTGGCCGCACAGGTCCTGCCGGACCTGGTCGTCGACCTGGCCAAGGCGGCGCAGCTCGAGGTCTGCGACATCGACCTCATCGTCCCGCACCAGGCCAACGGCGTGATGCTGGAGGAACTGGCGAACACCCTGGCGTTGCGGCCGGACCAGATGCACCTCACGGTCGAGCGGTACGGGAACACCGGCGCCGCCTCGGTGCCGATCACCCTCGACGACGCGGTGCGCGCCGGCCGGCTCGCCGACGACGACGTGCTGCTGATGGTCGCCTTCGGCGGCGGCATGAGCTGGGGCGGCACCGCCTGGCGCTGGAGCGGCGGTCGGCGGGCGGGGCGCCAGTGGTGATCCGCCTGCCGCTGCGCGTGCCGGCCGGCCGGGCCGCCGAACACCAGGTGGAGTTCCACGGCGACGTCCGCATCCCCTCCAGCGTGCCCGGGCTGACCCTCGGCGGCGACCTGTACCGGCCAAGGACCCGGGAGCCGGTGCCGGCGCTGGTGACCCTCCACACCGGACGAAAGGACGGTCTTGGCGGTGTCGCCGCGAGCCGCTACCTGCGGTACTTCGCCGAACGGGGCTACGCGGTGCTGTACGTGGACTGCTTCGGCATCGGGACGTCCGAGGGGACGCCGCGGCCGATCCTCAGTCCCGGCGAGGTCGCCGACGGCGTCTCGGTCGTCGAGTGGGCGGCGGCGCAGCCCTGGTGCACCGGCCGGGTCGGGATGTGGGGCCTCTCGCACGGCGGCATGACGACGCTCGCGGTCGCCGCGCGGCGACCGGCCCACCTGAAGGCGATCTTCCCGGTGATGGGGTGGACCGACGTGGAGCGCGAGCTGGTGCACCCGGCCGGGCAGCGTGGCGGCATCGGCATGTTCGGCCATCTGAGCCTGTATCACATCTTCTGCGCGCTGATGCCGCCGCTGCGGGCGGCGGACCAGGCCGAGTACGAGGGGCTCTGGAAGGAGCGGCTGGAGAAGTTCGAGCCGTGGTTCGTCGACTCGTGGCGGCACGAGCCCGGACATCCCGTGTGGGAGAGCCGCCGGATCGACGCGTCGCGGATCAAGGCCCCGGCGCTGTGTGTCGCCGGCTGGCGGGACCTGTTCTGCGAGGGGATGATCTCCGCCTACCAGCAGATCAACGCGCCCAAGCGGTTGCTGGTCGGGCCATGGCTGCACACCTTCCCCGACGTCGCGGCGGACAGCCCGTTCCCCTCGGCGACGCTGGCCTGCGCCTGGTTCGACCGTTGGCTGCGCGGCACGGAGACCTCCGCCCTTCCGCAGCGGCAGGCGACCTTCTACGTCCAGGGCGATCGAGCCCGCTGGGTCGCCGCCGACAGCTGGCCGCCGACGGCCAAGGGGAACCTGGTGTTCGTGGCGTCCAGCGCGGGGCGCCTGTGCCGGTCGGTGCCGGCCGGCGGCCAATCGGCCGTCACCACGGTGACCGGTCGGGGCGACCAGACCGTCGGCGCGTACAGCGGGCTGACCAAGCATCCCATCGACCGCTTCGGATATCCCCTCGACCAGCACGACGACGACGCGCGGTCGCTGTCGTTCACCGGCGCGCCGCTGCCCGAGCCGCTGCTGGTGGCGGGCCGGCCGACCGTGCGGCTGGTGCTCGGATCCGCGACGAGCGCCCGCCGCTGCGTGGTCAAGGTGACCGACGTCGACGAGCGGGACCGGTCGGTGCTGGTCACCATGGGCACCGCCGACCTCACCGGCCCGCCGGGCACCGACGCCCCGAAGGTCGTGTCCGTCCAGCTCGACCCGACCTGCTACCGGTTCGCGACGGGGCACCGGATCCGGTTGGTGCTCGCCGAGGCCGACATCCCCCGGCTGTGGCCGGACGCCTCGCTCGGCCGGCTCGGCGTGCGGGTGATCCACTGGCCGCGGGGCCACGTCGTCGCCGGACCGGCGCACGGCAAGTTCGCCGCCACCACGCTCACCCTTCCGGTGGCGGATCCGGACAAGCTCACCGACGTCGTCGAACCCGCGCCGCGGCAACGCCGCGGCGCCGCGGCCGCCGAGGACCGCTGGGAGATCAGCCGCGAGCACCTCGGCGACGAGGCCCGGGTGCTCGTGGAGAAGCACGACCGGGTGCGGTTCCCCGACAGCGGGCAGGACTTCCTCACCATGCGGACCTCGGTCGAGCTCGCGGTCCGCGCCGAGGACCCGGCCGCGGCGCGGATGCGCGCCGCCGGCGAGAAGAACGCGCTGACCGCCGACGGTGACCGGGTCGGCGTCCGGGCCCGTATCGACATGGGCGAGTCGGACGCCGTGGTGTCGGCGGAAATCCTGCTCAACGGCAACGAGGTCTTCGCGAAGGAATGGACAATGCCTTGACTTCTTCCGCCGCCCGGAGGCGGGGATTCCCGTCGGCCTCGCGGCCGACAGTTCCTGCTTCCGCACCCCGAAGGGAGGTCTCGACGTTGCCTCACCAGCTAGCGCCGGCTCGGTCTGACACCGTCTCCACAGGCGGACACCGCCAGCCCGGCGGCCAGGATGTTCCGTGCCGCGTTGATGTCGCGGTCGTGGACGGCGCCACATCGGCACGTCCACTCCCGTACGCTCAGCGGCATGGCGTCGGCCGGCGCCCCGCACGCCGAACACGTCTTCGACGATGGGAACCACTGGTCGACAGCGATCACGATCGTTTGGTTCTCACGAACGAGCCGAGTGGTCAGCTAGTGCAGGAAGTCCCGCCTGCGGTCGGCGATCCTGGCGTGGACGCGGGCAACCTTGCGGCGGGCCTTCTCCCGGTTGGCGGATCCCCTGGCCTTGCGGGCGAGACGCCGCTGGGCCTTCGCGAGCCTGGCACGGTCACGCGGTTCGTGACGCGGGTTGGCGATCTTCTCCCCGGTGGAGAGCGTCACCAGCGAGGTCACACCCACGTCGACGCCGACGGCCGTCGTGGCGGGTGCGTGATGCGTCGTGCTGGTCTCGACCAGCAGCGACACGAACCAACGTCCCGCGCCGTCACGAGATACCGTCACCGTCGAAGGTTCCGTGCCGTCGGGGAGCGGACGCGACCACACGATGTCGAGCGGTTCGGCCATCTTGGCGAGGGTGAGTTCGCCGTCACGCCAGCGAAAGCCCGAGCGGGTGTATTCGGCGGACTGGCGCGACCGCTTGCGCGACCTTGACACGCGGGTACCTGTCCCGCTTGGCGAAGAAGTTCGTGAACGCGGTCTGAAGGTGCCGCAGCGTCTGCTGAAGCGGCACGCTCGACACGTCGTTGAGGAACCCGAGTTCGTCGGTCTTCTTCCAAGCGGTGAGGATTGCGGAGGACTCGGCACAGGTAATCGAGTGCTGCTCGGCTTGCCAGGCAGCTCGAGACCGGCTCCTGCCCGGCGTGAACGCCGGGGTATCCACGGATTGGAGATTCGATGACCGACCGTCCGCTGAACTACCTGGAGTTGGCCCACCTGAACCGGGTGGTCGTGATGGCCGCCGAGTACACCGGCGACCTCGACCCGGTGGCGCTCGAGGCGGCGTTCCGGCTGTTGTGCGAACGGCATCCGGTGCTGCGGGGCCGCATCGAGGGCCGCGTGCCGGACGTGGTGCTGGCCGTGCCGAGCGACCACCGGCCGGAGATGCTCGTGCTGGAGGACGTCCCGGGGGTGCTGTCGAAGATCGCGGAACTGCCGTGGGACGCCACGAAGGGCGTCGCCGATCTGGTGCTGGTGCAGGGGGAGGGGCACGGGTTCGTGGCGCTGCGCACCGACCACTCGATCACCGACGCCAACGCGTGGCTCGGCCTGTTCCGCGAACTGCTGCGCCTGTTCGCCGGCGGGACGGAGCCGGCGGGGGCCGGCGACGTCGGGCTGCCGAAGCTGCCGGCGGAGCTCTTCCACGAGCGGCTCGGCCTCATTCCGTACGACAGAAGGCTGTTCCGGTCCGTCGCGCCGGCGGCGATGGCGGAGCCGGCCGGCATGATCAGCGGCTACCTCACGCTCACCGAGGACGAGACGGCCTGGCTGCGGCGGTCGGCCCGGCGCTACCGCACCACGGTGCACGGCCTGGTCGCCGGGGCGATCCTGGTCGCGCAGCGGGTGCTGGCCGGCGGCGACGAGACGGTGCCGATGTACTGCGTCTCCCCGGTGGACTTCCGCCCTCGGGTCGAACCGCCCGTCGGCGAGCTGGAGACGACCAACTTCATGATGTCCTACGTCGCCGAGGTCGACGTGTGGACACGGGTGAGTCCGGTGCTCGTCGCCCAGGCGGTCAAGGCGCGGCTCGACGCGGTGCTCGCCGCCGGCGACGGCGTGCGGGCCGGCGAGCAGATGACCGACGAGCTCGGCCGCAACCTGTCCTTCGCGCTGATCAGCAACCTGGGCGTGATCGACGAGTTCCCGGCGCCGGACGGGGTGTCGTTCCGCGACTTCCACATCCTCAACACCGTGGGGGACACCTACTTCCCGGGCTACTACGTGTCGACCTACCGGGGCCGGCTGACCGTGCTGTACGTGCTGACCAACCGGTTCTTCGGCGAGGAGGACGCCGAGTCGCTCGTCACCGAGCTGAAGGAGCAACTCGTCATCGTCGGCGCGTCCGCGTGAAGGCGCTGCTCGTCACCCACGGCAGCCGCGGCGACGTCCAGCCGTTCGCCGCGCTCGCCGCCGGGCTGACCGACGCCGGGCACGAGGTCGTGCTGGCGGCTCCGGCCTCCTCCGCGACGCTGGCCGAGCCGCACTGCGCCCGCGTGATTCCGCTGGACGACGGGACGAACAAGCTGGTCGGCGACCGCGCCGCCTGGCAGGCCGTGGAGAGCAACTTCCGTGGCCTGCGCGGAAAACGGCTCGGCTGGCGGCTGCTGCGGCACAACCGGCTGGCGATGTCCCGGGTGTTCGACGACCTCGCGGAGCTGACCCGCCACCTGGTCCGGGCCGATGACGTCGACGTCGTCGTGCACCAGGTCAACGTGCCCGGGCAGGCGATCGCCGAACGGCTGGGCGTGCCGGCGGTCGCGGTGTGCCTCCAGCCGTTCTGGGTTCCCACCGCGTCGTTCCCGGATCCCCTCTTCCCGTACCGGCTGCCCGCGGCGCTCAACCGGACGTCGTACCTGTCGACGAAGCTGTTCGTGCGGGCGTTCACCGGCGGCATCGGCCGCTGGCGCCGGACCGAGCTGGACCTGCCGCGCCGCCGGCACGGCGGGAACCCGTTGCGGCGCCCCGACGGAACCCCGGCCCCGGTGCTCCAGGCGTTCAGCCGGCATGTGTTGCCGGCGGGCTCGCGTTACCCGGATTCGGTGCACACCGTGGGTTTCCTGTTCCTGCCGGCGCCGCCGGACTGGACGCCGCCACCGGATCTGGCGCGGTTCCTCGACGACGGAGAACCGCCGGTGTACGTGGGCTTCGGCAGCATGGTCGGCAGCGATCCGGCCCGCACCGGTCGGATCGTCGCCGACGCGCTGCGGTCGCTCGGGGTGCGGGCGGTGGTCGCGGTTGGCCGGGGCGGGATGGCGCCGGAGGGGGTGGGGAAGGGGATCCACTGCCTGACGCACGCTCCCCACGACTGGTTGTTCCCGCGGATGGCCGCGGTCGTGCATCACGGCGGCGCGGGCACCACCGGGGCGGCGCTGGCCGCCGGACGGCCGCAGGTGGTCTGCCCGTTCATGTTCGACCAGCCGTTCTTCGGCCGGCGCCTGCACAGCAGCGGGGTGGCCGCGCCGGTTCAGCCGCTGCGGGAGCTGACGGCCGCCGGACTGGCGACGGCGATCCGGGAGGCGCTCGACCCGACGATGACCGCCCGCGCCGCGGCGCTCGGCGAGCTGGTCCGGGCCGAGGACGGGGTGCGGGCCGCGGTGAAGGTCGTGGAATCCGTGGTGTGATCAGCGAGGCGGGTGGCCGGACAGCGCCGCGTCGAGCAGCGCCCGGGTGTAGGGGTGGTCGGGGTGGGCGGTGATCCGCTCGATCGGACCGGATTCGACGATCTCGCCGCCACACAGCACGGCGGCCCGGTGGCAGACCAGCCGGACGACGTCGAGGTCGTGCGAGATGAACAGGTAGCTCAGGCCGAAGCGGTCCTGGAGGTCGAGCAGCAGGTTGAGGATCTGTGCCTGGACGGACAGGTCCAGCGCGCTCGTCGGCTCGTCGCAGACGATCAGGTCCGGCCGCGGCACGAGCGCTCGGGCGATCGCGACGCGCTGCCGCTGGCCGCCGGACAGGGCGGCCGGGTAACGGTGCACCGTGTCCGCCGGCATGCCGACCTGGACCAGCACCTCGGCCACCCGGTCCGCCGCCGCCCGCCTCGACATCCCCTGCACCAGCCGCAGGGGCTCGGCGAGCATGCTGCCGACGGTGCGGGACGGGTTCAGGGAACCCTGCGGGTCCTGGAACACGATCTGGAGGTGGGCGCCCAGCGCGCGACGCTGTCGCGGCGTGGCGTGCGTGATGTCCTTGTCGTCGAACCGGATCTGGCCGGCCGACGGGCGGACGAGGCCGACGACGGCGTGCCCGATCGTCGACTTGCCGGAGCCGGACTCGCCGACCAGGCCGAGGGTTTCACCCCGTGCCACGGTCAGGTTCACGCCGTGCACCACCGGCCGGCGGGCATAGCCGACCGCGAGATCCCGCAACTCAAGCAGAGGCACGGCGCCGCCTCTCCGGCACGTCGGCGGCGTGGATGCAGCGCGTCTGGCGGCCGCTCTCCGGCTCGACCACCGGGACCGGCGCGGCGGAGCAGTCCGGCGTCGCCAGCGGGCAGCGCGGCCAGAAGTGACATCCTCGTGGCCACGCCATCGGCTCCGGCACGGTGCCGGGGATGGTCACCAGCCGGCCGCCGGGCCGGGTCTGCGCCGGCATCGCGTCCAGCAGCCCGGCGGTGTACGGGTGCAGCGGCCGGTCGAACAGCTCGCGGACCGGGCCGGACTCGACGATCTGCCCGGCGTACATGACGTACGCGCGCCGGCACAGGGCGGCGACCACCGAGAGGTCGTGCGTGATGAGCAGGATCGACATGCCGCGGTCCGCCTGGACTTGGCGCAGCAGGGCCAGGATCTCCGCCTGGACGGTGACGTCCAGCGCGGTCGTCGGCTCGTCGGCGATGAGCAGCCGGGGTTCGCCCGACAGCGCCATCGCGATGGCCACGCGCTGGGCCATGCCGCCGGACAGCTCGTGCGGGTACTTGTCGACGACCGCCGCCGGCGCCGGCAGCCGCACCTCCCGGAGCAGGTCGAGAGTCCGCGCGCGGACCGCGCCCCGGGATCCCCCGTGGTGGCAGCGGACCAACTCGTCGACCTGCCGGCCGACCGTCCACACGGGATCGAGTGCGGCGATCGGATCCTGGGAGACCAGCGCGATCTGCGAGCCGCGCAGCCGGCGCATCGCGCGCTGCCCGGCGGCGGTCAGGTCGGCGCCGTCGAACCGCACGCCGCCCGCGGTCACGGCCCCGCCGCCGGGCAGCAGGTCGAGCACCGCGCGGCCGGTCATCGACTTGCCGCAGCCGGACTCCCCGACCAGGCCGACGGTTTCCCCGGCCCGGATCTCCAGGTCGAGGTCCTCGACGACGACGGTGTCACCCGCCGGACCGGGCAGGGCGACCGAGATCCCGCGCAGCGACAGCAGCGCCGGTGACGGCGCCGCCCACCGTGCCGGCGTGGGCCCAACCGTCCGGCGGGCCCGGCGCGGCCGGCCGCGACCGCCCGGCGTGTGGTCCACCGTCGCGTCGCGCACGATGTCGCCGAGCAGGCCGAAGGCGAGGATGCCCAGGCCGAGCACGACGCCGGGCGGAACCAGCAGCCACGGCTGCCGGTCGATCACGGCCGACGCCTCGGCGATCATGTCACCCCAGGTCGGGGCGGGCGGCTGCGCGCCGAACCCGAGATAGCTCAGCCCGGCGTCGATCAGCAGTGCGCCGCCGGCCAGCAGGGAGACCTGCACGATGATCGGCCCGGCGACCCGCGGCAGCACGTGCCGCAGCACGATCTGGGGCCCGGACAGGCCGCTGACCCGGGCCGCGGCGACGTACAGCTCCTGCCGGACCGCGAAGGTCGCGCCCCGCACCACCCGGGCCAGTCCCGGCGAGACCAGGATGCCGAACGCGACCATCACCACGGTCTGGTTGTCGCCGACCACCGCGAGGACGACCAGCAGGGTCATGATCACCGGCACCGCCAGCAGCACGTCCACCACGACGGTGAACGCGCGGTCGACCCAGCCGTCGACGAAGCCGGCGACGATCCCGCCGGCCACGCCGACGAGCAGCACCGTGAGCACGACGACGGCGGCGTGCACGAGGCTGGTCTGCCCGCCGTACATCAGGCGGGTGAGCACGTCCCGGCCGAGCTCGTCGGTGCCGAGCGGATGGGCGATGCCCGGCCCGGCCAGCACATGGTCCAGGTCGGTCGCGCCCGGCCGGTACGGGGCGAGCGCCGGGGCCGCCGTCGTGCCGAGCACGAGCAGCGCCAGATAACCCAGCGGCAGCACGGCCATCGGCTGTCTCAGCGCCCGACGCCACCGCCGGGCGGCGCGGGGCGCCCGGTCCACCAGCAGTTCGATCCCGGTCCCGGTCATCTGTACTCCAACGGGTGAGGGCCCCGGGCCACAGGCCAGGGAGGAACCGGTCCAGTCGTTGCCGGCCCCGGCGTCCGGGATTGTCGGTAGTGCTGGCTATGGTGGTCGGGATGTCTCGCTACCGGTTGTGTCCGACGCCCGCCCAGCAGATTGGTTTGCTGGCGCACTGCGCGCACGCCCGGTTCGTGTGGAATCTCGCCGTCGAGCAGCACTCGCACTGGCGGCCGGGACGGGCTTCGGCCCCCAGCTATCGCGAACAGGCTCGCCAGTTGACCGAGGCCCGCGCCGAGCACGCGTGGCTCGCAGCGGGCAGCGTGACGGTACAGCAGCAAGCCTTGCGTGACTTCCATCAGGCCATGGCCAACTTCTTCCGAGGCACCCACCGCAGACCCACTTGGCGCAAGGCCGGACAGCACGAAGGGTTCCGGCAAGTCGCTGTCCGACCCGATCACATCCAACGCCTGAACCGGAAGGCAGGCCGGGTGTGGGTACCCAAAGTTGGCTGGGTGCATTTCCGCTGGACACGCGCCATTCCAACTGATGTGAAGTCCTATCGGATCACCTGCGACCGGGTCGGCCGCTGGCATGTCGCATTCGCCGTCGTTCCCGCACCGGTCCCGGCGCCTGGCACGGCCGAGATCGTCGGCGTGGACCGCGGTGTGACCGTGTCCGCCGCACTGTCCACTGGAGAACTCCTGAGGTGCCCCGATCTGTCTGATCGTGAGCGACACCGGTTGCGGAAGCTCGAACGTCGCCTGGCCCGTGCCAAACGCGGGTCGAACCGCCGTAGTCTCCTGAAGATCGCGATTGCTAAGCTGAAGGCCAAAGCCGCCGACCGGCGCAACGACTGGCTGGAGAAGACCAGTACCCAGCTGGCACGCCGGTTTGACCTTGTTCGTGTGGAGGACCTCAACGTCTCGGGCATGACCCGGTCGGCTCGCGGAACCATCGACCAGGCTGGCCGGGGTGTGCGAGCCAAGGCCAGCCTGAATCGAGGCATTCTCGCCGCGGGTTGGGGGCGGTTGGTGGCCCGCCTGGAGGACAAGGCGCCGGGTCGGGTAGAAAGGATCAATCCCGCGTTCACGTCGCAGACCTGTTCGACCTGTGGGCACTGTGCACCGGACAACCGCAAGAGCCAAGCGGTCTTTCGGTGTATTGCTTGCGGGCACCAGGCCAACGCCGACGTGAATGCGGCCTGTAACATCGCGGCAGGGCGTGCCGTGACTGCACGGGGAGGCGACCGGGTTGCCGGGCCTGCGAACCGTGAACCTCAACTTGCGCCTCCTTCCGCTGCGTGGTGGGTCGGTGTCGGTTGGAATCCCGGTCGGTCAGGACCGGGAGGACGTCAAGGCACCCGCACCTTCGGATTGAGCCAGCCGTAGGCGAGGTCCACCAGCAGGTTCACCACGACCACGATCAGCGTGAACAGCACGACAACGCCCTGGATCATGCCGACGTCGTGGTTCGCGGTGGCCTGCACCGCGAGCCCGCCGAGGCCGGGCATCGCGAACACCGACTCGACGAACACCGTCCCGCTCAGCAGGCTGACGAAGGTCAGGCCGACCAGGGTCACCACCGGGATCGCCGCGTTGCGCAGCGCGTGCCGGAACAGCACCGAGATCTCGGGAACACCGTTGGCCCGCAAGGCGGTCACGTAGTCGCGGGCGAGCGTGTCGAGCATCGCGTCCCGCGTCTGCTTGGCGAACGTGGCGATGCCCGGCAGCGCGAGCGTCGCGACCGGCAGCACGAGGCTGCGGGCCCAGTCGACCGGCGACACCCCCAGCGCGACGTAGCCGGTCGCCGGCAGCAGCTGCACGGTGACGGCGAAGATCGTCACCATCCCCAGCGCGAACCAGAAGCTCGGCAGCGCGTAGCCGACGAGTGAGAGCACGTCCACCACCCGCCCGATCCGCCCGCCGCGCACGGCGCTGAGCACCCCGAGGGCGATGCCGGCCAGCGTGGTCACCGTGGTCGCGCAGCCGATCAGGGACAGCGTGACCGGCAGCCGGGTGGCGATCTCGTCGGCCACGCCGAGTCCGCTGATCGGGGACGAGCCGAGGTCGCCGTGCAGGGCGTGGGTGAGCCACTGCCAGTACTGCACCGCCAGCGGCCGGTCCAGACCGAGCTGGTGGCGCAGCTGTTCGTGCGCCTCGGGACTGTAGTGCTGGCCGAGGATGGTGCGGGCCAGGTCACCGGGCGCCGCCGCCTGGAGCACGAAGCTGATCATCGACACGACGAGCACGAGCACGGCCGAGAAGAGCAGCCGCCGGGCGATCAGTCGGACCATGCCGCCCCCTGCCCGCCGGTCCGCTGCGCCGCGATGAACTGCCGGTACCAGTGGTAGGACGCTTTCGGCGTGCGGGCCAGGGTGGCGAAGTCCACGTGCACCAGCCCGAACTGCGGCCGATAGCCGTGCTCCCACTCCAGGTTGTCCAGCAGGGACCACACGTGGTAGCCGCGGATGTCCATGCCGGCGTCGAGCGCGGCGCGCAGCTGCGCCAGACAGGCACGCAGGTACCGGACGCGCGGCAGGTCCGGCACCGCGCCGCTGACGTCCACCCCGTCGACCCCGGGCTGCCCGTTCTCGGTGATGTGGATCGGCGGGAGTTCCGGGTAGTTCTGCCGCAGCCAGGCCAGCAGCCGTCCGAAGTGGCTCGGCGCGACCGGCCAGCCGAGCATGTTCCTCGGGACACCGGGAAAGGCGGTGCGGGCGTAGCCGAACAGGCCGCCGTCGTCGGCCGCGATCCGGGCCGGGGCGTACCAGTTGACCCCGAGCAGGTCCAGCGGCACGGTGACGACGTCGAGGTCGGCCGGGTCGCAGTCCACCGCCGGCCGGCCGTCGACGACCGGGTAACCGCGGCCGCACAACGGATCCAGGAACAGCCGGTCCTCGTAGGCCCGCGCCCGAGCGGCCGCCGCGACGTCGGCCGGCTGGTCGCTCGCCGGGCTCATGCCCGCCAGGTTGAGGCTGATCCCGATCTCGGAGCGGCGGGAAGCCTCCCGCACGCGCGGCACCGCGAGGCCGTGGGCCAGCAGCAGGTGGTGGGCGATGAGAAGGCCGCGCCGCCGGCGCTCGGCGGCGTCGCCCGAGCCGCCGGTCATGTTGTCGTGCATGACCGACAGCGGCTCGTTGACCGTGATCCAGCGGGTCACCCGGTCGCCCAGATGCGCGGCCACACCGGCGGCGTAGTCGGCGAACCGCGCCGCCGTGTCGCGCTCGGTCCACCCGCCCGCGTCCTCGAGCGGCTGGGGATGATCCCAGTGGTACAGCGTGAGCATCGGCTCGATCCCCGCGGCCAGCAGTCCGTCGACGAGACGGTCGTAGAACGCGAGCCCTCGGGGGTTCCACCTGCCTCGGCCGGCCGGCTGGACACGTGGCCACGAGACGGAGAACCGGTAGCTGGTCAGCCCGAGCCGGCGCATCAGGGCGAGGTCCTCGGCCAGGTGGTGGTAGTGGTCGCAGGCGACGTCGCCGGTCGCGCCGTCGGCCAGCCCGCCCGGTCGGTGGGCGCGGGTGTCCCAATTGGACGGACCTTTGCCGTCCGCGTCCCACGCGCCCTCGATCTGGTAGGCGGCGGTCGCCGCGCCCCAGCGGAATCCGGCCGGGAAGGACCGGTCGGGGCCGGCCATCACGCGGAGCCCGCCGGATGCCAGGCGACGACACTGGGGAACGGCCGGTCCCGCACCGCCTCGACGTCGACGGTGTTGCGGTGGAACAGGAACTGCGGGCTCAGGCAGATGGGCAGGAACCAGCCAAGCTCCACGACCCGGCGGACGATCTGCCGGTCGAGATCGGCGCGGGTCCGCTCGTCGGCGGCGGCCGCGCGCCGGTCGAGGTCCTCGAGGGTGGGGTCGGAGCTGTGGAACGGGTTCATCCCGACGGCGTCGCGCAGCCACAGGCCCCGGCCCATGAAGTACACCGGAAGCACGCCCCAGCCCATGATGGACACCGGGTACTGGGTGAGGGCCGCGTTGGCGGCCGTCGGCTCCTTGGCCGCGATCTGCAGCGTGACCCCGACCTGTTCGAGATCGGACGCGATGGCCTGGGCCATGTCGGCCGGCGCGGCCGGCGCCGACGGGATCACCGCCGCCAGCGAGAACCCGTTGGGATAGCCGGCATCGCGGAGCAGGCCGCGTGCCCGGTCCGGGTCGTGGCGGTAGAAGTTCGTGTCGTTCCAGCCGTCCTGGCCGGGCGCGGCCGGCTGCTCGGTGGCGATGCCGTAGCCGCCGAGCAGCGCCGCGGTGATCTTCTGCCGGTCGACGGCGAAGTTGAGGGCCTGGCGGACGCGGACGTCGCCCAGCGGGCGGCAGAGCGCGCCGGTCCGGTCGTTGAGCTGCAGGCCGATGACGATGTCGGGGTTGGTGGCGATGCCCAGCCCGGCGGCCCTGGCGCCGTCGGCGATGGCGTAGGTGCCGATGACGGCGTCCACCTGGGCGGTCTTGAGCGCGGCCAGCGCGGTGTTCTCGTTGGGCAGCACCTTGACGACGATCTTGTCGAAGCGGCGGGCCTGCGCGTTCCAGCACTTCGGGTTCGGGCCGTAGGCGTAGTGGTCCCCGGAGACGGTCTCCTCGGGCAGCAGCACGTACGGGCCGGCGCCGAAGGTGCGCGTGGCGAGCTGGTCCGACGTGGTCAGGGCGGCGCCGCTGATCACGTCTCCGGCCAGGAAGTCCTGGGTGAACACCATGGGCAGCAAGGGATGCGGCTGGTCGCAGGACAGCCGCAGCACCTGGCCGTCGGCCTCGATCGAGGTGATCGGCCTGAGGAAGGCGGCCACCTGACCGGCCGAGGACTGGAAGTGCTCGAGGCCGGCCTTGACCGCCGCCGCGGTCAGCGGGCTGCCGTCGCTGAAGACCACGCCTTGGCGCAGCGTGAGCTGGAACGTCTTGTTGTCCTTGCCCAGGTAGCCCCACGACGTCGCGAGGCGGGGCTGGTAGCTGCCGTCGGGCGCGCGGTAGATCAGCGGGTCGTACGCGGGCTGGAGGAACAGTTGCGACTCGCCGCCGGCCTTGGCGGGATCGAGCGAGGTGGGCGGGAAGAACTGGCCGATGCGCAGGACACCGCCGGTCTCCGGGGCGCCGGGCGAGCCGCAGGCCGCGCCGGCAAGGCCGGTCGCGACCAGCAGGCTGCCGAGGGTGAACTCGCGGCGGCTGAGCAGTTGGACGCCGGACATGGGGCTGCCTCTCCGTTGAGGGATGGTGCGTCAGCCGCGCCAGCGGCGGTCGAGCAGCAGGACGTCGTCCACGACGACCTTGCCGGCGGCGTCCAGGCTCGTCGCGGTGGCGGTGATCGACACGTCGACGGTCACCCGGGCGCCGGTCGCGGTCTCGACCGTGCCGGCGATCCGCCCGCCGACCGTCGACTCCTCCGGATCGAGCCGGTACGCCACGGCGGTCAGCTCCTGGCCGAAGTCCAGGGTGTGCGCGACCGCCGTCTCACCGCCGGGCTCGATCCGGTTGTGGCCGGCCAGTCGCAGCGACACCGCGTCGTGCAGGAGGTCCTCGGAGATCTCCCACGACCCGTTCTGGTCGTCGGTCTCCTCGACGTCGCCATTGGCTTGCGGCGCCGGGAAATCCACCCGGGCCGGCTCATCGGTCAGCACCGGCAGCCGCAGCCGCCGGGCGATCGGCCACCGGCCCTCGGGCGGGTTCCGGGGCCAGACGCGGGGAAAGTCGCCGGGCGTGATCACGACGCGAAGCCGGTGCCCGGCGGCCACCTCGTACGTGGTCGGGGTCAACCCGACGGTCACCGGCTCCGCGCCGTCGGACACGGTCGCCAGCCCGGCGCAGATGAGCACGGAGCGGTCGGCCGGGTCGACGTCGGTCAGCTTCACCGAGACCCGCGGCCAGGGCCGGCCGATCTCGACCTGCGGACGGCCGCTGATCAACAGGGGCGCGTCGAGCGGATCCGACGTGTAGCACAGGCTGCGGCTGTCGTCGCCGTGCTGGTCCAGGGGCAGCCCGAACAGTCCCGACGGGGTCGACCAGAGCCCGGACTGCAGGCCCGTCGCGGGATCCGGCGCCTCGGGCGCGGTCCGTCGCCACTGGTCGAGGTGCTCGGTCCGGGTTCGTCCCGGCGGTGGCCAGCAGGTCGCGCCGAGCCAGCGCGGCTGGTGTCCCTGGACGTACACGCTCACCGGGTGCCCGTCGTCGTCGGCCGGCGGCTCGTCGAGCAGCCAGCGGTCCCACCAGGACCGGGCGATCGGCAGGAAGTCGATGGGGGTGAACGGGCATTCGTGCGGCAGGACGTGCAGCCAGGGACCGGCGATGAGGCGCTTGGGGGCGCGGATCTGCTCGTAGGCCCGCACGGTTCCGTCGGCGAACAGGTCGCGCCAGCCGGCGACGCAGAGCGCGGGCACGTCGATCGCCGCGGTGTCGATCTCGCGCTCGTCCCACACCGCGGAGCCCGGTCCGTTGCGGAACAGGTCGAGCAGATAGGGCGCGGCGGCGAGCCGCCGGCGCCAGCGCGTCTGCTCCGCCGGGTCGGCGTAGTCGCCGACCGGGGGCAGGAGCTGGTTGAACAGCGTGCTCAGCGACCAGGACGCCAGTGGGGAGAAGGCGCCCCGCGAACCTCCAGGATGGACGAAGTCCCGGCCGGGGTCGGGCGTGCCCTGGATGGCGATGATCGCCCGCAGTGCCTCGGGACGGCGTGCGGCGGCGCGCAGGGTCGTCATCGCGCCGTAGGAGTTGCCCCACATGCCGACGGAGCCCGTGCACCAAGGCTGCCGCGCCACCCAGTTGATCGCGTCGAGCGCGTCGTCGGCCTCGCCAGGGTCGAAGGGCGGCCGCTGGACGCCGTCCGACGACCCGGTGCCGAGCATGTCGACCAGGAGACAGGCGTAGCCGCGGGCGGCGAACCAGCGTTCGGTCGGGAATCCCGTCAGCGCCGCGACGTCGTGGCGATAGGGCAGCGCGGTCACGAGCGCCGGCGCCGGGCCGACGACGTCCGGTCGGATCAGCACGCCGGACAGGGTCAGCCCGTCGGCGCGGGTCGGGATGCGGACATCCGTGGAAACGATGACCTCGTGGCGTTGTTCGGTGTCCGTGCGAGCAGGCATCGGCGCCTCCGGTGTTCGATCCTCGGCGCGCCGCTGCGGGCACGAGATCGAAGTGGGTACGATATTGAATACGTTAGTACCGCATCTCGTACGTTAGATCCCCGGCCGGGTCGAGGCAAGGCCTTCGCGCCGGTCGCCTCCCTTGGCCCGGTCGCCTCAGCGCCGGTCGTGGTTGGTGAGCGCGGCCAGCACGAGGCCGCCGAGTTCGGTGTAGGCGTCGGCCATGGACAGTCCGGACCGGTCCAACAGCTCGCCGTGCTGGATCCCGTCGATGAGCAGGCTCACCGCGGCTCCGACGAACTCCGCGTTGATGGCCCGGAACGCGCCGGACCGCACACCGTCCTGAATGGACTCGCGGACGTGCTGCGCGGTGTTCAGCGAGTGCCGGGCGTACAGCTCCGCGGTCGCCTCGAAGCCCAGCATGTCCGCATAGCACTCCAGCGACATCCGCCGCAGCTCCGTGCCCAGTCCGGCCAGGTACTCGGCGATCCGCTGCGGGGGATCGGTGATCGGCCCGACCTTCTCCTCGACGCGGGCGGCGGCGTCACGG
Source organism: Kutzneria sp. (assembly GCA_035492655.1). Lineage (GTDB taxonomy): Bacteria > Actinomycetota > Actinomycetes > Mycobacteriales > Pseudonocardiaceae > Kutzneria. The sequence continues at coordinate 32,887 of DATJJB010000199.1, read as the reverse complement.
AAGAACCGCCGCATCACCACCACGACCAGCTGTTCCCGGCTGCCGGCGATGGCGTACAAAGTGGACTTCGAGCACTGCAGCCGCGCGGTCAGGTCGTCCATGGTCAGGCGGGCGAAACCCTCGGCGAGGAAGAGGTCCTGCAGGCGTTCGAGCACCTCTTCGCGCCGGGCGTCGGACATGCGCCGGCCGCGCGCGCTCTGTGCTCCCGGTGGCTTCATCCAAGGCGGCTTCGCGGTCATGGTTCGGTACCCTGGCACACCGCCCGACGGGCGACGCTCAAGACGGTACTACCGTACCCTGATCGGTACCCTCAGGGGAGAAGGCCGAGCCGCCTCGCGGTGACAACGGCTTCCATCCGGGAACCCGCCACGAGCTTGCGCATGATGTTGCGCAGATAGCTCTTCACCGTCTCCAACGACACGCCGAGGTCCTTCGCCACCTGCGAGTTCGTCCAGCCCAGTGCCACACACGCGAGCACGTCCAGCTCGCGGGCGGACAGCTCCGGCGCCGAGTCCGGCGGCCGGGCCGGCCGGTGCCCGACCGCGGACAGCGTGCGGCAGATCGCGTGCATCCGGTGGCGCAGCAGTGGATCGGCCGTGTCCTGGGCGAGCAGCCGCAGCTCGGCGTGGGCTTTGCGGACCAGCTCCCAGTCCGGTCGATCGCAGTCCGTGGCGTCGTAGCGGTCCAGCCAGGCCAGCCGCCGGGTCACCTCGTCCCGTACGGCCAGTGCCTGTTCGAGGTCCCGGGTGGACTCCAGTATCGCCTGGACGACGCGGTCGCCGAGGGGAGCCGCGGTACGGACCGCGCCGTAGAGCACGGCCCGGACGCGCCGGCGGACCACCACCGGCACCGCCACCATCGCGCGCAGGCCCTCGGCCTGGATGATGTGGTCGTAGTGGTGGCTGATGCCGGCGGCCTGGACGTAGTCGGGCACCAGCATCGGCCGGCGCAGCGCCACCACCTTGCCGCCGAGGCCGCGGTTGAGCTCGAGCGTCACGTCGCGCAGCGCCCCGCTGTGCTGCCCGGCGAACTGGGTCAGCTTCACCTGCTGGGTGACGCCGACCTCGCCGCCGAAGACCAGCGGCAGGCCGGTCACCTCGCGGATCCGGGCCAGGGCGCGGCGGATCTCCGGCCGGTCGTCGTCGGTGCCCTGTCGATGCACGCAGCCTCCTCGGAGGTGGTGGCGAGACCCATGCGGCACCCCTCAGTCGGGGGTGGTTGCGCCGACTCGGCGCTGGGAAAGTCTCCCCACGGTACGGCAATGCGGCCGCACCGAGTAGTCCGGGAGGCCCCGATGACCGACGTGCACGGACGAGTGGCGGACCTGCTGGAGACGTTCGGCGGGCCGGGGGCCTGCGCCACCGAGCTGCTCTGCGAACGCCATCCGATGACGGCCGTCGCGTTCACGGTGGTGGAGCCGGACCTGTCGCACCGCGACTGGACCTTCGTCGAGCTCGCCCACCGCTCGGCCTGCCTGGCCACCGCGCTGGCCGAACTCGGTGTGGGGCCGGGGGACCGGGTGGCCACTCTGCTGGGCAAGTCCGCCGACCTGGTCGTCACGGTGTTGGCGCTGTGGCGGCTCGGCGCGGTGCACGTTCCGCTGTTCACCGCCTTCGCCCCGCCGGCCATCGCCACCCGCGTCGCCCGCAGCGGCGCCCGCGTCGTGGTCACCGAGCCCGCGCAGCGGGCGAAACTGGGCCCGAACCAGGACATCCCTGAGCACCGGCGGCCGCACGTCGTCTGCACCGGCGAGTCCGGCGACGACCACAGCTTCGAGGCGATGCTCGCGGCGCCACCGCAGCAGGCTCCGGTCGCGGTCGGCGGTGACGGTCCGCTCGTCGAGCTGTTCACCTCCGGCACGACGGGAGCGCCCAAGGGTGTCGCGGTGCCGTTGAAGGCGGTCGCGTCGATGGCGGCCTACCAGGAGTTCGGCCTCGACCACCAGCCGTACGACGTGTTCTGGAACGCCGCCGACCCGGGCTGGGCCTACGGGCTGTACTACGCGATCATCGGACCGCTGGCGCTGGGACGGCGGAGTCTGTTGCTGCACGGCGGGTTCTCGCCGGCGCTGACCTTGTCGGTGCTGGCCGCGTTCGGCGTGACCAACTTCGCCGCCGGACCGACCGTCTACCGGGCCATGCGGGCCGAGGGTCGGCCGCGGCCGACGGGCCTGGCGCTGCGGCACTGTTCGTCGGCGGGGGAGCCGCTGCCGGCCGACGTCGCCGAGTGGGCCGAGCAGGTGCTGGGGGTGCCCGTCTACGACCACTATGGACAGACGGAGCTGGGCATGGTGATCGCCAACGCCTGGCATCCGGCGCTGCACGCCCGGCCGCGCGCGGGCGCCATGGGGCGGCCGCTGCCGGGATGGCGGTTGGCGGCGCTGCGCCCGGACTCCCCGGAGCCGGCCGGCGCCGGGGAGCGGGGCCGGCTCGCGGTGGACATCGCCGGCAGCCCGCTGATGTGGTTCGCCGGCTACCGTGACGGCGTCGCCGATCCGTTCACCCCGGACGGCCGCTGGTACCTGACCGGCGACACCGTAGCGAAGGACACCGAAGGCCGCTTCCACTTCACCGCCCGCGACGACGACGTCATCCTCATGGCCGGCTACCGGATCGGACCGTCCGAAGTGGAGGATGTGCTGCTGACCCACGACGCCGTCGAGGAGGCGGCCGTGACCGGCGAGCCGGACGGCCTGCGCGGCGAGGTCGTGGTGGCGCACGTCGTGCTGCGACCGGGCATTCCCGAGGACGCCGAGTTGGTCGCGGAACTCCAGCAGCTGGTGAAGACGCGGTTCGCCGCGCACGCGTACCCGCGCGCGGTCCACTTCGTCCCGGCCCTGCCGAAGACACCGAGCGGCAAGATCCGCCGGGCCGCGCTGAAGGGCGCGCGCTAGCCACACCCGCCCGGGCGCCTTGCCGCCGGCGCGCCCGAACGCGCCGGCCCCCACCACCGCGCCGCCGTTCGCGGCGCGGCGCAGGAGGCCGCTCCTGCCGCCTGGCCGGACATTGCCCGTAAGCCGACGGCGCGTCCGTCGGTCAGCCCCTGCCTGCCTTCGGGCACTGAGGAGGTACACCATGTCCACCGAATCGCCCCAGCACCACCGTCCATTTAGGACATCCCGCCGAACGTTCCTGTTCGGCGCCGCTGCCGGCCTGGCCTCGGTCGCGCTGTCGACGGCCACCGCCCGCACCGCGTCCGCCACCGCCGGCGGCGCGAAGGTCGTCGCGGAGACGTATGTCGCCGCGAACATGCTGGATCTCACGATCGACTCGCCCGCCCTCGGGACCACCGCCATGGTGCGGCTGCTGCTGCCGTACGGCTGGAAACCGCGGCCGTCGCAGACCTGGCCTGTGCTGTATCTGCTGCACGGCTCCGGCGACGACTACACCGCGTGGACGCGGTCGACCGACGTCCGGGCGCTGACCGACAACACCGAGATGCTGGTGGTGATGCCGTCGGGCGGACGGGACGGCTTCTACTCGGACTGGCTGAACCACGGCGCCGGCGGTCCGCCCCGGTGGGAGACCTTCCACCTGGTCGAACTGCGGCAGATCCTCGAGACCTACTACGGCGCGGGTGGCGAGCGCGCCATCGCCGGCCTGTCGATGGGCGGATTCGGCGCCATGTCCTACGCGGGCCGCCATCCCGGCATGTTCGCCGCCGCGGCGGCCTACAGCGGGCTGGTGCACACCACGTACGAGGACACCCGGGGCACGAGCCTGATCGAGGGCGTGCTGGTCAAGGACGGCTACGACCCGATGGCGCTGTGGGGCGACGCGCAGCTGAACGCCGACGTCTGGGCCGCCCACAACCCCTACGACCTGGCGCACAATCTCCTGGGCATTCCGCTGTACGTGTCGTGCGGCAACGGCACTCCCGGGCCGCTCGACCCGCCCGGCACTCCGCCCGACCTGCTCATCGAACCGCTGCTGGCGGAGGAGAACGCCGCGTTCGTGAGCCGGATCCGGGCGCTGGGCGGGACCATCACCGCCGACCTGTACGGCCCCGGCACCCACAACTGGCCGTGGTGGCAGCGCGAGCTGCACCGGTCGATCCCGATGCTGCGACAGGCCGTGGGCGCGGTCTCACGCTGAGGCGGTCCCCACGCGCCCCTTTCCTCGCCGCGCTCCTGACGCCGCGGGCCAGCCCGACTCCGCACCGACTCGTACCCGGCGATGATCGACGAGACACACCTGCGGCACGCGGCACGCCGACAGACCGGAGGCGTGGACCGGCTTCTAGTACCCCACACCGCCGAATACGCCCGACGGCTGCGCGTTGCCGGCGTCGGCACGACGTTCCACGTCGCGCCCGGCGGGCCGCACGGGTTCGAGGCCTGGGCGCCGGGCACCGAGTTCAGCCGCCGCTACCTGGCCACCGCCCGGGTGTGGCTGGGCCGGCTCCGGTGACGGGCTCGGCCACACCCCCCTACCAGGTCACCGGCAGCTCGTAGACCCCGTACACCGAACCGTCGTGCTTGAACGGGATCTCGTCCAGCCCGGCCGCCAGCCGCAGCGTCGGGATGCGCCGGTAGAGCGTGCTGTAGACGACCTGGAGTTCCACCCGGGCCAGCGGCTGGCCCAGGCACTGGTGCACGCCGAACCCGAACGCCACGTGATTGCGCGGATTGCGCCGCAGGTCCAGCCGATCGGGGTCGGCGAAGGTCTCCGGATCCCGGTTGGCGATGTCGTTGGCGAGGATGATGCCCTCGCCGGCGCGGATCACCTCGCCGCCGATCTGGATGTCCTCCAGCGCCACCCGGCGCCGGCCGTTGTGCGTGATGTTCAGGTACCGCAACAGTTCCTCGACCGCGGAGGCGACAAGGGCCGGGTCGTCGGAGTCCCGGAGCAGCGCCAACTGGTCGGGGTGTTCGAGCAGCGCGAGTGTGCCGAGCGCGATCATGTTGGCGGTGGTCTCGTGCCCGGCGATGAGCATCAGCACGCCCATCTGGGCCGCCTCGGACCGGGTCAGCTCGCCGTCGTGGATCCGCCTGGTCAGCCCGGACAACAGGTCGTCACCGGGCTTGGCGAGCTTCTCGCCGATCAGCTCGTCCAGGTAGCCGTGCAGCCGGCCGGCGGCCGCGCCCTTCTCCTGCGGGCCGTTGTCCCGGTTGATCAGGACGTTGCTGTTCTCCTGGAAGAAGTCGTGCTCGGCGTAGGGCACGCCGAGCAGGTCGCAGATCACCAGCGACGGCACCGGCAGGGCGAACGCCTGGACCAGGTCCACCGGCTTCGGCCCGGCCAGCAGGTCGTCGATCAGGTCGTCCACGATCTTCTGCACGGCGGGCCGCATCGCTTCCACCCGCTTGATGGTGAACGGGGCGGTGACCATCCGGCGCAGCCGCGCGTGCTCCGGGTCGTCCATCAGGATGAAGCTGATGGACGCGTTCCGGATGGGCGTCGGGCTGGGGTAGCCGGGGCGGGTGACGTCGGCGCTGACCCTGGGGTCGGCCAGCAGCGCCCGCTGTTCGGCGTAGCGGGTGGCCAGCCATGGCGTGCTGCCGTCCCACAGCCGGACCCGCGCCAGCGGCGCCTGGTGCTGCAGCGCCTGGATGGCCGGCGGCGGGTCGAACGGGCAGCCGGCGGCCCTGGCCGCCGGGAACGCTTGCGTGGTCACGACTTTCCTCCCACTAGTACCGGGGTGGCGGCGATGTCCGCACGCCGCTGGCGGGCCTGTTTCGGCATGTTCCAGCCGAGCACGCCGACGAGTTCGCCGTCCACGCGGTAGTCGGCGACGAACCGCCGATCGTCCGGCGATCCGTCCACGATGGACACCTCGGCGTCGGCGGACAGCAGGCCGTGCACGTGGATCCGGGCATCGAACTGGTTGGTCCAGAAGTACGGGACCGGTGTGTACGGCTGGTTCTCGCCGAGGATGTTGCCGGCCACGGCGACCGCCTGCTCGGTGGCGTTGGTACGATTCTCCAGCCGTAGCAAGGAGTCGAACGTCTCGTGGTGCCAGCGCGCGACATCGCCGGCGGCGTAGATGCCGTCCGCCGCACGGCACGCGGAATCGCACACCACGCCGTTGTCGCAGCGCAATCCGCTGCCCGACAGCCACTCCGTCACCGGCGCGGCGCCGAAGGCCACCACGACGACGTCGGCCGGCAGGACATCGCCATCCGCCAGCTGCACGCCGGCGATACGTCCGTTCTCCCCGACCAGCCCGCTGGCCGCGGTGCCCAGTCGCAGATCGACGCCACGCTCGGTGTGCAGCCGGGCGAGCAGACCCGCGGCCAGCGGGCCGAACTGCATCGCCATCGGCGCGGGCTGCGGGCCGGCGAGCGTCACGCGTGCGCCCATGGCGGACAAGGTCGCCGCGATCTCGGAGCCGAGCACGCCGTCCCCGACAACCACCACCCGCGAACCAGACCGCACGTCGGCACGCAGCGCCACCGCGTCGTCGAGAGTCCGCAGGACGTGCACGCCGGCCAGGTTCTCCTGCCCGGGCAGCGTTCGCGGGCGCAGGCCGGTCGCGATCACGACGGCCTCCGCCGTCAGCACGCGGCCGGCCGCGGTGCGGACCGATCGTCCGGCGGCGTCCAGGCCGACCGCCGGGTCACCGAGCAGGAACTCGGCGTCCAATGAGGACAGTGCGGCCGGCTGGCGGAGCTGTGCGCGCTCGGGCTCCCAGTCGCCGGCGAGGACCTGTTTGGACAGCGGCGGTCGATCGTAGGGTAGGTGCGTCTCGGCGCCCAGTACGGTCACGCGGCCGGTATACCCCTTGCGGCGCAGGGCCTCCACGGTCGCGAGGCCGGCGGCCGAAGCGCCGACCACCAGCACGTCGGCCGGCGCGCTCACACGTCCTCGCCGACCGAGATCGCCGCGCCGGGGCAGACACTGGCGGCCTCCCGCACGATCGCGTGCAGGTCCTCGCCGGGGCGCTCGTCGAGCAGGATCACGATGCCGTCCTCGTCGCGCTGGTCGAACACGGCCGGTGCGAGCAGCACGCACGTGCCGGCGCCGCAGCACTTCTCCTCGTCCACGGTGACCTTCATGTTCATTCGCTCCGTTCGTTCGGGTTGGTGGTCACTGGCGCCTGCCACAGGCCGACCAGTGCGTCGATCAGGCCCGTCGCGGCCTCCTGCCAGGTGGCGCGCGGGGTCGGAGTCCGGTCGGCCAGCGCGCGCTCGCGCTCGGCCATCATGTGCAGCACCAGCGTCCGGGTCATGTCGCCGCGTTCGGCGACGACATCGGCCGGCAGGTCGGGCCGCCGCCGGAGCAGGCCGTCCACGATCCGCACCATTGCCGGCGACGACTGCGACTCGTCGATGATGATCGGCCGCAGCGAGGGGGCGGCCATCACCTGCTCGGCGAACCGGGCGTACCAGGTGGGGCTGCCCAACGCCGCGAGGTGCTCGGCGAGCGGGTGCACCAGGCAGCCGAGCCAGGCCCGCAGGTCCGCGCTCGCGCCGGCCTCGCCCACCAGTCGCTGCCGGGCCTCCTCGATCGCCGCCGAGTGCTTGCGGGCGATGGCCCGCACCAGGTCCGCCTTGGTGCCGAAGTGGTAGCCGACGGCGGTGTTGTTGCCCTGCCCGGCGGCCTCGCTGATCTGCCGGTTGGACACGGCGAGCACGCCCTGCTCGGCGAACAGCCGTTCCGCGACGGTGAGGATCGCCTCGCGCGTCGCGTGGGCCCGTGCGGCCTTGCCGGCGTCGTTGCTGGTCGCCTTGGCCATCACGACGTCACCACCGAACCGGGAGCTCGCGCAGGCCACCGACGGCGAGCCCCTCGACCCGGCGCAGCTCGTCCGCGGGGACGTCGAGCTCCAGCGTCGGCAGCTTGCGCAGCAACACCTCCAGCGTCACCTGGAGCTCGGTGCGGGCCAGCGGCTGGCCGAGGCACGCGTGCGCGCCGGCGCCGAAGGCAAGGTGCGGGTTGGGGCTGCGGCTCAGGTCGATCTCGGCGGCGTCGTCGAACGCGCGCTCGTCGCGGTTGGCCGCCGCCATGCTGCACATCGCGGTGGTGCCGCTGGGCAGGACCGTGCCGGCGACCTCGAAGTCCTCGGTGATGTACCGGGCCATGCCGATGCCGGCGTTGGCGTCCGTCCGCAACGCCTCCTCGACGGCGGTGCGGACCAGCGACGGGTCGGCGAGCAGCTGCTCCCAGCGGGTGCGGTCGGCCAGCAGCATCGCCACCATCTTGGCGATCATGTTCGCGGTGGTCTCGTGGCCGGCGATGAGCAGGCCGATGCCGGTGGCGGCGAGCAGCGCGTCGGACCAGGACTCGCCGTCCGCGTCGGTGTCGGCGATCAGCGCGCTGAGGAGGTCGTCGGCCGGCTGCGCACGCTTGGCGGCGATGTGCCCGCCCATGTAGCGGCCGAACTCGGCCTGCGCCTGGTCGAACTCGGCCTGGCTGTAGCGGGTCATGCTGAGCATGACGTCGGACCAGTGGGCGAACCGGTCCCGGTCGGCGTCCGGCACGCCGAGCATGTCGCAGATCACCCACACCGGCAGCGGGAAGGCCAGCGAGGCCTTGAGGTCGGCCGGCGCGCCCTTGGCCACCATGTCGTCGATGAGGTGCTCGGCCATGGCCGCGATGCCCGGGCGCAGCGCGTTCATCCGCTTGGCGGTGAACCACTTGCCGATCATCCGGCGCCAGTTCAGGTGGGCCGGGCCGTGCTGCGGGATCACGGTGGCCATCTCGCTGTTGAACACGCCGCCGGACTCGGTGTCGGCGACCCGGGCGGCGTCGTCGTGCGGCGTCGGCCGGGTGAAGCGCGGGTCGGACAGCACCGCGCGGACGTCGTCGTAGCGGGTGATCAGGGCCGCCTCGTCACCGCTGGCCAGCACCACCCGCCCGACCGGGCAACTGGTCCGGAACTCGGCCCACTGCGCCGGCGGCTCGAGCGCGGCGGGCGTCTCGAACGGGAAGCGGGGGAGCTGTTCGGCGTCGCTCTGGGTCATCTCTGAACTCCTTCTGGGGATGCCGGTCCGAGGTCGAGAGTGGCCGAAGACTTGAATTAAGTCAAGCAACTGACTTAATCTGCCGTCGTCCGTCCATCCGTGACCGGAGGCCCCCATGTCCCGATCGCCCGCCGTCCGCCCGAACCTCGTCGTACTGGTGCTGGCCCTTGGCGGGATCGTGGTCTCGCTGATGCAGACCCTGGTCGTCCCGCTGATCCCGCGGCTGCCGGCGCTGCTGCACGCCTCCGCCGCCGACAGCACCTGGGTGATCACCGCCACCCTGCTCGCCGGCGCGGTCGCGACGCCGGTGGTCGGCCGGCTCGGCGACCTCTACGGCAAGCGCCGGATGCTGCTGGTCAGCCTGGTGCTGCTGGTCGCAGGCGCGGTGGTCGCGGCGCTCAGCGACACGCTCGTGCCGATGATCGTCGGACGGGCGCTCCAGGGCCTCGCCGCCGGCGTCATCCCGCTCGGGATCAGCATCATGCGGGACGAGCTGCCCGCCGAGCGCCTCGGCTCGGCCACCGCGACGATGAGCGCCTCGCTGGGTGTCGGCGGCGCACTCGGTCTGCCGGCGGCCGCGTTCCTGGCCGAGAACACCGACTGGCACGTGCTGTTCTGGGTCGCCGCCGGCCTCGGTGTGCTCGTCACGGTTCTTGTGTCGACGTGCGTGCCGGAGTCCCGCACGCGCGCCCGTGGACGGTTCGATCTCGTCGGCGCCGCCGGCTTGTCGGCCGCGCTCGTGTGCCTGTTGCTGGCGATCTCCAAGGGCGCCGCGTGGGGTTGGACGAGCGGTGTCACCCTCGGCCTGTTCGGTGCGGCGGCGGTCGTGCTGCTGCTGTGGGGCTGGTGGGAACTGCGTACGGCGTCGCCGCTGGTGGACCTTCGCACGACCGCGCGCCGTCAGGTGCTGCTGACCAACCTCACGTCGGCCGTGTTCGCCTTCGCCATGTTCGCGATGTCCCTGGTGCTGCCGCAGATCCTGCAACTCCCGGTGGCCACCGGGCACGGCCTCGGCCAGAGCCTGCTCGTCACCGGCCTCGTGCTCGTGCCCTCCGGGCTGGTCATGCTCATGATCGCTCCGTTGTCCGCGCGTATCACGTCGACCGCCGGGCCCAAGGTCACCCTCATGCTCGGCATCCTTGTCGTCGCCGCCGGCTACGGGCTCGGCGTCGGCCTCATGTCGGCCGTCTGGCAGCTCCTGCTGGTGTCGGCGGTGATCGGCGGCGGCATCGGCCTGGCCTACGGGGCCATGCCCGCCCTGATCATGGGCGCCGTGCCGGTCTCCGAGACCGCGGCCGCCAACAGCCTCAACACCCTGATGCGCGCCATCGGCACCTCGGTCTCCAGCGCTGTCGCCGGCGCGGTTCTCGCCCAGCTGACCGTGCGTTTCGGTCCCGTGGCGATCCCCACCGAAGGCGCTTTCCGCCTGGTCATGGCGCTCGGCTGCGCCACCGCGCTCGCCGCGCTCGCCATCGCCGCGTTCATTCCCGGCGCACGCGCAGTCCGTCCGGGGCCGGTGCGGGAGCGCGCCATGGCCGGCGACAGATCGTGATGGAGTCGGTTCGGCGACGCCGCGCGCGGGTCGGCGTCGAGATCTACTGCTCGGCGCGGAGCTGAGGACCGGCCACCGACACGTGGCGGTCGAGGCCGGTGCGGGCGGTCCGTTCCCACCAGATGCCGCCGACCTCTACGCCGAGCGGTTCGTACGCAGCGTTCGGGCGGAGTGCACCGATCGGTTGCTGATCTACAACGAGTGGCACGCCACCGCCATCCCGGGCGAGTACGCCCGGCATTTCAATGACCATCGGCCACACCAGGCCCCGATCAGCGGCCACCGAACCATGACAGGCGGTTCCGGGCTATGGTCGGCGGTAGATCGTGATGGAGTGGCCCACGTCGTCGATCGGCGTGCTGCCGGCGATCAGCGCCGACAGTCGGTCGTCGGCCTTGGCGACGGCGGAATCCGACACGACCAGCAGCCCGTGCACCTGGTCCGCGGGCACGGCGAGCGGGTCGGCGGCGGCGATGCCGTAGTGGGCGGGCACGCCACTTCCCTTGTAGACGAGCCAGATCCGCGCGTCCGGGTACCGCTGCCGGAGCCGGTCAGCCAGCCGGCCGAGGTCCTGGCCCCAGTCGACGTTCGAGTCGTGCAGGTACAGATGGGTGTCGGCCGGCCCGCCGAAGGCCTCGTTCGAGTACGGCAGGTAGTACGGGAACGTCAGCACCGAACTGATCGCCGTGAAGACGACCAGCGCCGCCGCCGCGATCCGCACCCACCGCCGGCGCACGACCACCACGCCGGCCGCCGCGACCGCCAGGAACATCGGGACGAAGACCACGTAGCGGACGCCGAGATCGCGGACGCTGGTCATGGACGCGGCCAGCAGCACGGCGGTGGGAATGAGCACGTAGGGGGCCGCCGGGCGCAGCCGGGGAACCGTCAGCATCGCCACGACGCCGGCCAGCCACAGCGCCAGCGTGCCCAGCGGCGTCTTCACCACCATCGCGGCCGGTAGGTAGTACCACAGCGGACCGGCATAGGTTCGTCCGAACAGGAAACCGCCCCAGACCTGGTCCTCCATGCCGAACTGGAGGTGCATGCCGTCCCGATACGACGTGGGCAACGGCAGCCAGTCGACCAGCGCGCGCAGGCCATGCAGGGCCGGCAGGCCCGGCGGCGTCGCCCAGCGCAACTGCGGATCCACGGCCAGGTAGGAGACCCACACCACGGCGACCGCGATCACCGCCATGCCGGCGGCCGCCACCACGCCGCGTCCGAGACGCCTGGCGGGGGCCGGCGTGCGACGGGCGTGCCGGATGGACAGCACGACCAGCGCCAGCAGCACCGGAACTGCCGCCAGGGCGATCATCTTCGTGGCAATCGCCGCGCCGAGGGCAAGTCCGGCGAGCGGGAGATACCGGGCAGGACGACGCCGGGCCCGCCACACCAGCCAGACCGACGTCACCAGGAAACCGGCCACCGGAACGTCGAGCGTGGCCAGCGATCCCTGCGCGATCAGGTCGGGTGAGAAGGCGTACAGGGCGAGAGCCACGACCCCGCCGACCGGGCCGGTCAGGTCACGGGCGAATGCGAAGACGACCAGCCCGAACAGCAGTGTGAGCACGATGACCGGCAGCCGCGCCAACAGCATCAGCCGTTCTACATCGTTGCCCGACTCGTACAGCACCTGACGCCCGAGCTGGGTCTCGTCGCCGGTGATGGCCGGATCGAGCCGCACGCCGGCGAAGGCCACCCCGGTCGCGATGATCAGCTTGCCCAGCGGCGGATGCTCCGGGTTGTAGCGCAGGCTGTGCTGCTCCAGGTAGACCACCGCGGTGCCGACGTAGACCGGCTCGTCGATGGTCGGCGTCTGCGCCACTGCCGTCGTGACCATCGCGACCGTCATCTCGACCAGCAGTGCGACCACGGCCAGCGCGAGCAACCACCCCCGGTGCCGCCGCAGTCGGCCCGACCGACCTCCACCGGCCGACGGCCGATCCAGCAAGGCCGGCTCGTCCGTCAAGGATTTCCTCAGCTCCGGGATTCCGCACCTCGCATCGATATCGATCCACTGGGACATGCCACTCGTGTGACGCCAATGGTGTCGTAGGTGATGTCGCGGATCCGGTCGGTCAGGTTGCCTGCCATCAGGTTCACGGAGGCGGCGAGGTCCGTGCAGGCGGCCGACGCCGGCTTCGACCATCCGGCTCCGCTGCTTTCCCGAGGCGGACGCCGCCCTGCGCCGGGCCCTCGACCTGGACGAACGGCTCGGCGACCTGAGTGGCCAGGCCCGTAGCCACAACAATCTCGGCATCGCGTCCTACGCACAGGGACAAGAAGCTCGCCAACCGCGAGCAGGCGGGCAAGGACCGGCTGGCCGAGATCCGCCGCGATGCGCGGGGAGTAGCCGGCCCGGGTGATAGCGCGGGTGAGGCGGAATCGAAGCGGGCTCGGCCAGCATGGCCGGCATGGTGCGGGGTCTGGTGGTCGCGGCCGTGCTGTTGGCGATGGGGCCGGCTCCGGTGGCGGGGGCGAGCGGGGTGAGCGCGTCGCAGGCGGCGGTGGCGGGCACGGAGCAGGTGCTGTTCCGTGCAGGCACGGGCGGCTACGGCTGTTACCGGATTCCGGCGTTGGCGCGGACCGAGCAGGGCAGCCTGCTGGCGTTTGCCGAGGCCAGGAAGTCGCCGTCCGGCGCGGACCGGGGCGACATCGTGCTGCGGCGATCGACTGATGACGGGCGCACCTGGGGGCCGGTGCCGGCCACGTTCGACGGCACCAACGACGGGTGGTTCGCCACCGGGCCGGGGCGCGGCGTCGCGTTGCGCAACGGGCGGCTTGTCGTTGGGGCGCACCAGAAGCCGAGCAACGGCGTGGTGGACGCGGGCGTGCTGTACAGCGATGATCACGGCGACAGCTGGCACGCCAGCCAGGTGTCAAACTCCTTTGTGGACGGTGAGCTGAGCCCGGGTGAGATCTCGGTGGCCGAACTGGCCGACGGCCGCCTGTGTGCGGCGGGCCGCAACGAGATCACCAGCGGCGATCACCGGGCGGCGGCGATCAGCGCCGACGGCGGCACGACCTTCCCGGCCTTCGCCCTGACTCTCAGCCGCGCCGGCGGTCGCCGCCGAGACGCCGTTCGTGCCGAGCCTGGACGTCGGGGCCGGCGACTTCACCAGCACCACGTGGTTCAAGTACTCGGCCACCGCGAGCAGTGCCAACCAGGCACTGGTGTGGAAGGTGGCGCGGACGCGATTGGCCCAGTGCAGGGCCAAGCCGGCCTTGCCGACGCCGGGACCGCCGGTGAGGACGCGGATGCGGACGGAAGAGCCGGACCAGTCGGACAGGTCGGCTCCGACGTGTCCGCGCTGACCACGAGCGCGACCCCGACGGACGGCGGCTTCCTGCTCAACGGCATGAAATCCTTTGTCAGTAACGGTTCCGTCGCGGACGTCGTGGTGACGTACGCCAGCACCGACCAGACCGCCGGGCATCTGGGCATCACCGGATTCGTGGTCGGTGTGGACGCGCCAGGTGTGGCGGTGGGGCCGGCGCTGGACAAGCTGGGCCTGGCCGGCGGCGCGGCGAGCACGGGTCGACGGTCGCGTCGAGCATGGAGTCAGGCCGGGTTTTGATGGCTGGGCGCGGCGGTGATGTGCGGGGCGGACAGGCCCAGGTCGCGGAGGATCACGCGCTGTAGATGCCCCAGTGCTGGTCCGGGTAGGGGCCGTACGGATAGATGTTGATGCTGACGTCGTGCGTGGTGGAGGCGCCGGGGACGGACATGGCCCAGCCCTGGAAGGTCTCCAGCTCGTTGTCGCCGATGTAGCGCCAGAGCTGCGTGCTGGCGTTCCCGCTGCCGGCGTTCGTGCCGCAGCCCTGGAGGGTGAGGATGTCGTTGGTGCCGGGCACGTAGGTGGCGCACAGCGTGTCGTTCTGCTGGGGCTGGATGTAGAACCAGCCGGGATGGCTGGCCGAGGGATTGAGATACCAGTACTGGTCCGCGTAGCCGCCGCAGTCCCACTGGTCGATCCGCTGTCCCGTGTAGATGACGTCACCAGGGATGGACATGCACAGATCGGAGTTGGCGTTCAAGATCTCCACCCGTGAGCCCTCGGAGGCCGAGGCGGTGCCCGCGCCGGCGCCCAGCGCGACGACCGTGAGCGGGCCGAGCAGCAGGGCCGCGGCCTTGCGGCTTCTCAGCAGTGAAGCGAGTTTTGTTGGCATCGTGGTCCTTTCACTGTCCTTGATGCCAAGCGTGTCCGCGCCCGGTACCCGTCAGGTACCCCGCCGGTACCACATGGGTTCCCTCAACCGGGCGCGCGGGACTTCGGCGCCGGGGTGGTGGCGGCTGCCCAAATACTCAAACAGGACAAGGCATTCCGGTACCACGCGACAGCCTGCTCGTGCTGGCCCAGTTGGGTTTGCATCCAGCCGATCGCGTTGAGGGCCTGTGCTTCGCCGGGGCGATGGCCAGCCGGGTGGAACAAGACGTAGGCCCGGCAGATGATTCCACTGCTGCATGGCGATCTGAGCGCGGCCGGGGGCGAGGTCGACGCCGGTGCGGATCGCGCCGAGCGTGGCCAGGTGCGCGAGGTCGGAGCCACTGCCCGAACCCAGCTCAAGCACCCGTTGGCCGGCCATGGCGCCGACCCCAGTTCCCCGACGATGCGGATCAGTGTGTGCCGATGCGGTGCGTGCTCACGACCACGTCATCGAGCTGGACGTCGTAGGACGACGGGGTCGGGCTGGGCTGGTAGAGCTGCCAGCCCAGTTTGAGGGTGTCGAAACGCGGGAAGACGAAGTCGCCCGACGCACCGCCGTGCTGCCTGGTGGAAACGGTGAGGGCGGTCTGTTCGACACCGTCCAGGTAGACGGTGACCCGGTTGTCGGTGGCGTCGAGATGGAATTCCACGCATCGCCAGTTCCCGGCGACGGCGGGGGCCGACGTCTGCCAGGCGGTCCAGTCGCCCGTGGGGCCGAGGTCCGACCCGACGCCGAAGAAGTTGGCGTTGGAGGTGGGCACGTACTGGCCGCCGATCGGACGGACCAGCGTCGGCGCGTCGGAGCCGGAAGCCTCGGCGATGGTCCAGTGGGCCCAGGGGGGAGCGGTGGGGAACGCGGCCACCCGCAGGCGCATGCGGACCCAGAAACTGTTGCCGGGTGGGGTCAGGCCGGGCACCACGAGAAAGGCACGACCGTTCCCGTCGGTGTGGACGTGCAGCTCCCGGCCGTGCCCGGTGGTGCTGGGTTCGATCGTCAGACTGCCGCCGGAAACGTCGGTGGTCCAGCCGTGCCCTCCCGTGACCTGTCCCAGGGGCAGGCGATCGAAGTCCTCGCGGAACAGGTCGCCGCGGTGGGCGACCGCCGTGGCGGACGACGCCAGCAGCGCAGCCGCGACGACGAGCACGGTCGCGGCTGATCTTCTCAAACGAATCATGTCGACCAGCATGGTGGAGACCAAGCCGGCGAACGAGTGCGGGACGAAGTTTCCTCACACCGCGACATCAGTGCTGGATTCGGCAGCAGGCAAGTCGATCGTCGACGCCGACGTCGGTCCGAATGGCCATGCCGCCGCGTAGCGGGTGGGAACGCCCGAGCGTTCCCACCCGACAACGAGGCCGGTCAGCTCTGACCGAGCAGGCCCTTCATCTCGGTGATCTCGGCCTGCTGGCCGTCGATGATCTTCTGGGCCAGCGTCTTCGCGTCGGTGCTGGCGCCCTGGGCGAGTTCGGTCTTGGCCATGTCGACGGCGCCCTGGTGGTGCTGAACCATCATCTGCAGCCACATCTTGTCGAAGCCGGCTCCCTTGGCCTGCGACAGCTGCTGCATGTCCTGGTCACTCATCATGCCGGGCATGGCGCGGCCGTCACCCATGCCCGGCATGGTGCCCATGCCGGGCATGCCGCTCGTGGTCGACGGCGCGGCGCCCCACTGGTTCAGCCAGCCGGTCATCTGCTGGATCTCCGGGTCCTGCGCCTTCTCGATCCGCCCGGCCAGGTCGGTGACCTTCGCGTTGGTGGTGTGCCCGGCCACCGTCCTCGCCATGTCCAGCGCCTGCTGGTGGTGCGGGATCATCTGCTGGGCGAAGGTGACGTCGGCCTGGTTGTGGTCGGCCGCGTGCGTGGCGGACGTGGTCGTGCTCGGGCTCGCGCCGGTGCTGTTGCCGGCGTTGCCGCAGGCGGTGAGCACAACGCCGGCCGTGAGGATGGCAAGCGCCATCCCGACCAGGGGCTTGCTGGTCATGGTCTACCTCTCGAAACTGGTTCCGCGGTTGTGAGGGCCCGGTAGTGCGGACCACGCGCAGGCGTGGCGCACTGGCCCTGTCACAGCCGCAGGACGCAGAGAGAGGACAGGGAGGCGGACGAAGGCGCGAGGACTCTCGGCGGGGCCCGTCCCCGTAGCGTCGCGAGGGACGTGGGCGAAGGGGAGGGCGTCGTGGTCGCGCCGCGCCGGAGCAGCAACCAGGACAACAGCAGTCCAGCGGCCGCGCCCAGCACTGCCAGGCACAGGTGTTGCATGCCGCCGTGACCGGGCATGTCGTCGCAGCAGGCCGAATTCGCCTGGGTGGCGGTCGCCGAGACCGTGTGCTCCGCGTGGTGCGGGCCGGCCCCCGACATGGTCATGTGGTGCATTCCGACGATGCCCAGCGCGAGCGCGACCACGAAGACCCATCGCAGGGTCACCGGACGCACCGACCTGAGCACACCTCCACAGTAGGGCGGGTCGTCGCGGGCCCCACCGTGGGGTGTACTCATCGGCACATCCGTTACCACGCCGGGCACAGATCGGCGGTTCACTGCCGCCGGCGACCTGGATGCTGGTCTGCCCCGCCGAGCGCTACAACGCCGGCCGGTCTTTCCGCTGCGTGTCAGGATCGGTGGCCGGCAGCAGTGCTTTCACGTGCTGCCATGCCTGTTCGACGGTGAGCGTGGTGTCGCCCGTCAGCAGGGCCACGCTCAGCCCGTCGATGAGGGCGAACACCCGTTGCGTGAGCGTTTCGACGTCGTCGGTCAGGTCACTGAGGATCCGGCTGATCGCCGCG
Organism: Kutzneria sp.; assembly: GCA_035492655.1. GTDB lineage: Bacteria > Actinomycetota > Actinomycetes > Mycobacteriales > Pseudonocardiaceae > Kutzneria. The sequence goes on along the minus strand of DATJJB010000199.1, from coordinate 15,439 downwards.
CGCCAGACTGCGTCGAACTCGAGTTGCGCCTCGCGCAGGGCGGGCTCGTGCATCACCCGCGGCCACAGCTCCACCCAGAGCAACCAGCGGGGGTCACCGGCGAAACGGGGGAAGTTGAGCGTGCACAGGCTGTGCAGCCGCTCCTCGGCCGGGCCGTCGGATTCCACCACGAGTGCCAGCTGCTCGGTCAGCTCGCCCTCGCTCCAGCGGAGCAGTTCGAGGAGCAGGCCGTTCTTGCTGCCGAAGTAGTACGAGAGGTGACCGGCGCTGGTGTCCAGGCGCCGCCCGAGCTCGGAGAGGCTCAGGTCGGCCAAGCCGCGTTCGGCGAGCAACGCCCACGCCTCCCGCATGACCCGCTCGCGCGGGTGCTCGAGCCGGCGGTGTCGCCTGGCCTTCTGGTTGGTCACCTCTTGACCCTAGCCGCGGGGTGCCGCATAGTGACGCGGGGCGTTTCTTTGAAAGACTTTCAATTCAAGGAGCGGTCATGGCGCTGACCCTGACGGAGCCGCCGTCGAACCAGCGGCGGGACGGTTCCTCGCCGGGCCGGAGCCCGACGGCTACGCCGCTCCACGCCGCGGATCTGGCCGGCTTGCCGCCGACGTTCATCGACGTGGGAACCGCCGATCTCCGCCGAGACGAGAACCTCGCCTCGGCGCCTCCTCGCGGAGTGCTACGCGCTGCGCAGGGCGCTCAACGTTCCGCCCGTTCCGATCGACGACGTCGGGAGCAGTGGTGACACCTGACCAGGAGTGCCCGGTGTCCTGGCGCATGCCTGCCGAAACCGAACCGCAGGCGCGTGTGTGGATGGCCTTCCCCGCCGAGGGCTCGTACCTCGCCGACAACCCGCGGGACGCCGACCGCGCCCGGTCCGCTTGGGCTCGGGTCGCGCACACGATCGCTGAGTTCGAGCCCGTCACCATGGTCGTCGACCCGGCCGAGACCGGGACGGCGCGCCGCCACCTCGACGAGAAGAAGGTCGAGATCGTCGAGGCGCCGTTGGACGACTCGTGGATGCGCGACATCGGCCCGACCTTCGTGGTGGACGAGTCCGGACGGCTCGGCGCGGTCGACTGGGTCTTCAACGGCTGGGGCAGGCAGTCCTGGGCGACCTGGGGCAGGGACGAGCGCATCGGATCCTTCGTGGCGGAGCGCGCCGGGGCCGAGTTGAGGCCCTCGCGGATGGTCAACGAGGGCGGCGGGATCCATGTCGACGGCCTCGGGACCGTGCTGGTGACCGAGACGGTGCAGCTCGACCCGTGGCGGAACCCGGGATGGACGAAGTCGGACGTCGAGGCGGAACTGGCTCGCACGATCGGCGCCGAACACGTCGTCTGGCTGCCGCGCGGCCTGTATCGCGACTCGTTGCGTCTTGGCACCCGAGGGCACGTCGACATGACCGTCACGATTGCCTCGCCCGGCGTCCTGCTCGTGCACACGCAGGAGGAACCGACGCATCCGGACCACGCCATCAGTCGCGAGATCCTGGACGTCGCCCGCGACGCGCGAGATGCCGCCGGCCGACCTTGGGAGATCATCGAGGTGCCCGCGCCACGGATCGTCCGCGACAGCGTCGACTGGGTCGACTACAGCTACATCAACCATCTCGTCGTCAACGGGGGAGTGATCGGGTGCGGGTTCGACGACCCCAACGACCGACAGGCCAAGGAGATCCTCGAGGCGGCGTACCCAGGCAGAGAGGTCGTCATGGTGTCGGCGAGGGATGTGTTCTCCGGCGGCGGCGGCATTCACTGCATCACCCAGCAGGAGCCGGCCGCCGGCGGGCGGGGGCGCTGAGATGACGACCGGGTGGGATTTCTTCGACGCCGTCGCCCTTCCCGCGCCACGCGTCGACGAGGCGTGGGCTCGAAGGGTTGCTCACGAGTCGTTCGGCATGGACGCCGTCGCGCACCAGTTGGGCGGCAACCAGGACGCCAACTTCGTCCTGCGGACGCCGGCCGGGCAACCGCTGGCGGTGCTCAAGGTGTCGAACCCGGCCTTCAGCGCGGCCGAGATCTCGGTCCAGGACACCGCTGCCGACCGGGTAGCCACCGCGTGTCCGGAGCTGAGGGTCGCTCAGGTGCTCCGCGCGGACGGCGGAGTCGCGCGGCGCGCAACGGTCGACACTCCGGACGGCCCCGCGGTTGCCCGACTGATCCGGTTCCTCGACGGCGGCACCCTTTTCGGCAAGGGGTATCTCGATCCGCGAAGCGTGGCCCGGTTGGGCGAGGTGGCAGGCAGGGTCGACCTGGCGCTCGCCGGCCTCACCGGCGACGGGCTCGGCCGCGTCCTGCAGTGGGACCTGCGGCACGCCGACCGGACAGTGGCCGCACTGGGTTCGTCGCTGCCCGCGGCTCGACGTGCCGAGGTCGACAACGCCGAGGCACGGGCCTGGGAGCTGCTCACACCGCTCGTCCCCGACCTGCCGGTGCAGGTCGTGCACCTCGACCTCACCGACGACAACACCGTGCTCGGCGCGGCCGGGCTCGTCGACGGAGTGATCGACTTCAGCGATCTGACCAGTACGTGGACCGTCAGCGAGCTCGCGATCGCGATCTCCTCGATCCTGCACCACCCCGGCGCCGAGCCGGCCGACGTGCTGCCCGCGGTGCGCGCCTACCACCGCCTGCGTCCACTGTCCGACGCGGAAGTCGATGCGATCTGGCCACTGGTGGTGCTGCGTGCCGCCGTGCTGGTCGTCAGCGGCTGCCATCAGGTGGCGGTCGACGGTGACAACGCCTACGCGGAAACACGCCTGGTCAGGGAGTGGCGAATCGCGGACCAGGCGCTCGCCGTCCCGCCCGAGGTGATGACCGCGCTGATCCGCGACGCGCTGGGCCTGAGCACAAGCCGTGCTTCCGTCCCGAACGGCGTCCTGCTCGCCCTCCCGGACGCGGCGGTGCTGGATCTGTCGCCACAATCGTCCCTTCTCGACGAGGGTGCTTGGGAGAACGCCGATATCGCGGAAAGGCTTGCCGCGGACCATCTTGCGGCTGGACATCGAGCCGTGGTGACGAAGTTCGGCGAGGCACGCCTTGCTGGGAGTCAAGCGCTCTCGCAGGCGCCGCCGGCCTCGGTCGCGACGGGGATCGACCTCTGGACGGCAGGGGCCGAGGAACTCCGTGCACCTTGGGACGGCGAGGTGTCGTCCACCGACTCCGGCATCGTGCTGCGCGCGGACGACGTCGAGTTGGTGCTGCACGGTGTCGACGCTCGCGCCACGGGAACCGTGGTCGCCGGCGTCGTCGTGGCGACGACGATGTCGCGTCGTCGAACCCGGATCGCCGTGGGCCACCAGGCCGGAAGTGCCCCCGAAGGCGTAGCCCCTCGGTACGCACCGGGTTGGCTGGCGATGCTTGCCGATCCGGCTCCTCTGCTCGGGCTGCCCGCGACGAGTTCCGTCGCCGATTCCGTGCTGCGGCAACGCGAACGTGCCCTGGCCGACGTACAGGAGCACTACTACCGCGAGCCGCCCCGGATCGAACGCGGCTGGCGCCACTTCCTCGTGACCGAGGACGGACGCCCGCTGCTGGACATGATCAACAACGTCGCGGTGGTCGGCCACTCCCACCCCCGCGTCGCCAGAACCGCCGAACGCCAGCTACGGCTGCTGAACACGAACTCCCGGTTCAACTACGAGGCGATCGCCGCTTTCGGCGCGCGGCTCGCGGACCTCGCGCCGGAACCACTGGACACCGTCTTCCTGGTGAATTCCGGCTCGGAGGCGGCCGACCTGGCGATCCGGCTCGCGCTCGTGGCAACGGGCCGGTCCGACGTGGTCGCGATGAGCGAGGCCTACCACGGGTGGACCTATGCGTCGGACGCTGTCTCGACGTCCGTCGCCGACAATCCGAACGCGTTGCACAGCCGGCCGAGCTGGGTGCACACCGTGGCCGCGCCCAACCCGTATCGGGGCCGGCACCGAGGCGTCGACGCCGTCCGATACGGACCGGAGGCGGCCGCGGTCGTCGACGAGCTGGCCGCGTCCGGGCGACCGCCGGCCGGCTTCATCGGCGAATCCTTCTACGGCAATGCCGGGGGGATGCCCCTGCCCGAGGGGTACCTCGCCGCGGTGTACTCCGCGGTGCGCCGTCACGGCGGCCTGGCGATCGCCGACGAGATCCAGGTCGGCTACGGCCGGCTCGGTCACTGGTTCTGGGGATTCGAGCAGCAGGAGGTCGTTCCCGACATCATCGCCGTCGCGAAGGCGGTGGGGAACGGCGTTCCCGTGGCAGCCGTCATCACCAGCCGCGCCGTGGCCGAGAAGTACCGCGACGGCGGCTACTTCTTCTCCTCCACCGGCGGGAGCCCGTTGTCCTCACGTATCGGTCTGTGCGTGCTCGACATCATCCGTGACGAGGGTCTACAGGAGAACGCGCGCACCGTCGGTGGCCATCTCAAGGCACGTCTCGAGGACCTTCAGCGGCGGCACGAGATCATCGGCGCCGTCCACGGCTCCGGCCTGTACCTGGGCGTGGAGCTGGTTGTCGACCGGACCACTCTCGAACCCGCGGCGCGTGAGACGGCGGCCATCTGCGACCGGATGCTGGACCTGGGTGTCGTGATCCAGCCGACGAGCGACCGGATGAACGTGCTCAAGGTGAAGCCGCCGCTGTGCCTCGACCGGTCCGCCGCCGACTTCTTCGTCGACACCCTCGACCGCGTGCTGTCGGAAGGCTGGTGATCGACCGTGCGACTTACGCCGAGCGAACGGGACAGACTGCTGATCTTCACCACGGCCGAGCTCGCGCGGCGTCGGCTGGCCCGCGGGCTGCGGCTCAACGTGCCGGAGGCGACCGCCCTGATCGCGGACACGGTGTGTGAGGCCGCCCGCGACGGACGTCGGCTCCACGAGGCGATCTCGGCCGGCCGGGCCGCACTCGGCCCCGACGATGTGCTTCCCGGCGTGCCCGAGGTGGTGGGCGACGTCAAGGTCGAAGCGGTGTTCGACGACGGCACGAGGCTGGTCGTGGTGACCGACCCGATCGGCGCCGCCGGTTCCGACACGGCGCCCGGCGCGGTTCTTCCCGGACCCGAGCCGCTGGCGGACTGGCCCGACGCGGTGACCGTGTCCGTCACGAACACCTCGACGGTGCCGATCAGCGTCACCTCGCACTTCCACTTCTTCGAGTCCAATCCGAGGCTGCGGTTCGACCGCGCCGCGGCCTACGGCATGAGGCTCGCGATTCCGGCCGGGTCCTCGATCCGGTTCGGTCCGGGCGAGCGAGCAGCGGTGCGTCTCACGCCCATCGGCGGGGATCGCGTCGCCGTCGGCTTCGCGGGTCTCGTCGACGGACCCCTGGACGCACCAGGAGCGAAGCAGGAAGCGCTGCGGCGCGCGATCGCCTGCGGTTACCAAACTGAGGAAGGGCCATGACCTTCACGCCGCACGACTACGCCGCCACCTACGGGCCCCGAAAGGGCGACCGCGTGCGACTGGGCGACACCGGCCTCGTCGTCGAGGTCGAGTCCGACGCCAGCAAGCCGGGCGAGGAATTCGTCGTCGGCTTCGGCAAGACCGCCCGCGACGGGCTGCACATCCTGGCCGCGACCGCGCGGCAGACCTGCGACCTGGTCATCAGCAACGTCCTGATCATCGACGCCGTCCAGGGCGTCCGCAAGGCGTCGATCGGCATCCGCGACGGGCGGATCGCCGGCATCGGCAGGGCCGGCAACCCGAACACCCTGGAAGGCGTCGACGTCGTCGTCGGCAGCGGCACGACGATCATCGCCGGCGAGGGTCTGATCGCCACGGCCGGGGCGGTCGACACCCACGTCCACCTGTTGTCGCCACGGGTGATCGAGGCCGAACTCGCCTCCGGCGTCACCACGGTGATCAGCCAGGAATTCGGGCCGGTGTGGGGGCCGGGCATCAGCACGCCGTGGGCGCTGCGCCACGCGTTCACCGCGTTCGACGCGTGGCCGATCAACGTCGGTTTCCTCGGCCGTGGCTCGGTGTCCGCCCGCGAGCCGCTGGTGGAGGCGCTGGTCGAGGGTGGCGTGTGCGGGTTCAAGGTCCACGAGGACATCGGCGCGCACACCCGTGCCCTCGACTCCGCGCTCGCCGCCGCCGAGGAGTACGACGTCCAGGTGGCGCTGCACACCGACGGACTCAACGAGTGCCTCTCGGTCGAGGACACCCTGGCCGTGCTCGCGGGGCGGACCATCCACGCCTTCCACGTCGAGGGGTGCGGCGGTGGACACGTGCCCAACGTCATGCGGCTGGCCGGCGAGAGCAACGTCATCGCGTCGTCGACGAACCCGACGCTGCCGTTCGGCCGCGACGCGGTCGACGAGCACTTCCACATGATCATGGATGCCCACGACCTGAAGGCCGATCTGCCCGGGGACGCGCTGCTGGCAAGGGAAAGGATTCGAGCCAGCACCATGGGCGCCGAGGACGTGCTGCACGACCTGGGCATCATCGCCATCACGTCGTCCGACGCGCAGGGCATGGGCCGGGCGGGCGAGACGTTCCGGCGCACCTTCGCCATGGCCGCCAAGATGAAGAACGAGCGCGGCTGCGCGGACCCGCGGCACGACAACGACAGGGCCAGGCGCTACATCGCCAAGCTCACGATCAACCCGGCGATCGCGCACGGCATGGCCAACGAGATCGGGTCACTCGAGGCCGGAAAACTGGCTGACATCGTGCTGTGGCGTCCGGACCACTTCGGGGCGAAACCAGAGCTGGTGCTCAAGGCGGGCTTTCCGGCGTACGGCGTCACCGGCGACCCGAACGCGAGCATCGACAGCTCGCAACCGCTGGTGATCGGCCCCCAGCTGGGCGGACACGGTCCCACACCCGCCGACCTTTCGGTCGCATTCGTCAGCCAGGCCGCCGCGCAATCGCAGGACGATCGGCTGCCCACCCGTCGCCGTCGCGTCGGCGTGCGTGGGACCCGCGGGATCGGACCCGCGGACATGATCCACAATGATCGGACCGCCGAGGTCCGGGTGGAGGACCGGACGGGACGCGTCACCGTCGACGGCGAGCCCGTTTCCTCCGCGCCGGCGGACTCGGTCGCGCTGTCCCGCCTGTACTTCCTCTAGCCGCGACCTTTCCGGGGCGGCCGGTGGTGCGGACGACTCGGCCGGCGAAACCCATCTCGTGCGTTGGCTCCACTGTGGATGGTCATTCGCGCTCATCCGGCGAGCGTCGGCTCGCGGTGCACGACCGCACCGGCCACCACTGTGAGGGCGATGGGCGCGTCGGCCAGTTCGTCGGGACCGGCGCGCAGGGGGTCGAGCGTGAAGGCCGTGAGGTCGGCCGCCGCTCCGGCGGTGATCGTGCCGGTGCGGCCGGCGGCCGCGGCGGCGAGGCGGGTACAGCCCTCGAGCGCCATCAGCGGGGTCAGCCCTTGGCGCGGTTGCACGGGTGGGATCTCCGGCTCGCCCGCCGGACGGCGGAGTTGGGCGGCGGCGAGGACCCGACGCGGGTCGTAGGGGGCGACCGGCCAGTCGGAGCCGAGGACGACCGGCACACCGGCATCACGCAGGTCGCGGCAACGCCAGGCCCGGTCGGCGCGCTCGTCACCGAGGCGGGACGACCAGTTGTCCAGGTGATCCGCCCGGGTGAAATGGCTGTGGATCGGTTGCATGCTCGCCACGACGCCCTGCCGCCGGAACCGGCCGATCAGCTCGGTCGGCAGGGTCTCGATGTGCTCGACGCGGTGCGGTGCCGCCGCGGGGCGGCCGAGGTCGTCGAGGGTGTCCAGGACGTACCGGACGGCGGCGTCGCCGATGGCGTGGGTCGCGGTCGGAACACCGGCCGCGGCGAGGGTGCGCACGGCCTTGGTGAAGGCGGCGGGGTCGGTCCAGAAGCTGTCGGTCGATTCGCCGTGGGAGTCGGGTTCCTCCAGCCACGCGGTCCCGTTGTCGATCGTCCCGTCGATGAAGAACTTCACGCCGCCGATCTCCCAGCGGCGGCCGCCCCGGCCCTGGAGATCGACGAGTTCGGCCAGCCCGTGCGCGTCGACACCGGGATCGCACCAGGGGGCGAACCGCAAGCGCAGCGGGAGTTCGCCGAGTTCCTCCGCGGCGGCGACGACTTCGGCGCTGTCGCCGAGCAGGTCCATCACGTGACCGCCGGTGAGTCCGGTGGCGGCCATGTCGCCGAGCAGCACGCGGAGCCGGGCCGCGCGGACCGCGACCGGTTCCCTGGGCACATGCTCGGCGACCAGGTCCATCGCGGCGGCCTCCAAGAGCAGACCGGTCGGTCGCAGGGCGTCGTCGCAGACCACCGTCGCCCGTTGGGCGAACCGCCGAGGGCCGTCGACGCCGCCGATCCGCAGCGCGGCCGGCGTGGCCAGCGCGGAATGCGCGTCGAACAGCCGTATGAAGGCCGGGCGGTCGCCGATCGCGGCCTCGATCGCGGCGCTGGTGATCGGCCGGCCGCCGAAGAGGTTGGGGTCCAGTCCCCACGCCTGGAGCCATTCGCCTGGCGCTCGGTCCGCGGCCGCGGTGGCCAGCAGGTGCTGTGCCTGTTCGAGGGAACGGGCGGCGGACAGGTCGAGGTCGGAGGTGAGTTGCAGGCCCATGACCGGGTGGGTGTGCCCGTCGATCAGGCCGGGCGTCACGGTGGCGTCGCCCAGGTCGACGACTTCGGTGCGTGGACCGCGCCAGTCCTGGACGTCGCGGCGGGTGCCGGTCGCGGTGACGACGCCGCCCCGGATCGCGATCGCCTGGACCGGTCGGTTGTCGCCGGCGAAGGTATGGACGGTGTCGGCGCAGACGACGAGATCCGGGTTCACGCGGGGATCCCTTCGGCAGCGGGCTGTGGGTCGCCGCTGCCTTCACCGATGCGGGCGTACGTCGCGGGCCGCCGGCCGCGTAACCAGAAGGCGAGCAAGCCGCCCACCAGTAGCGTGGCCGGGACGACGCTGACCAGCGCCACGTTGACGGCGGTCGAAGCGCCGGTGAGCAGGCCGACGCTGGCGACGAGGACGTAGGTGGCGCCGGCCAGCAGCACGGAGGACGCGAGCCCGGCCGCCACCGCGAGCGGGGTGCTCACGGATGGGTTGCGGCGCAGGAAGTACACAACGGTCGCTATCGCGGTCAGCGTCTGCAGCACCAGGATCCCGACCACGCCCGGAGTGTTCACCCAGATCAGCAGTTGCGTGTACGGGTCGGCGCCGGCGATCGCGAATGCCGCGATCACGACGACCGCGAGGACGGTCTGCGCGATGCTCGCGCGGTAGGGCGAGCCGAAACGGGGATGGACCCTGCCGAGCCAGCCGGGCAGGACCTCGTCCTGGGCAAGAGCGTAGGTGTAGCGGGTGATCGCGTTGTGGAGGGCGAGCTGTGAGGCGTAGACGCTGCTGATCACCAGCAGGTGCATCAGCGTGGCCGCCCAGGGGCCGACATAGTTGCCGATCGCGGTGAAGAACAGGCCGGCGGTGTCGCCACCGGCTGCGGCGACGACCTGGTCGCTGCCGAAGGCCTGGACGACCGACCACACGATGAAGCAGTAGAAGACCGCCATGAATCCGACCGCGAGGTAGGTGGCGCGGGGGACCGTGCGCTCGGGGTCGCGGGCCTCACGGCGATAGAGCGCGGTGGACTCGAAGCCCATGAACGCGGCGAAGCTGAAGGCCAGGACGCCACCCATGCCGGGACCGAACACGGCGCCGGGGGTGAACGACTTCGCGTCCAGGCCGGCCGCGCCGCCGCGCGTCAGGACGCCGATCGCCATCAGCAGCAGGATTCCCGACTCGAGGACGAGCAGGACCCCGAGCACCTTCGCGCCCACGTCGATCCCCAGCCAGGCCACCACGAGGACCAGCGCGACGGCAACGAACGCGATCACCGGCCACGGCACGTTCAGCCCGAAGACATCGGCCAGAGTCGCTTGCGCCTGCGCGGCGAACAGTCCGTAGACACCGATCTGCAGCGTGTTGTAGGACACCAGCGCCAGCAGCGCCGCGGCCAGGCCCCACGTCCGGCCAAGGCCTTTGGCGATGTAGGCGTAGAAGGCGCCGGCGCTGCTGACGTGCCGGGTCATCCGGGTGAAGGCGACCGCGAAGATGGTCAGGACGACGCCCGCGGCGATGTACCCGGCCGGGGCCCCGATCCCGCCGACCGTGATCGCCAGCGGCGCGACACCCGCCATGACGGTCAGCGGCGCGGCCGCGGCCACCACCGTGAAGACGAGGCTGCCGGTGCCGAGGACACCGCGTTTGAGCGAGCCGCTCGGGTCAGGAGCGGAGGGAGATCCGGCCATGGCAGCGTCCTCTCGGGCCTGGGATGCTTAACCGAACGAGATTCGTTTAAGGATGGGGCGGCCCGCGGGGGACGTCAAGGATTTCGTTGATGACTACCCTCGGTGGCGACTGATGTAGTGGAGGACTGATGGTTCAACGACGGAAACGGTTGCTCTCCGTCGAGGCGATCCTCGAAGCCGCTCTGGCGTGCCTCGACGCCGCTGGTCGGCTCACGATGGCTGACCTGGCCGAGCGGCTCGGCGTGAGCGCGTCCTCGATCTACCACCACCTGCCCGGCCGGGCGGCGATCGTCGAGGCATTGCGCGAACGGCTGGTCGCGATGATCGAGCCGCCCCCGCTGGACGGAAGCGACTGGGGTGAGCAGATCACCCGGTGGATGCGGGAGTACCGGCGGGCGCTGGCCGAACACCCGAACCTGATCCCGCTGCTGAACGAGCAGACGATGACCGGCGGCTCGGTGCTGCTGGGCTACGAGCGGGTCGCGGCACTGCTGCGGCTCGCGGGGGTGCCGATCGGCGAAGTGGTGCTCTGGATCGGCGTTCTCGACGCCTACGCGCTGGGATCGGCCCTCGACCTCGTGGCGCCGGACGATGTCTGGCGCTTCGAACGCGACGACCTGCCCACGCTCGCCGAAGCGATCAGGGCGGCGCCGGTCGGCCGGAAGCGGGCGGACGGCGCTTTCGAACTGGGCCTGGAAGCACTGGTCGCCTCGCTGCGGCGCCGGCTCTCGGCCGGCACGGCATGAACAGGCCGATGGTGACCGGCATGAACGGGCCGCCGAGTCATGCTCAGGTTTTGTGGATCAGTCCCAGGTTCCACCGAGTCCGACTCCGTGGTCGGCGAAATCGCGAGGGCGCTCGGCTGATGCTCTCCGGTCCGACGGCAACTGCTACGCGACGTCCCAACGCCTGCTGGGGATGACGCCAACGAGCTTCCGGGACGGCGGCGTCGACGAGTCGATCAGCTACCACGTGACGGAGGCGTTCGGCGCGCCGCTGGCCGCGGCCGTGGAGACCGGCCTGGCCGACGCCTGCCCGCCCGCCGGCTTGTCGCACCCACACCCAGATAGGCGCGGGGGCTGTTCCGCGCCGCGTTCCGGAGGCAATCGTGTGGATGACCCGGCCCGCGCGGTGGTCGACATGATCACGGGGACACGCCGGCGTGGGATCAGCTCGCGACGAAGCGGCGGTTCTGCAACGTGACCAGGCGTTCCATGTAGGCGACGCCGCGATCGCCGACGGTGAAGGCGGTCTCGGCCCAGTCCTCGGTGATGTCCATCAGTTCGGCGCGGGTGATGGCCAGGACGCGGTTGCGGGTGCGTACCAGCGCCTTGACGCTGTTGAGCCGGGGCCGAAACCGGTCGAGGAGCGCAAGGGTGGCGCGGTGGCCGTCGCGCGGCTCGGCGACGGTGTCGACGAGGCCCCGCTCGGCGTGCCACCCCACAGGCCGGCGCGCGCCGTGCACCAGCAGCTGGTCGGCGGCCGGGATGCCGGCGCGCCGGGCGATCAGGGAATACGCCCCCATGCCGGCGAAGTGGTTGAACCGCATCTCCGGGAACGCCATTGTGACTCCGTCCTCGGCGACCAGGAAGTTGTGCGCCAGCGCGCACTCGTACCCGCCGCCGAGCGCGTCGCCGTCGACCAGGGCGACGGTCAGTGCCCCGATGCCGAACCCGGTCATCAGCTCCCAGACCACGTCGACGGCCGCCCGGGCGTACGAGCGCAGCACCGCGTGATCGCCGTCCTTGATGGCTCGGGCGAACAGCGGCAGGTCGCCGCCCGCGTTGAACATGCCTGGGCAGGACGATGCGGTCACCCAGAAGTCCACCTCCAGGCCCGAGTCACGAACCAGCCGGCCCAGCCGCAGGATCTCGTCCAGCAGGTCCGGGTTGAACGTCGGCCGCGGATGCGCCCGCATGACCATCCACAGCGCCGCGCGCTCCTTGTCGAACCGGACCTCCAGCTGCGTGAACTCGTTCGTGCCAGCCAGCGCCGGTATGTCCGCCAGTTCGTCGGTGTTCAGGGACCTCTCCTTCCAACGGATGGCGTCCGTCTGATCGGGGGAGGTCCTGGCGGGGTTACGACACGGAAGGATGAACCCGATCGGCGGAAACCCCCTGCCCGGCGCGGCGGCGGAGACCGAGCTCACCCATCCTGCCCTGACCGGCATGGGACGCGAACAGTTCGACGGTCCTGTGGCCGTGCTCGAATCAGGCAGTTGTTGATCGACGGCTGCTGAACCGCGTCCGGTTCGTCGCCGACCATCACCGCCGCTACGGCGTGAAGCGGTTGTGCCAGGTGATCGGCGTCGCCCGGTCCAGCTTCCACCACTGGAAGGCCACCGCGGCCAGGGCGGCTGCCGATGACTGGTGGTTGACCTGGTAGCGGCCCGACTGAACCGGGTGCGTGAACCGATCGCGAGCCGGTTCACCCGCTCCGCACCCGTGCTCGGGTCCGGGACTATATGACCGCGTTGGTCGCGGGCGTGGAACGGAAGAACGCCGGCCGAGCGCGCGGGCGTGCCGTGCTGCACCAACCGACCGGCACGACATCCGGGTGTGACCCATGTCACGATCTTGTCGACCGCCGATTCCTTTCCCGCGCCATCCTGGTCTCACTGGTCGCCAGTAGCAGGGACCAAGGAGGATCGCTGATGGACGAGTTGAACCGGGCGTGCCAGAGCACGCTCACCGTGCTGGCGAAGGTGCGGCCCGACCAGTTGACCTCAGCGACGCCGTGCGCATCCTGGGACGTGCGCGGACTGGTCAACCACTTCGTCGGCACCGCGTGGTGGGCGACTGGGCTGGTCTCCGGAACCCGGCCCGACCACGATGAGACGGAGGATCTGGTGGCCGCGTACGAGGCGAGCATCGAGGCGATGACGACGGCGTTCGCGGCGGAGGGCGCGCTGGAGCGGACCGTCGCCGGGCCGAACGGCCCCCTCCCCGGCATCGGGTTGTGGTGGCTGATAGCCGGGGATCAGTTCGTGCACGGCTGGGACCTGGCGCGGGCTGTCGGCCTGCCCGTCGACTTCGATCCCGAGCTGTCCACCGCGCTGCTGGCGCAGGCCAAGCTGTCGGTCACCGACGCGCTGCGCGGACCCGACGGCAGGGCGCCGTTCGGGCCGGCCCAGCCGACACCAGCCGGGGCCGGACCGGCCGATGAACTCGCCGCGTTCCTCGGTCGCGCGGTCTGACCGGTGTCGGAACGCACCACGTTCGTCCAGGACACCGAGCCGTTCCGCCGGGAACTGTTCGCGCACTGCTATCGGCTGCTCGGCTCGGTGCCGGACGCGGAGGACCTGGTGCAGGAAACCTACCTGCGCGCCTGGCGCGGCTACGCCGGGTTCGCCGGGCGGTCCTCGGTGCGTACCTGGCTCTACCAGATCGCCACCAACTGCTGTCTCACCGCGTTGGCCCAGCAGGGCCGTCGGCTGCTGCCCTCGGACCGGTACGCCCCGGAACCCGATCCGACCACGCCGCCGCGACCGGCCGAACCCGGGCTGAGCTGGCTGCAACCCGTGCCGGACGCGTTGGTCAGCGTGGCCAGCACCGATCCGGCGGTGATCGCCGCGTCCCGGCAGAGCATGCGGCTGGCCTTCATCGCCAGCCTCCAGCATCTGCCCCCGCAGCAGCGGGCCGTGCTGGTGTTACGCGATGTGCTGGCCTTTCCCGCCGCGCAGGTCGCCACGATGCTGGACACCACGACGGCGGCGGTGAAAAGCGCGCTGCAGCGCGCCCGCGCCCGCCTGCGCGACGTGGCCCCCGCGGCCGACCAACTCACCGAGCCGACCGACCGCACGGTCACAGCGTTGTTGGACGCCTACATCGCCGCGTTCGAGAGCGCCGACGCCGACGCGCTGACCACCCTGCTGCTGCACGACGTGACCTTGGAAGCCACGCCGATACGCACCTGGTTCGCCGGCAACGCCACCTGCGTGCCGTTCCTGCGCACGCACGTCCTGGGCCGGCCCGGCGACTGGCTGATGCGACCGACCCGCGCCAACGGCCAGCCCGCCGCGGCCACCTATCACCGTGACCAGGACGGCGTGTATCGGCCCTACGGCGTCGAGGTGTTCACCATCACGGCCACGGGCATCAGCCGGATCGTGTCGTTCGGTGCCCCTGAACTGCTTCCCGCATTCGGTTTCGGCCCCACCCCGGACACCGCGGCGACGGGGTAGATCAACTCGGTTCCTGGATTCCGCACACTCGCGTCGAGTTTCTTGGCCGCGCAGCGTCGGGACGCCGGCTCCACGTCTGCGGACTCGTTGTCTGACCAGCCGCTTTGGGGGTGGCACGGCCGATCACGGTGATGACCGGACCTTGGCGCAGCGAGTGGCGGCGGTCCGAGGCGACGCCTCACTGCTACTCCAGCCGAAGTTCGTGATCTTGGCTGGTCGGGGGACTGTGAAGACAGGCGCGGCCACCAGGTGATCATGAACGGTTTGTGAGGACTGCCCATGACGACATGGTGGCCGCGGGCTATGGCGTGCACCCCGCCCGATGACGGGAGACCTTCGACCAGCTCATGTCCCGGCTGGCCGGCCGGTTCACCCGCGTGAAACCACGTCGGCGGCACTGGTGCTGCCGCTCGGTGCCGGGCACCGGTGCGGAGGAGTCGGCAACACGCCGGCCGAAAGGAACCCCAGCCGGTGGGCGGCTGGGGTTCCTCCCTGAGACAGATGTCGGTCAGGTGGAGTTGGCTAGTGCTGCAACGTCAGGACGCCCGGCCGCCACGGCAGCTGGTCGTAGGGACCGGACGAGCCCAGGGGAAGACCCTGGTAGAGGAACTGGAGGTTGCAGGGGTCGATGGTCATGGTCTGGTCCGGATTGCCGCGGACGAGGTCGCCGTGGCTGATGTCGTTGGTCCAGCTGGCGCCGCTGTTGGCCTTGCCCGCGAACGGGTTGCTCTCGCTGCTGGCCTGTGGGGTCCAGGAACCACTCAGGCTGGTGGCCGTGAACGAGCGGAAGTAGCGCCCGCTCGCGCCCATCGCCTCGACGATCATGAGGTACTGGTTCTGGCCCTGGACCTTGTAGACCTGGACCGCCTCGAACAGGTTGGCTGTCGAGTCGCTCATCACCGTCGTGTACGAGGAGCCGAAGCTGCCGGGGAAGTTGCCGATCGGCATGCTCGCCCGGTAGATCTTGCCGTTGTCACCGGCGAAGAACAGGTACATGGTGGTGCCGTCGCCGATCAGGGTCTGGTCGATCGGGCCGG
>DATJJB010000198.1:0-2282 GCA_035492655.1 Kutzneria sp. | reverse complement strand
CCGGGCGGGGCGATGACCAGCTGCCCGCCGGACAGCAGCGGCACCCACAGCTCGTAGGTGGCGGCGTCGAACGCCAGCGTCGAGTGCAGCAGCACACGCTCGTGCGCCCCACTGCGGAAAGCGCGCTCCCGGGCCAGGTCGACGACGTTGCGATGGGTCACCGCGACGCCCTTCGGCGTGCCGGTCGACCCCGACGTGTACATCAGGTAAGCCAGCTGATCGGCGTGAATCCGCACGTCAGGCCGCTCATCGCTGACAACATCTGTTGTCAGGAGCGGCGTGCACCCGGCCGGCAGCAGGGCCGCGCCGGCGGCGTCGACCAGGGCCAGCGTGGCGCCGCTCTCCCGGACGATCGCCTCGACGCGGGAGGCCGGGTAGCGGACGTCCAGCGGCAGATAGCTGCCGCCGGCCTTGAGCACGGCAAGGATGGCGATCACGGCGTCGACCGACCGCTCCTGGAGGACGATCACCGGGGTCTCGGCGGTCAGCTCAAGGGCCAGGCCGTTGGCGCGGCGGTCCAGCTCGGCGTAGCTGATCTCCGCCTCGCCGGCGACCAGGGCGATCGCCTCGGGGGTGCGGTCGACCTGAGCGTGGAACAGCTCGACGATCGACGCGGCGGGGGCGTCTACAGCCGTGTTGTTCCAGGTGGTCAACACCAGTGCACGCTCGGCGTCGTCGAGCAGGTCCAGGTCGTCCAGGGCGACCGACGGGTCCTCGGCGACCTGGGCCAGCAGCCGGACCAGCCGATTGGCCAGCCGCTCGACGGTCTCGCGGTCGTACAGGTCGGTCGCGTACTCCAGGTCCACCCGCAGACCGCCGGCCCGCTCCACGACGCTGAAGTACAGGTCGAAGCGAGCCACGTCGGCGGCGGCATCGGCCAGTTCGGCGTGCAGCCCGGGGAAGTCGAGGGTGGCGGCGGTGTTGTTCTGGAACGCCAGCATGACCTGGAACAGCGGGTGGTGCGACAGCGACCGCACCGGGTTGAGCTGCTCCACCACACGTTCGAACGGCACGTCCTGGTTGGCGTACGCGGCCAGGGCATTGGCCCGCACGCGGCCGAGCAACTCGGTAAATGTGGGGTTGCCGCTGGTGTCGGCCCGCAGCACCAACGTGTTGACGAAGAAGCCGACCAGGTCGTCCAGGGCCGAATCGGTGCGGCCGGCGACGACGGTGCCCAGCGGCAGGTCGGTGCCCGCGCCCAGCCGGGTCAGCAGCGCGGCGAGGGCGGCGTGCACGACCATGAACAGCGTGCCGTTGGCCTCGCGGGCCAGGTTGCCCAGCCGCGCGCACAGCTCCGCGTCGATGCCGAACTCGACGATGTCGCCACGGTAGGAGGCGACGGTCGGGCGCGGGCGGTCGGTGGGCAGCGTCAGCAGCTCCGGGGCACCGTCCAAAGCGGACACCCAGTGGTCCAGCTGGGCACGGATGGCGCTGGTCGGGTCGTCCTCGCTACCGAGCAGTTCCTGCTGCCACAGCGTGTAGTCCGCGTACTGCACGGCCAGCGGCTCCTGGGCGCGGTCGGCGTAGCGGTCGGCGAGGTCGGCGCACAGCGGCGCCTGCGACCAGCCATCGCTGGCGATGTGGTGCGCCAGCAGGAGAAGCAGGTAGTCGGTGCCGTTCTTGAACAACGTCACCCGGAACGGCAGATCGGTCGACAGTTCGAACTCGTGGCGGACAGCAGCCTTCAGCGCCTCGTCCAGGTTCGACGGCTCGACGACCTCGAACGGGATCGGGGTGTGCACGATCTGCTGGTACGGGCGGCCGTCGGCCTCGGGGAAGATCGTGCGCAGCGACTCGTGCCGGTCGGCGACCTCGTTCACCGCCCGCCGCAACGCATCCACGTCGACCTCGCCGGACAGCTTCAGCACGGTCGGCAGGTTGTAGGTGGGGCTGGGCCCTTCCAGCCGGTGCAGGAACCACAGGCGTTGCTGCGCATAGGAAAGCGGCACCCGGTCCGGACGCTCACGGCGCTCCAGCTGCGCCCGGGCCGCCGCGGCCTCATCGAGGCGAGCAGCCAGCTGTGCCACCGTCGGGGCGTCGAACAGCATGGCGATCGGGACCTCGACGCCGAGCTCGGTCCGCAGGCGGCTGATCAGCTTGGTGGCCAGCAGCGAGTGCCCGCCGGCCTCGAAGAAGCCGTCGTCGACGGAAACGGTTGGCAGGCCGAGGACCTCGGCGAACAGCCCGCACAACGTCTCCTCGCGCTCGGTCCGCGGCGCGCGGCCGGCGGAGGTGAACCGAGGCGCGGGCAGGGCCTTGCGGTCGATCTTGCCGTTTGGCGT
>DATJJB010000197.1:0-4638 GCA_035492655.1 Kutzneria sp. | reverse complement strand
GACGCCGCGCCGGACCACCTGCACCGGCCGGTCGACGCCCTCCCACACGATCTGGCTGCGCAGCACCGGCGTCCGGTCGACCACGGTCTGCCAGGCCGCCGCCAGCTCGTCGGCTCCAGCGTCGACGGTGAAGCTGACCTGCTGGAAGTAGGCACCCTGGCCATGCTCGACCAACCGGTGGAAGACCATGCCGGCCTGGGTCGGTGTCAGCGGGTAGATGTCCTCGACGCTGCGGCCGTCGCCGACCAGACGATCCACTGTGGACTGGTCGAGGCCGGCCAGCGGGAAGTCCGACGGCGTGCGGCCGCCGACACCCGGCTGTCCACAGTGGCCGATGATCTCCAGCAGCGCGGTGCGCAGCGCGGCGGCCAGCCCCTCGACGGTCGCCGCGTCGTGTCTCACGCCGTGGAAGAACGTGAACTCCAGGCAGCCGTTCTCCACCCGGCCCACGACGTCCAGCAGGTGCCGGCGCGGCGCGGCCGGGTCCTCGTGCAGCGCCATCTCGCCGGCGCCGTCGAACTGCCCGAGGTAGTTGAAGCTGACCGACGGCTCGATTACCGGCACACTCCCGGCGAGGTAGCGCAGTGCCCCGTAGGACACGCCCTTGTCCGGCACCGACCGCAGCTGTTCCTTGACGGCCTTGAGATCCCGGGCCCAGTCGCCGGCGATCTCCAGCGACACCGGGAAGATGGCCGTGAACCACCCGACCGTGCGAGAGATGTCCACGCCGGGGAACAGGTCCTCGCGGCCGTGCCCCTCCAGGTCGACTACCACGCGCGGGCTGCCGGTCCACTCCGACAGCACCCGACCGAGCGCCGCCAGCAGTACGTCGTTGACCTGTGTCCGATACACCCCGGGCACGTCCTGCAACAGAACCCGGGTCTGCGCGGCGTCGAGCCGCACGCTGACCTCGCGCGTGTCGGCGACGGTGTTCGTGCCGGCGGCGTCAACCGGGATCGGCACGTCCTCGATCGCACGCCAGTGCTCGGCATCGCCGAACGTGTGGCTGCTCAGCTTGTGCGCCCACTCCTGGAACGAGGTCGTGCGCGGGCCCAGGTCGCCGCCGCGGTAGGCGGTCATCAGGTCCTCGACCAGGATCCGCCACGAGATGCCGTCCACCACCAGGTGGTGCACGTACAGCGTGACCTGGTCGGCGGCGGTGATCGCGGCCCTGATCAGCGGGCCGGTGGTCAGGTCGAACACCGGGTCCGGCTCGCCCAGGACGTCCATCGGCCCGGGGCCTTCGATGACCTGCCGGTCAGTGAACCGCGCCCGCAGCATGTCGTGCTGGTCGACCAGGGCCTGCAACGCCGTGGCCAGCTTCTCGGCGTCGATCGGCTCGTCGAAGGTGGCCACCACGCTCTGCGTGAAGTACCCGGGCGTCGCCGGGTTCGTGTCGAGGAACCACCGCTGGACCGGGGTCAGCGGTACCTCGCCCAGCGCCGGCCCGCGTTCGACCAGCTCCCCGACAACAACTGTTGTCGCGAGCGCGGCGATGGTCTGGTTGAGGAAGATGTCCCGGGACGACACCTTGAGGCCGGCCTTGGCCGCCCGCGACACGACCTGGATGCTCAGGATCGAGTCGCCGCCCAGCTCGAAGAAGTTGTCGAACACGCCGATCCGGGCGACGCCCAGCACCTCGGCCCACACCTCGGCCAGCACCCGCTCGACGTCGGTGCGCGGGGCGACGTAGTCGGTGCCGTGCGACTCCCAGTCCGGCGCCGGCAGCGCGGCCCGGTCGAGCTTTCCGTTGGGGTTCAACGGGAACTTGTCGAGCTCGACGAAGGCCGCCGGCACCATGTACTCCGGCAGCCGGCCGCCGAGGTATTCGCGCAGGCCAACCGCGTCACCCACGACGTAGCCGACGAGCCGCTTGTGGCCGTTGTCCTCGCGCACGACCACCACCGCGTCGGTGACCGCCGGGTGCGCGCGCAGGACGTTCTCGATCTCGCCGAGCTCGATCCGGAAGCCGCGGATCTTGACCTGGTGATCAGCGCGGCCCAGGTACTCCAGCTCGCCGTCGGCGGTCCAGCGCACGAGGTCGCCGGTCAGGTACATGCGACTGCCGGCCGGGCCGAAGGGATCGGCGACGAAACGGTCGGCGGTGAGGCCGCCGCGGTTGAGGTAACCGCGGGCCAAGCCGTTGCCGCCCAGGCACAACTGGCCCGTGACACCCGGCGGGACCGGCCGGAACGCCGAGTCCAGCACGTACGCCTTGGTGTTGGCGATCGGCCGGCCGATGGGCGGGTTGCGGTCGGCGCCGTCATCGAACCAGGCCGTGGCATATACCGTGGCTTCGGTCGGCCCGTAGATGTTGGCGATCTTGACGCCGGGCAGCGCCGCCCGGACGTCTCGCACCGCCTTGGCCGTCAGGGCTTCGCCGGCCAGCACGACATGCTTCGGGGTGACCGAGACCGCGCCCTGGGCCAGCAGCTGCGCGAACGCCGACGGCACACCGCTGACCAGGCTGGCCGGCCAGTCCGCGCCGGGCCGCTCGCCCAGCGCGAGGACGTCCCGGACGACCTCGATGCGGCCGCCGACCATCAGCGGGCAGAGGATCTCGAACACCGACACGTCGAAGTTGAGCGACGTCGAGGCGACCACCGTGGACAGGCCATCGGCACCGAAGTCCCTGGCCGCCCACGCCATCAGATCCACGGCAGTGGCGTGCGTGACGACCACGCCCTTGGGTCGGCCGGTCGAGCCCGAGGTGTAGATGACGTACGCCGGATGGGCGGGGATCAGACCGGTGTCGCCGAGGTTCTCACCGCCGTCCGGCAACTCGCCGATCTCGGTCAGCACGGCCACCGGCCGCGCGTCGGCGATCATCAGCTCGCGGCGTTCGGCCGGGTATTTCGGGTCCACGGGCAGGTAGGCCGCGCCGGACTTCAGCACGGCCAGCACCGCGACGATCATCTGCTCCGACCGCGGCATGGAGATCGCCACCAGCCGCTCCGGGCCAGCGCCGTCAGCGATCAGCCTGCGGGCCAAGCGGTTCGCACGCTCGTTGAGCTCGCGGTAGGTCAGCTCGCGGTCCTCGCACAGCACCGCGACGGCATCGGGCGTGCGGTCGGTCTGCCGCTCGAACAGGTCCGGCAGCGTCACCGCCGGCACGTCGATCACTGGGCCCTGCCACTCGGTCAGCACCTGCCGACGCTCGACGTCGTCCAGCAGCGGCAGTTCGCCCACCGTGCGCGCCGGGTCGGCGGCGATGCCGTCCAGCAGCACCCGGAGATGGCCGGCGATGCGGTCGATCGTGCTGGCGTCGAACAGATCGGTGTTGTACTCGACGGCCGCGACGAGGCCGCCGTCACGCGGCACGAACTCGAAGACCAGGTCGAACCGGGCCCGCGGGCGCGGCAGGTCGTACTCGTCGACCCGCACCGAACCGGCCGTGCGGGCCGGCACCATGGCGTTCTGCAGGATGATCAGGGCCTGGGCCAACGGGGTCCGGCTCGGGTCGCGCACCGGCTGCAGATCGGCGACGACCTGGTCGAACGGCAGGTCGGCGTAGGCGAAGGCCTCCAGCACCGTCTCCCGGGCGTCGGCCAGGAAGTCGGGGAAGCTCTGCGCCGGATCCACCCACGCCCGCAGCACCAGCGTGTTCACGAAGAAGCCGGCGACCCGCTCCAGCTCGGCGTGATCACGCCCGGAGACGACGGTGCCGAGGGCGACCTGCTGCTGGTTGCTGTGGCGCGCCAACAGCAACTGCACGGCGGCGGTCAGCGTCATGAACAGCGTGGCACCGTGGTCCTGGCCGATCGCCGACAAGCGGTTGACCAGGTCGGCCGGCAGGTCGTAGCGGCGAATGGACCCGTTGGTGGTGCGGACCTGCGGACGAGGGCGGTCGGTCGGCAGCTCCAGCGGTGCGAGGCCGGCGAGCTTGCGCCGCCAGTACGCCAGCTGCCGCTCACGCAGCCGCGGGGTCAACCGTTCCCGTTGCCACAGCGCGAAATCCGCGTACTGGACGGTCGGGGCCGGCAGCTCGCCGCCGGTGTAGCCGGTGATCAGCTCATCCACGAGCACGCCGACCGACCAGCCGTCGGTGATGATGTGGTGCTGGCACAACAACAACACGTGGTCGTCGGGGCCGAGTTCGAGCAGTGAAGCGCGGGTCAGCGGGCCCTCACGCAGGTCGAACGGCCGCTCCAGCTCGGCCTCGATGTCGTCGATCCGTTGCAGCGGCAGGGATCCCGTCGGGTTGATCACCTGGACGATCTCGCCGTCCACGGTGTCGAAGGTCGTGCGCAGCGACTCGTGCCGCGCCACCAGCGCCGTCAAGGCCGCCTGGAGGGCATCGACGTCGAGCGGGCCGCGCAGGCGCAGGCCGATCCCGGAGTTGTACTCCGTGTCGCCGGCGGTCAGGTCGTTCATCAGCCACAACCGGCGCTGCGCCGGGGAAATCGGCACCGACCCGGTCCGTTCCACCCGGCGGATCCGGTTCTTGGCGGCGCGGGCCTGCGGCGGCAGCAGCTCGGCGATGCCGGCCACCGAGCGGGCGTCGAACACGACGCGCGGCGACAGGTCGACGTCGAAGCTGGTCCGGATCCGGGCCAGCAGCTTCGCGCCGAGGATCGAATCCCCACCCAGCTCGAAGAAGTCGTCGTGCACGCCGACCTCGTCGACGCCGAGCAGCTC
>DATJJB010000196.1:0-6992 GCA_035492655.1 Kutzneria sp. | reverse complement strand
CCCCACAGCCCGTCGACCAGGATGTCGAGCCGGCCGTGCTCACGGTCGATGCGGGCGGCCAGTTCCCGCACCTCATCGGGTTCGAGGTGGTCCACTCGAATGGCGACGCCGCTGCCGCCGGCCGCCGAGATCAACGAGACGGTGTCCTCGATGGTCTCGGGTCGGTCCACTTCGGACCGTTGCGACCGGGTGGTCCGCCCGGTGACGTACACGAAAGCGCCGCGGCGGCCGAGTTCGACGGCGATGGCCCGGCTCGCGCCACGGGTGCCGCCGGCGACCAGCGCGATCTTGCCTTGAAGGTCGGTCATGCCGACCACGCTGCCGGCGAACCCTGTCAGAACATGGCAGGGTTCAAGCGGCCTGGCCCAAGCCGTCCACCAGGACGCGGCGCAGGGCGTCCGGCGAGACACCGGCATCGGTGATGATCTTGGCGGCGCGGCCCTGGCCGTCACGGAGGATGCCGAGCAGGACGTGCTCGGTGCCGATGGCGTTGCTGCCCAGGTGCACGGCCTCCCGCAGGGCCAGCCCCAGCACCTTCTTCACGCGGGGCGAGACGCCGACGCGACCACGTCGACCTGCGGGCATGGCCCGGCGCAAGGCATCGGACCCGAAGGTCTCGGTGATGCGCGAGAGCACGGCGTCCAGGTCGATCCCGACGGTCTTCAACGCGTCGGCATCGGCCGACCCGAGCGCACCCGCGCCGGTCAGGGCCTCGGCGATCCGTTCTCGGGTCAGCCCGGCGGCGACCAGCGCGTCGTGCGCCCCGCCGGGCTGCCAGGCCAGCGCCAGCAG
Organism: Kutzneria sp.; assembly: GCA_035492655.1. Classification (GTDB taxonomy): domain Bacteria; phylum Actinomycetota; class Actinomycetes; order Mycobacteriales; family Pseudonocardiaceae; genus Kutzneria. The sequence goes on along the minus strand of DATJJB010000196.1, from coordinate 6,200 downwards.
CAGGTGCTCGGTGCCGAGATGCTTGTGCCCCAACGTCTGCGCCTCGTGCCGGGCCTGGACGACGGCTTCCCGGGCCGGGCGGCTGAACCGTTCGAACATCATTCCTCCTGGCAGTTTCATCACGTCTCCTGACAGTTTCATCAGGTCTCCTGGCGGAGGGCGTACTTCTTGTGCACGGCCTGCTTGGTGACCTCGAGCGCCTCGGCGATCTCCTGCCACGACCAGTTCTGCCGCCGCGCGTTGCCCACTTGCAGCGCCTCCAGCGTTTCTGCTAGCCGGCGCAGGGCGAGCGCGGCCCGCAGGCCGGTGCGCACATCGGCGCCACTGGCGGCGGCGGCGAGCTCGTTCATGTCGGTCACGTCGTCAACATTAGTTGACGAGAATCGCGCCGTCAACCAATGTTGACGCCTACCATGGGGAGCGTGACCGTCGCGGAGGGTGTGGTCGACCGCCTCGTATACGTGGGGGCGGACGGCTACACGGTCGCGATCCTGACCACCGGCGAACGCAACGAGACGAAGATCGCCGGCACGGTGCTGCACGGCCTCCAGCCGGGCGAGACCGTGCGGGTCGACGGCGACTGGACCACCAGCGGCACGCTGCGGGTCGGCGAGTGCGAGCGGGTGCTGCCGGCGACCGTGCACGCGATCCGCCGCTACCTCGGCTCCGGCCTGGTCCGCGGCATCGGCCGCAAGCTGGCCGACGCCATCGTGGACACGTTCGCCGACGAGACCCTGGACGTGATCGACCGCGAGCCGAAGCGGCTGCTGGAGGTGCACCAGATCGGCCGCGAACGGCTGGCGAAGATCATCGCCGCCTGGGCCGACCAGCGCGCGGTCCGCGAGGTGATGGTGTTCCTGCAAGGTGTCGGCGTCAGCCCGGCGCTGGCCGTGCGGATCCATCGCAAGCTGGGCGAGCAGTCGCTGCACGTGGTCCGCAACGAGCCGTACCGGCTGGTCGAGGAGGTCTGGGGCATCGGCTTCGCCACCGCCGACACGATCGCGCTGGCCGCCGGTATCCCCGAGCAGAGCCCGGAACGCATGCAGGCCGCCGTGCTGCACACGTTGCTCCAGGCCAGAACCATGGGCGGCCACTGCTTCCTGCCGGTCACGGAGGTGCTCACGCACACGACCGCGATGGTGGAGCAGGACGAGGAGCTCATCCGTACGGCACTGCATGCCTTGCGGCGCAGGAGAAAAGTCGTGCAGGAGCAGATCAACGGCCGGGACGTGGTCTTCTCGGCCCATCTGCACCAGCAGGAGACCATGTTGGCCGACAACGTGATGCGGCTGCTCGGCACGCCGTCGTCGCTGCCCGGCAAGCCGAAGTTCGACAGCCCGGAGCTGGACGACACGCAACGTCAGGCGCTGGAGATGGCCCTGACCCACACGGTGTCGATCCTGACCGGCGGCCCCGGCTGCGGCAAGAGCTTCACCGTGCGGCACATCGCGACCACGGCCAAGGCCGCCGGCGCGAAGATCACCCTGGCCGCGCCGACCGGGCGGGCCGCGCGGCGGCTGTCCGAGCTGACCGGCATGCCGGCGATGACCGTGCACCGCATGTTGGGCCGCAACGCCGAGCCGGAGGACGACGGTGGTCTGTTCGACGTGAACGATCCGCTGTCGGCCGACCTGATCGTGGTCGACGAGAGCTCGATGCTGGATGTCGGCCTGGCCGACGCGCTGGTCGACAAGATCCCGGCCGGCGCGCACCTGTTGCTGGTCGGCGACGTCGACCAGCTGCCGAGCGTCGGCCCCGGCTCGGTGCTGCGGGACCTGCTCGACGTGCCCGACGTGCCGCGCACGCATCTCAGCCGCGTCTACCGGCAGGGCGCCGGCAGCGGCATCACCGCCAACGCCGTCAGCGTGCGGGACGGCGTGCCGCCGGTCAACAACACCGAGTTCTGGTTCGTGCCGGCCGAGGAGCCCAAGGACATCGCCGAGACCGTCGTCGACATCGCCACCCGGCGGCTGCCCGCCGCGTACGGCATCGAGCCGAGCAAGGTGCAGGTGCTGTGCCCCGGCCGGGCACGCGAGGTCGGCGCGCTCCACATCGGACGGTTGTTGCAGGACGTGCTGAATCCGCACCGCGAGGGCGATCCCCAGTACTGGTCCGACGACCGCGCCTTCCGCGTCGGCGACCGGGTCATGCCCATCCGCAACAACTACGACAAGGGCAAGGCCGGTGTCTTCAACGGCACCGCCGGCACCGTCACCGCACTGTCCCTTGAGGACCGTCTGCTGGAGGTGACCCTGGAGGACGGCGAGGCCGTCGAGTACGACTTCGACGAGTTGGAGGAGCTCGCCCACGGCTACGCCATCACCGTGCACCGCTCGCAGGGCAGCGAATACCCGTACGTCGTCGTGCCGCTCAGCACCAGCGCCGGCCTGCTCCTGCTGCGCCGCAACCTGTTGTACACCGCCATCACCCGGGCCAAGGCCATGGTCGTCCTCGTCGGCCAGCCGAAAGCCCTGCGCATCGCCGTCGAGCAGACCGGCGGCCGCCGCAACACCGCCCTGACCTGGCGCTTCACCGGCGAAGACCTGGCCGCCGGCGTGCTGCCGCCGCTACGCGAGGACCACGGCCAGGTCGCCGCGTTCTAACGGACCCAAACGTTATGCAGGGAAGGACGCCTTACCTGCATTGAACGCAGGTAAGGCGTCCTTCCCTGCACTAAGCCAGCAGAGCGCGGATCTCGGCGGCGTGGGTGTCCTCGTCCTCGCCGCGGGCCTCCAGGATGACCAAGGCCTGGCTCCAGGCCTGGCGGGCCTCGTCGCCACGGCCGACGTCGGACAGGAGCTGGGCGTAGGCGCAGAGGGCGGCGACCTCGGCGACGGAGTCGCCGCACTGGCGGGCGGCATTGGTGGCGCCGACGAAGTCGCAGAGGGCGGCGTCGTAGGAGCCCAGGGTCTGGTGGGTCTCGGCGGAGCGGGTGAGCATCTGGGCGACGCCGGGCAGGCTGCCGAGGGAGGTCATGATCGACGCGGCCTCGGCGAAGGAGGCCAGGGCCTCCTCGTACGAGCCGAGGGCGGCCTGCATGTCGCCGAGCACGCCGAGCAGCAGGGCCTGCCCCTCGGCGTTGGCGGTCTCGGCGAAGAGCTCGACGGCGGCCTCGGAGTAGTCCTTGGCCTCGGCGATCTCGCCGCGGTCGATGGCCAGCAGCGCGGAGCCGGCGAGCGACCAGGCCAGCCCGGGCCGGTCGCCGCAGCGTTCCCGCAGCCGGCGGCCGAGGGCGTAGTGCTCCAACGCCGCGGTCAGGTCGCCCATCCGCCGGTAGCCCTCGGCGAGGTTGGTGGCGACCCAGCCATGGGCATAGTCGTTGCCCGCGGAGGCTTCGAGCGCGATCTGGTGGCTGGCGACCCACACGCCCCACGGCTGGGTCAGCAGCAGATAGCTCCACAGCTCCAACGGAAGATGCCAGGCGACCTCACGCTGCCCGTGCCGAAGGGCCAGCCGCAGCACGGGAAGCACGTTGGGCAGCTCGGCCTGGCACCACGCGATGGCGTCCGGTTCGGACTCGAACCGCGGCGGCTCGACGTCCGCCAGCACGTCGGCCACCACCAGCGGGTTGTCCCGGTACGGCGCGATCACCTTGCCGGCGACGGAATAGCCGTGCAGGTACCAGCTGGCCAGCCGGGCCACGGCGGCGTCCGCCTCGGGGTCGGTGAAGGCCAGCTCGGCGGCGTAGTCGGCGACCAGGTCGTGGAACCGCCAGTGCCCGCGCCGGGGGTTGTGGATCAGGTGCGCGGCGGCCAGCCGGTCCAGCAACCGCCGGGCCACACCGACCCGCACGCCGGCCAACGCGGCCGCGGCGGCGACGCTGAGATAGGGCCCGCGGTGCAGCCCGAGCAGCCGGAACATCCGCGCGCTGTCGGGATCGAGCCGCCCGTACGACCAGGAGATGATCGTCCGCGTCGGCGTGGCGTCGGCGACGTCCAACGCGTCCAGCCGGGAGTCGTCGAGCTCGGTCAGCAGCTCGTCCAGTTCGGACGACGCGACCCGCTCGGCGGCGATCCGCAGCGCCAGCGGCAGATGCCCGCAGCGCCGCGCCAGCTCCGCCAAACCGTCGGAAGACACCGAACCCCGGTGGCCGATGATCGTGGCCAGCAGCCGCACCGACTCGGCGGCGGCCATCGGCGCGACGGTGATGCGCGCGGCCCCGGTGCGCATGGACAGCCCGGACAGCCGGTCCCGACTGGTGATCACCACGGCACAGCCGCCGATCCCGGGCAGCAGGTGCAGCAGCTGGTAGGAGTCGGCCGCGTTGTCCAGCACGAGCAGCGTCCGGGTCGGGGCCAGCGCCGACCGCAGCAGACTGGCCCGCTGCTCCAGCCGCGCCGGCAGGTTCTCCACGCCCAGCGACGTCAGCAGCTCCTCCAGCACGTCGGACGGCGTTGCCGGGTCGTTGGCGGAGTGTCCACGCAGGTCGGTGTAGAGCTGCCCGCCGGGGTAGTCGTGCGCGATGGAGTGGGCGAACCGCAGCGCCAACGCGGTCTTGCCGGCACCGGGCGGCCCGTCGATCGTCACCACGATCGGGCCGCCGGTGTCGGCGAGCTCCCGCACCGCCGCGGCCAACGCGGCCAGCTCGGTGTCCCGCCCGACGAACCGAGCAGGCGCGGCCGGCAGCTGGGCCGGCGACCGGACCAGGGCCCGCCGGGCCAGCTGGATCAGCTGCCCCTCGGCCCCCAGTGCACTGTCCAGTGCACGTGCATGCTGCTCGGTCGGCCGGCGGCGGCCGTTCTCCAGCCGGGACAGCAGCGACTTGTCGTAGCGGACCACGGCCGCGAGGTCGGTCAACGACCAGCCCAGTGCCTCCCGGCGGGTGCGCACGGCGTGGCCGAAGCCCTCGCCGATCGACTCCCGGGTCGTCATCGGTCCACTCTCCCGCATCGCCGCGTTGCGCCCAACAGGTGCGATGTGAACGCTATCGGCGAGAAGTTTGGCAAGATCCCACTGTGGCAGCGAAACAGACCACCCGTGAGCTGCGCCGACGCAACCGGTCGGCGCTGCTGTCCCGGCTGTACCTCCAGGGCCGGGGCAGTCGCCTCGAACTGGTGGACTCCTCCGGGCTGAGCTCGTCGACGGTGAGCAACGTGATCTCCGATCTGATCGCGGACGGCGTGGTCGAGGAGGCCGGCTCGGCCGAGTCCGAGGGCGGCCGGCCGCGCACCGTGCTCCAGGTCCGCCGGGACTACGGGCACGTGATCGGCGTCGACATCGGGGAGACGCACATCGAGGTCGGTCTGTTCGACTGCGCGCTGAACACGGTGGCCACCGCGACCTACCCGATGGACGGCAACCTGGAGCCGTCGCACGTGGCCGAGCTGATCCTGGCCGGCATCACCGAGGTGGTGAGCACCTCCGAGGTGTCGATCCTGGGCGTCGGCATCGGCGTGCCGGGTTCGGTCGACGGTGACGAGCTGGTGCACGCGCCGACCTTCGGGTGGCGGGGCGTGCCGCTGGCCAAGATGCTGGCCGACGGCGTGAACGCTCCCTTGTACGTCGACAACTGCGCCCGCACCCTGGGCCAGGCCGAGATGTGGCGGGGCGCCGGCCGTGGCTCGACCCGGGCGGTGATCGCGCTGCTCGGCGTGGGTGTCGGGGCGGCATTGGCCGTGGAATCCGACTCCTACCAGGGCGTTTCCAGCTCGACCACGGAGTGGGGCCACACCGTGGTGCACGCCGGCGGGCTGGCCTGCCGCTGCGGCTCGCGGGGCTGTCTCGAGGCGTACATCGGGGCCGAGGGGATCCTGGACCGCTACCTGGCCCTGCCGGGCAGCGAGCCGTTCGCGGCGCAGGACACCGAGGCCCGCATGCGGGAGCTGGCCGCCCGCGCGGAGCAGCCGGGGCCGGCGGCCGAGACGATGGCGGCCACGGCCGAGTACCTGGGCATCGGCATCGCCAACCTGATCAATCTGATGTCACCGGACCGGGTGGTGCTGTCGGGCTGGGTGAGCCTGTCCATCGGGCATTCCATCCTGGACGCCGTCCAGGACGCGGCGGCCCGGCACACGTTGAGCTACCTGCGGGACGGCACTCGGATCGAGCTGGGCCAGCTCGGGCCGGAGGCGGTCGCGCTGGGCGCGGCCACGCTGCCGGTGATGCGCTTCCTGACCAACGGGGGCTGACCCGAAACAGAGTATTGACCCACTGTTCGTCCGCGACTTACCTTAAGACATGGATAAAGTCGCGGACGGGCT
>DATJJB010000195.1:0-5868 GCA_035492655.1 Kutzneria sp. | reverse complement strand
TCCTGGTGTGGCGGCTGCTTCGCCGTGGCAGACGTGGCCGGGCCGTGGTCGTGGTGATCGCGCTGCTGTCGATCCAGGCCCTCATCGGCTCGCCGGCGATGGCCGCGCCCACCGACTGCGCACCCAACCCGGAGCGGCCGGACCTGGGCTTCGTCGGCGCTCTGGACCCGTCCAAGCAGCTTGCCCTGCACGGTGATCCCGGCTCCATCTACTTCGACTACCGGTATGCCGGTCTGACCTGGCACGTCTACAACCCGAACTGCGGCTCCATCAGCGCGGTGACCGGTTCCAACGCCGAGATCGACACCTGGTTCGGCAACCAGCTGTTCAACGTGGCCAAGGTGATGGTCGGCGCCACCAACGGCCTGCACTACGTCATCACCGGCAACCTGCTCACCGGGCCACTCGACGACATCGTGGCCAACGGCACGAAGGCGCTATACAACGGGGTTTTCGCGCCCTTGTTGGCGCTGGCGGCGCTCGGTCTGGCTTTACTGCTGTTCCGGCAGATCTGGAAGGGCGATCTGGCGGCCATCGGCAAGCGGACCACCTGGGCCCTGGCCGGGCTCTGGCTCGCGTCCGCGGCCTATCTGACGCCACTGGTGTACACCGAGGTCCTGGACAAGGTGCTGATCTTCGGCACGTCCGAGATCCAGGCCGGTTTCCTCAGCGAGGTCGGCCTGGGCAGCAGCGCGAACTCGCTGCCGACGATGCTGCACACCAATGTGGTCTACCGGAACTGGCTGCGCGGCGAGTTCGGCGACCCGGACGCACCGCAGGCCACCCAGTTCGGCAAGGATCTCGTTGGCGCGCAGGCGTTCAGCATCGCCGAGGTGAACGCGGGCAAGGACGCCGACGCGAACAACTCGAACGCCAAGAAGCAGCAGTTCGTCGATATCCGAGGCAAGCTCGGCAATGTCACCGGTTACTTCGACGGCACCGACGGCAGCCGGATCGGCGACGGGTTCCTGGCGCTCTTCCAGGCCTTGGCCTTCTCACTGTTCCAGTTGCTGGCCAAGGCGGCCGTCCTGCTGGCGCAGGTGCTGCTGAGAATGGTGGTGCTGGCGGCACCGCTCATCGGCCTCGCGTCCATCGTCTTCCCCGATCTGCTGCGGAAGATCGGGCGGGCCGCCGGGGCCGCGCTGCTGAACGTGGTGGTCATCTCCGCATTGGCCGGCCTGGACACCCTCGTGCTGGTGTGGATCTTCGACCCGGCGCACGGGTTGCCGCTGCTGGCTCAGGTCCTGTTGGCCGGCCTGGTCACCTTCGCCTTCTTCATGATCGGCAAGCCCGGTCGCCGGATGATGCAGATGGTGCAGCTCTCGGTCGGCGCGATGGGGTCCAACCTGGCCGGTGCCAGCGGCGGATTGTGGGCTCGGATGCGCGGCCGTCGGGGCGACACCTCGGCGCAGGACGCGTTCTGGGAACACGTCCGTGAGGGCGAGCACCTGCCGCCGGAAATCGCGGCGGCACAGCGAAGTGGCCGCCGTTATCGGCCTGAGGCCTCCAGTCCGGTGCTGGCGACCGCGCAGCGGCTGGACGTGAACGGGACCGAGCTCACGGCTGGCAACACCAGGGCGTTGACGGCTGGCGGCGGCGCTGCGGCGCTCCCCTCGGGCGGTGGCGGGCTGGTCGGCCCGATGGCGTCGCGGACGGTGGACACGCCGCCGGTGGTGGATCGGAGCTGGGATCGGCGCGGTGAGGACGCGGTGATCGTGCCGTCGCAGGTGGTGAGCGGGCAGCGGCCGCAGGCCGAGCCGCGGCGGGCCGAGGTGGAGGTGATCGCCGGGCGACCGGTGCACATGATCTACCGGCCGTCGCGCGGGCTTGAGGTCGCGGAGTCGGACGGGCCGGCCGGTGGCTGGGGCGAGAGGGGGTAACCGATGCCGATCCGCACCAACCGGGGCCGGTCCGCGGTGTACCGCAAGCTGTGGGGCTGGCCGCTGCGCTCGCCGCGGCACCTGATCACGTTCGTGATCATCATCGTGGCGCTGGGCATCATCGTGGCGACGGTGATCCCCAAGGCCCCGCCGACCGGCCTGGCGAGCCGGACGGGCGACACGACCACGGACACCAGCAGCGTGGGCACCTCGAACCAGTCGACGGACACCACCACGACGACGACGCCGCAGACCAGGCTCACCACGCCGCTGCTGAGCCCGACGCCGGCCCCGCCGGCGCCGCAGGCGCTGGACATCGCCCAGAAGTGGGTGACGGCCTGGGCCAAGCACCCGGCCGGCATCACCAACCAGCAGTGGCTGGAGCAGCTCAAGCCGTACACGACCGACGAGTTCCTGCCGCAGATGGGCACGGTGGACCCGGCCAACGTGCCGGCGACCAAGGTGACCGGCGCGGCGGTGTCGGTGGACTCGACGACCAGCTCGGTGGTGGCCGACGTGCCGACCGACGGCGGCACCATCCAGGTCACGGTGATCACCACGCCGAGCCAGGGCTGGCGGGTCTCCAAGTTCGACAAGGCCGGCTGACATGAGGGTCTGGATCATCGTCGGGGTGGCGGTCGGCCTGGTGGCCGGCCTGTTCCTGGTCACCATCACGGTGACGTCGGTGGTCAACACCCAGCAGCAGGCGCTGAACCTGTTCCGGATGGCCAACTGCAACGCCGCGATCGGGCCCTGGGCCGACGCGGTCGGCGACGCGGCGGCGGGGGAGGGGCTGGCCGGCCGGCTGTCCGCCGACCAGCGCGGCATCGCGGCCCAGATCATCTCGATCGGCAAGGGCCGGCAGCTGCCGCCGCTGGCCTGGCAGGTCGCCATCCAGGCCGGCATGCAGGAGTCCAGCCTGACCAACGTGACCCACGGCGACGCGGCCGGCCCGGACTCCCGCGGCATCTTCCAGATGCGGTTCACCATGGGCTGGGGCACCGAGGCCCAGCTGCTGGACATCAACTACGAGGTCAACAAGTTCTACGACGTGCTGACCAAGATCCCGAACTGGCAGCAGCTGCGGCCCGGCGACGCCGCGCAGGCGGTGGAGCGGTCGGCCTTCCCCGGCGCCTACGACAAGTGGGAGGCGATGGCCGCGGACCTGATCAAGACGGTCGGCGACATCGCCGACCCGACCGGCTGCGGCCAGCAGGCGGGCCTGGCCGGCCTGATCCTGCCGGCCAACCAGGCGGCGGCCAAGGCCATTGCCTACGCCCAGCAGCAGCTGGGCAAGCCGTACATCTGGGGCGGCAACGGCCCGGTCGGCTACGACTGCTCGGGCCTGGTGCAGCAGGCCTACCTGGCCGCCGGCATCCAGCTGCCGCGGGTGGCGGCCGACCAGTACCACGCCGGCGCGATGCTGCCGGTCGACCAGGCCCAACCGGGCGACCTGGTCTTCCTGGCCACCGACAAGAGCAACCCGGCCACCATCCACCACGTGGCCATGTACCTCGGCGACCACAAGATCATCGAGGCGCAGGACTTCGGCATCCCGATCCACATCCGGCCGTTCAGCTTCACCGAGGCAGAGGTCGTCCCCCAGGCCGTACGGCCCGGCGTGTAGCAGGAGGCGTCATGAAATTCACGCCCGAGCCCATTCCGCGGCCGGCCGGCAGACCGGCGTCGAGCACGCCGCTGAGCGACTACCTGAACTCGACCAACCAGGGGGTCGACGCCGGCTACGCGGTGCTGCCCCGGTCGCTGGCCGAGTCGATGCCGCTGCCCTGGCAGCAGCAGTTCGCCACCCTGATCGCCCAGTTCCACCAGGCCTACGCGCACCTGCAGTGGCCGGTGTACCGGGTGGTGCCGTCCCGCTACGAGCGGCTGGTCGACCTGGACGAGGAGCAGCTGGCCGAGGCCGGCTACCTGATGGAGATCGACTCCGACGGCGAGATCGTCTACCGCACCCGCAGCGGCACGCTGGTGGAGAACCCGGAGCAGACCACCGCGCTGGTCTCGGTGCTGGACCCGATCCCGCACAACCGGCACGGCCGCGTCGAACCCGCCGGCATGGCCCCGCAGCAGACGCCGCAGCAAGGGTTCCCCCAGCAGCCAGGCCCGCAGCAGATGCCTTCGGGTGGCTTCCCGATGCAGCCGGGACCGAACACCCAGCCGGGCCCGCCGCCCACGCCGCCGCGCGGCTTCAACCAGGACCCGTACCGCTCGGAGCAGCAGAACTGGTGATCCACGCCGCCGCGTGAACGACATTCGCGGAGCCGGTTGTCTAAGGTTTCGGGTGTGGTGTCCAGGACGTTCACAACCAGTGGCGCCGGGCGGGACTTCGCTCCGATCCGGAGCGAGTTCGGGCTGCGTGAGGATTTCCCGCCGGCCGCGCTGACCGAGGCGGAGCAGGCGCTGGACGACGTCCGGGGCGGCCCGCGGCTGGACGCCACGGCGTTGCCGCTGGTCACGGTCGATCCGCCGGGCTCGAAGGATCTCGACCAGGCCGTGCTGATCGAACGCCGGCAGCGCGGCTACCGCGTCCACTACGCCATCGCCGACCTGGGTGCTTTCGTGCCGCCCGGCGGCGCGTTGGACAACGAGGTGAAGCGGCGCGGGCAGACGCTCTATCTGCCCGACGGCACCGTGCCGCTGCATCCGCCGGTGTTGTCCGAGGGCGCCGCGAGCCTGCTGCCCGAGCAGGTTCGTCCCTCGGTGCTGTGGACGATCGACCTCGACGCGGACGGCAATCCCGAGGGCGTGGTGGTACGCCGCGCCTTCGTGCGGTCGGTGGCCCGCCTCGATTACGAGGGAGTGCAGGCCAGCCTGCTCGCCGGCAAGCCGCATCCCTCGGTCGAGCTGCTGCCCGAGGTCGGCCGGCTGCGCCGCGCGATGGCGGCCGAACGCGGTGCCGTCGAGTTGCAGTTGCCGGAGCAGCAGGTCAGTCCGGCCGAGGACGGCGAATGGGTGCTGCAGGTCCGGCTGCGCTCCGACATCGAGGCTTGGAACGCCGAGATCTCCCTGCTCACGGGCATGTGCGCGGCCAAGATCATGATCGACGCGCGGATCGGCGTGCTGCGCACCCTGCCGTCGGCCGACGTCGACGCCGTCTCCGGCCTGCACAAGGCGGCCATCGCCTCACGCGTCGAATGGCCCGTCGGCGAAAGCCCGGCCCGGCTGCTCGCCGGTCTCGACCCGAACCGGCCCGAGTCGCTCGCCATGTACGTAGCGGCCACACGCCTGCTCCGCGGCGCCGGTTACACCGCCTTCGACGGCACCGAGCCCGCCGTGACCTCGCACGCCGGCGTCGGCGCGCCGTATGCGCACGTCACGGCCCCGCTGCGGCGGCTGGTCGACCGGTTCGCGACCGAGTGCTGCCTCGCCGTCGTGGCCGGCGCCGACGTCCCGGCCTGGGTCCGCGCCGCGCTGCCGGAGCTGCCGCACCTGATGTCCGCCTCGGACACGATCGCCGCCAAGGTCGAACGGGCCTGCCTCGACCAGGTCGAGGCCTGGGTGCTGGCCGACCGTGTGGGCGATGTCTTCGACGCGGTGGTGCTGCGGTCCGAGGCCGCCGCCGGCGAGGTCTTCGTGACCGAACCGCCCGTGATGGCCAGGTGCACCGGGGCGGAGCTACCCGAGGGCGAGCGGATCAGGGTTCGGCTCGTCGAGGCGGACACCACACGACGCAAGGTGTCCTTCGAGAGGTTTTTCGGAGAGGAAGATCGTGACTGAAATCGGTGACCTGACAGTGGGTGTGCTCGGTGGCACCGGTCCCCAGGGCAAGGGTCTTGCGTTCCGGTGGGCCAAGGCCGGCCTGAAGGTCGTCATCGGCTCCCGCAGCGCCGACCGGGCCGAGGCCACGGCCGGCGAGCTGCGTGAGCTCGCCGGTGTCGGCCACGTCGCCGGCGCCGACAACCTCGAGTGCGCGCGGCAGGCCGACATCGTGCTCGTCGCCGTCCCGTGGGAGGGCCACGGCGACCTGCTG
>DATJJB010000194.1:0-24666 GCA_035492655.1 Kutzneria sp. | reverse complement strand
ACGAAAATGGCGCTGCTGCGGGGAATCCACGGCAGGAGGCCGCCGAACCACATGAGGAGGCCGGTGAACAGCATGACCGGCACGGCGCCGGCGATCCAGGAGGCGTAGAGCTTCTGGCCGGCATTGAACTTGCCGGCCGGGCGGCCTGGTCGGCGTCGCAAGGCGAGCCGAAGCCACTCGCCGTCGTACTTGGCGAATCGGTTGAGCCGCGTCAGCTCGGCCCGGAACTCCGGTGACAGCAGGCCGAGAAGCACGGGCAGGGGGAGCAGGATGCCGGAGATCTCGTGTACGGACACGACCAGCAGCCTGCGACCCACCAACTCGGCCAGCGGCCCGAAATACAGGCAGGCGGCGGTGCCGAGACACAACGCCATCAGCCAGCCGGTCGTGCGATGCACGAGTCTCGGCACCCGCCCGAACCGGAGAACGCGCTCGGGCGTCGATGCCGCCTCGTTGCCGCGTCGGGCCCGGTCAGAGCCAGCCATCGACGGCATAGCCGTAGTCCTCCCAATAGCCCGGCTGCACGCGGTCCGTGACGGTGATTCCGGACAGCCACTTGGCCGACTTGTAGAAGTACATCGGTGCCACATAAAGCCGGACGGGACCGCCGCGCTCGTGGCTCAGCGGCTGGTCCTGCAACTTCAGCGCGGCCAACACATCGGGCCGCCGGGCCTGCTCGAGGGTGAGGCTTTCGGTGTACAGGCCGTCGAAGCAGGTGAAGCGAATGGCCCTGCCTTCCTTCTGCACGCCGACCGCGTCCAGCAGCGCCGAGAGCGGCACGCCGGTGAAGGCGGCGTTCTCCACCTTCCAGCCGTCCGTGCACTGGACGTCGTGCACGACTCGGTGCTGCGGCAACGCGGCCAGATCGGCGAGCGTGAAGGTTCGCGGCCGTGCCACCAGTCCGTCCACGGTGAGCCGGTAGTTCGTCTCGTTCTTGACCGGCACCGACGCCGTCACGCTGAAGTAGCGGAATCCGCCACTGTTGGGCAGCAGGCCGGTCACGCCCACCGGATCCGCATCCAGCAGTTTCTGCCAGCCGCCCTGCAACACCGGAGCCGCCGCGATCCCCGCCGCGCCCAGCCCCAGCATCGACAGCACGACGCGACGCCCGATCGGTTTGCCCTCGTTCTCGCGCACACTCCAAGCCTATGCGCACCGCTCTGACCGGTGCGTAATTTGAGGGCGGGTTGGCGGGATGTGTGGGCTTCATGTCTGGTCGAGGAGGGTGAGATAGCCGTCGAGTTGGGCAGCGCCGGCGAGGAGGTGGCGGCTGCGGGCGATGAGGCGCTGCTGCCAGGCGTCAAGGAAGGCACGCAGTGCGTCCGGACCGCCGCTGGCTCGGAGGGAGTCGATGAACTGGGCGACATTGCGAAGCGGATAGCCGCCCCGCCTTAGTTGTCGCGCGATCTCGGCATCGCGGACGGCGTCGCCGGAGTACACGCGGTAGCCGGTCGGGCGGTCCCGGGCGGGACGGAGGATGCCGGCCGACTCCCAGGTCCGCAGGGTCGCCGGATGCACGCCCAGTCGCCGCGCGAGTTCGCCGACGGTCAGCGGCGGACCGCGGAAAACCTCAGGAGGAGGGGCATCATCGGTGAGGGCGGTGAGAGTGGAAGCGACTTCGGCGAGCGCGGTGCGGTCATCGCTGAGCGAGACGTGGGCGGCGTCGATGAGGCGGTAGGCGGCATCGAGGTCGCGGCGGTGCACGGCGCGCATGATCTCGACGGCGGGCTGGTGGCCGTGACCGAGGCGAAGGGCGAGGAAGGCGCGCAGGGCCTGGGCATGCGACGCCGTGTAGCGCCGGTGGCCGGAGTCGGCACGGTCGGTGGGCGGCAGGACGCCGGCGTCGTCGTAGTTGCGGATGGCCTGGGCCGACAGGCCGTGCTCACGGGCCAGGTCGATGGGTCGCAGCGTGCACCACCGTTTGAGGTTTTGGATCGAAGTCCGCTGGTCGATGCGGGAGAAAGTTCACTCGAATCTTCAACGATAGCGTCAAGGGGGAAGCCTAGGGAGGGTGACATGTCCGCTGGTGGAGTGCTGGACGGGATCGGTCGTGGGGTGGCTGACGGGGAGGGGCTGGGGCGAGCGCTGGACGAGGTGCTGGCCAACCGGGCTACGCGGGTGTTGGCGCTGGGCGAGCCCACCCACGGCGTGACGGCGTTCCCGCTGCTGCGCAACGACATGCTGGAACAGCTGGTCGAACGGGGCTTCCGGTCGGTGGCGTTGGAGATCGACCTGTTCGCCGCGGAGTCGGTGGACGACTACGTGCGCGGGACCGCGGCGGACCTCGACGAGGTACTGGAAAACGGATTCAGCCACGGGTTCGGCCGGATACCGGGGAACCGTGAACTGGTGGAGTGGCTGAAGGAATACAACATGGACAGGTCCGAACAGGAAAGGATTCGATTCCACGGTTTTGACGCGCCCACCGAGACGGGCACGGCACCGAGCCCGAGGCGGGCATTGCGCACTGTGCGGGACTTCCTGCCCGCGGGTCTGCGGCCGGAGTCGACGGCCGAGTTGGCCGGGCTGCTGGGTGCGGACGAGGAGTGGTCCAACCCGGCGGCGATGTACGACCCCGGAGCGTCGATCGGGAACTCGGCACGGGTGCGGGCGTTGAGGATCGTGGCCGACGACCTGGCCAGCGCCCTCCGGCGGGCCGCGCCGGAACTGAGCTCAGCAGACCCGGCGGGCTTCGCGCGGGCGGAGACGAACGCTCGGGCGGCCAAGGGACTGCTGCGCTACCACGTGGCAATGGCCCGCACGGCACCGGATCGCGTGGGAATGCTGATGAGCCTGCGCACCGAGATGATGGCCGACAACCTCCTTGCCATCGCGGCCGAGGAGCAGCACCGCGGCTCGACATTGGTGTTCGCGCACAATGCCCACCTCCAGCGAGGCCAGTCGACCCTGTCGTTCGGCGAGCACGAGGCGACCTGGGCGAGCGCCGGCTCGCTGGTCGCGCTGAGCCTGGGCGACGGCTACCTCTTCGTGGCCACCGACGGCAGTCCGTCCGGTGCCGCCGGCACCCTCCAGGGAGCCATGGCCTCCGCAACCGACCGCCGCACCTTGTTTCCCGCGGCCGAGCTGCGGTCCGCCCTGCCGGCCGACATCGCCACCGACGAGCCGGTTGCGCGCGGCCACATCCCCCTGAAGGCGTCCGACCTCGACGCCGCCGACGCGGTCGTCTTCATCACCGACACCGATGGCAAGCAACACCAGTACTGGTGACCGGATCAGCGGACGCGGACGCCGCGGAGGATGACGGCGGTGGGCTTCTCCAGGAGGGAAAGATCGGTGCGGGGGTCGGCGGGGTAGACGACGGCGTCCGCGGGGGAGCCGGCGGTGAGGCCGCCGAGACCGAGGAAGGCGCGGGCGGACCAGGAAGCGGCGGCGAGGGCGTCGTGCGGGCGGAGACCGGCCTGGACGAGGGAGCGGATCTCGTCGGTGATGCGGCCGATAGGGCGGGAATCGGTGCCGGCGAGGACGGTGACGCCGGCCTCGACAGCGGCGACGGCGAGGGGGCCGTGGGCCTCGGCGCCGGAGAGGTACCAGTCGCGGCGCGGGCTGGGGTCGGCGGCCCGCGCCCGGGGGAGGCCGCTGGTGATGGCGGTGAGCGTGGGGGTGAGCACGCTGCCCTGGGCGGCCATGGTCGGCAGCGCAGAGGGATCGAGGCACATGCCGTGCTCGATGGAGTCGACACCGGCGGCGACGGCGGCGAGGCCGCCGGCGGCCTGCTGGGTGTGGGTGGCGACGCGGCCGCCGACGGCATGCACGGCCTCGACGACGGAGCGAAGCACGGCAACGGGAACGGGCTCGTCGTCCGGGCCCCAGTCGGCGATGATCTTGGCCCAGCCGGAGCGGGCGGCCTGGGCGGCGGCGATGGCGGGCATCTCGGCGTGCGAGGCCCGGCGGCCCCAACCGTCGAAGAACTGGCCGTGCTGCGCCAGCCAAGGCCCGGCATGCCACGCGCGGGGGAGGGCGGGGTCCTGCCCGAACCAAGAAGGCGGATCGCCGGCGATGCCCGGTGCCCTGATCGCGGTCACGCCGGCGTCGACGTGGCGGTGCAGGTCTTCCCGCAGGAGAACCTCGTCCAGCGCGTCGCCGGGCTTCTCCGCACCGGGATGGGTGTGGGCGTCCACCAGACCGGGCAGCAGCCAGCCCTCGATGAGCTCGGCGCCGGGCGCGGGATCGGTGGTCCACCGGTCGCCGTCGGCGTAGAGGTCGACGACCTCGCCGGCGGGCAAGGCGTTGCCACGTAGGCGGATCATGCGGCCCTCCGGGCGGTGAGCAGGAGCATGCCGGCGGGGCTGCGGAGGTCGACGAGATCGAGGCCGGCGGCGGTGAGCCAGGACATGAGCTCGTGCGGGGTGAAGGAGCGCACGCCGAAGGTGTCCTCGTGGCGTTGCTGGAAATAGCGGTAGGTGGGGCGGGTGGCCTGGCGGTAGGTGAAGGCGGTGAACAGGCCGCCGGGACGGAGGCAGCGGGCGACCTCGCGCAGCACCGAACGAGGCTCAGGCAGCAGCTGCAAAGCGTTGGAGCAGTTGACGGCGCCGAGCACACCGGTGGCGAAAGGCAGACGGAGCGCGGTGCCGCGGACGATGCGGATGCCGGGAATGTCGGCCCGGATCGCGTCGATCATGGGGACGCTGAGGTCCAACCCCACGACGCGGTCGAGGCCGAGGTGGTCGATGAGGGTGCGGGTCCACCGCCCGGCGCCGCAGGCGAGATCGAGCAGGGGCACGTCGGCGGCGGCGAGATGGGCCCGCAGGTAGTCGTCCTCCGCCTCGGGGGTCAGGGCGTTCTCCCAGTTGTCGCCCATGATCTGGAGGAAGGAGGTCCGGGTGTGCGCCTCGTACCGGGGCACGTGCAGCGGATCCTGGAGGAAGAACTGGCCGAGACCGCCGCCCGGGGCACGGGAGGCCGGCCCGAGGTCGAGGTAGCCGCCGAGATCGGCATAGGTGTGCCCGCAGGCCGTGCACTCGACGCCGTCGGCGACGGTGGTCAGCGGCCCGAGGCAGGCGGGGCAGGCGAGGATGTCGACGAGGTCAGACACGGGCGTTCCGTTCCACGTGGTGATCGGCCTTGGCGCCCATGAAGGCGAGCAGCGAGGTGGTCTCGGCGTCCCAGATGGCCCGCACGGTCGCGGCGTCCCACTCCCCGTCGGCCCGCCAGCGGCGGTCCAGCTCCTGCTCGGCCTCGCTGAGCTCCCACAGCGCGGGCGTCGGCCACGAGCGGCCGATCCGGGTGGGATCGGCGTCGGCGAGACACCGTGCCAACCGTTGCCGGTCCTCGTCCTCCAGACCGACCACGGTGGCCAGCACGGCCGGGGCGTGCTCACGGAAATGCGCACCGAGGTACGCCAACGCCAGCAGCACCGACGAGGGCTGATCCGGACCGACGGCGGCGAGGATCTCCGGCAGTCGCGCGGACACGGCGTCGTGCGAGGTCTCGGCCAGGATGCCGAGCAGGATCAACGCCCGGGCGTGCCCGGGGTCCTGCGGAATTCGTTGTGCGGCAAGGACAAGCCCGTCGATCACGTCATCGAACACCGGCCCCGGTCCGGCGATCAGCGCGGCGAGGTGCCGATAGGACGCGGCGGTGCCGGGACTTGCGGCCAGCAACGAGACCTGGTGGGCCCGTTCGGCCGGATCGTCCCGGAAGATCGTGGTGCCGCGCGCCGCCGACTCGGCCGCCATCACGGCCGGATCGGTGGCCGGAGGGGCGTCCTCACCCGGCATTCGCTCCTCGGGCGCGGGGAAGTTGACGACCTGGAACATCTCCTCGAAGCCGCCGGGCGTGATCAATAAGAGGTAGTGCGCCCGCTCGGAGCGCACCGCGAACCGATGGGCCTGGTGCCGGGGCAGGAACGCCGACTGGCCGGCGCGCAGCACCCCGTCGCGGCCGCCGACGGTGTACTCCAGTTCTCCTTCCAGCACAACCAGGGTCTCGTCCTCGCGGGAGTGCACGTGCGGCGGCGTGGCGTAGCCGCGCAGCGCCCGCTGCTCGACCACGCTCAGCGCGCCCTCGGTGTCCCCGGCGGTGACCCGGATCGACATCAAGCCGCCGAGATGCCAGAGCTGACGCGGCAGTTCCGTGCTGCGCCGGGCCAACAGACCGGGTGGGATCGACATGGCATCCACCCTAGCGACCGCCGAAGGCCGGCAAGGCGGAATGGAAACGAAGGGGCAGTCCACTGCGGACGGTCAGAGCCCGACCTGCTCGATCCGGTAGCCTCCGGGATAGCTCGGAGTGGCCAGTTCGTCCTGGTGGAGCGGGGTTTTCCGGACCGGCAGCCAGCGGACTACAACACCGCGGGCCTTGAACGCAACCCGGGCCGCGCGGACCGCCCACGCCGGCACCGGACCGACCCCGAGCGCCGCCCGCAACCGATCGTCCAGCAGCGCGTTGGCCATCGTGTCGGCGAAGCGGCGGCCGGCCGCCGCCAGCGGTCCGGGCAGCCACGCGGCGAACAGCTCGGTCAGCTGGGTCCGGGTGGCGTCCCACTGGCGCTGATTCTCGGCGGTATAGGCGAAGTGTTCCCGCTCGTAGGCGTCGAACCACGCCTCGAACTCGGGCAGCGTCGGCGGCACGTCCCGCACCCCCATCAGCCGACCCAGCTCCTGGTAGAACCGGAACATCGCGGTCCGCTCGTGGCAGCAGATCGGCCGCCAGGCGTACTGGTCCAGCCAGCGCAGCACCGGAATCACGAACGTGCCCAGCACGTAGACGAATTCGTGGTTGGGGATCCGCCACGGCTGCTCGGGCGTGCTGACCTGCCGTACCGCCGCGCCGTGCACCCGCCGGATCTGCCGCACCGCCGCGAGGCCCCGCTCGTGCTCAAGGCCGTAGTGGATGGCTTCGAAGATGAGGATGCCGGTGTTGTCCAGGCGTCGCTGGGTGTGCCCGGTCATCTTGCCGGTGCGGTCCAGCAGCGCGCTGATGCCCGGCACCGCGAAGTTGCGGTAGAAGCCGAGCTGGATGCCCATGGTCATGTCCCACGGGAACTCCAGCAGCGCCATGTCCCGGTAGATGCGGTGGTAGTCGCGTTCCGGGTCGAGCCGCCGGAACTCGCGCAGCCGGTCGTACCGCCCCATCGACACCCCTTCCCCGAAGAAGTCGTCACTGAAGCAACGGGGCGATCTCGCCGACCAGCGCGTACGAGCGGCGGCGCGCCGCGTGCCCGTACACCGGCGTGGTCAGCATGAGCTCCGTCGTGCCGGTCTCGTCCAGAACAGCCTGCAACAGCCCGCGCACCGTGTCCGGCGACCCGACCAGCACGCCACCCGATCGGACGGCGATCTCCGCGTACCCGACGCCGCGCCGGCCCCGATCCGGATCCGTGACGTGGCGTCGGCGATCCGAGCTCATCGGCCAGCACGGCCAGGTCGAGCGTGTTACGCAGAGCCGTCCGCGCGGTGCTGCCTCGCACGATCGGGGAGGTGTCGAGCACGGAGAGGCGGATGGTCACGTGTCTTCGTCGTCGACGAGGGCCTTGGCCAGGGCGCGCATCATCGAGGCCTGCGCACGGGCGGTGCGGGCGTTGACCATGCCGCGGTGGGCCATCTTCGTGACGCCGGAGTCGCGCATGGCCTGCTGGAGCTCCTGGGTCGCGGCGCGCAGCTCGTCCTGCGCGGCGGCGTTGGCGGCGAGCGTTTGCGCCACCTTGGCCGCCTGGCCGGTGAGCTCGCGGTCGACGTCGGCCGGGATCTCGGCGTCGGTGAAGTAGCCGACCCGCACCTGGAAGAAGGAGGCGATCGCCTGCAGGGTGCGCAGCGTGGGGTTCTGTTTGACGCCGCGGCGCAGCTCGGACAGGTGCGATTCGGACAGCTCGAGGCCGGCGGCCTTGCAGGCGGTCACCACCTCGCGGTTGGTGTAGGCCCGCTCGGGGGCGTCCGCCGGGCGGCGCACGTCGAACAGGCGGTTGAGCCGATCGCTCAGCGTCGTCGGTGTCTCGCGATCGGTGCTCATGTCTCCGCGTCTCCCCAGGCCGGCGTTACGGAACCAGTATTCCATGTAGTTGTGCTGCTAACCAGCGTTGGGCAGTTTTGATGCACGTCCGTACCACTTCACTTGAGCGTAGCGGGCTGGCTCGAATGTGCTGTACGGTTTCGCTGGAGCGGCGAAGCCATCGTCGCCATGATGTTGCTGTTGCGCGGGGGATGGTGGCCGATCCGGCG
The DNA here is from genome assembly GCA_035492655.1 of Kutzneria sp. GTDB lineage: Bacteria > Actinomycetota > Actinomycetes > Mycobacteriales > Pseudonocardiaceae > Kutzneria. The sequence goes on along the minus strand of DATJJB010000194.1, from coordinate 16,489 downwards.
CTCTAGGGGTGCGCCGGATCGGCTGCCCCATACCGGCATGGGGTATGTTGGCCCGGTGACCCCCGGTGCCCGGCTGCTGACGGTGTTCGCCGTGCTGGCCGGCGTCTTCCTGATGCACGGGCTGCCGGCGCAGGACTGTTCCGGCGCGTCGATGCCGTCCATGACGGCCGTGGCCCACACCGGGATGGACATGGGATCCGGTCACGGGGGCGTGTGCGTTTTCACCACGCCGTCCCGCGATCACACCCCGGCGCCGGTTCTGGCGCTGCTGTTCGTCGCCATCCTGCTGACCGTGGTGTGGCGGCCGCTGCTGGTCGGCGGCCCGAGCCGACGGGGGCCGCCGTCGGGGGCCGAACTGCTGACCATGGTGTGCGTGTCCCGGACGTGACAGGTGCTCGTTGTGAGCCGTCCTGTTCACCTGTACCGGAAAGACACTCTTCATGTTCACCATCACGCGTGCCCTGGTGGCCGTTGCCGCCGCCGGGGTGTTGACCGCTGCCTGTGGCAGCCCCGACTCGATGCCGGGCATGGCCCCGACGACCACGTCGGCCCCGATGACCATGGGCGACATGGCCATGGGCGACGGGCTCGCCGCCACCTCCGGCGGCTACACCTTCCAACCGAGTTCGACCACCCTGTCGGGCTCGTTCCAGTTCCGGATCCTCGGGTCCGACGGCCGGGCCGTCACCGCGTTCGAGCCGGAGCAGACCAAGCTCATGCACTTCTACCTGGTGCGATCGGACCTGACCGGGTTCCAGCACGTGCACCCGACGATGGCCGCCGACGGCACCTGGACCGCGCCGCTGGCCACGGCCGCGCCCGGCGCCTACCGGGCGTACACGCAGTTCGTGGTCAAGGGCACGGACGAGGTGCTGAGCCAGCCGGTGACCGTCCCGGGCGAGGCCACGAAAGCCCCGTTGGCCGCGCCCAGCGCGACAACCTCGGTGGATGGCTTCACGCTGACCATCGGTGGCGACAAGCCGATGGCCGGCATGACCCATCAGCTGACGGTGAGCGTGACCAAGGACGGCCGGCCGGTCACCGACCTCCAGCCCTACCTTGACACGTATGCGCATCTGACCGCGTTCCACGCCACGGATGGCGCTTTCGCGCACCTGCACCCGCAGGGCAAGTCGGGTGACGAGCTGACGTTCGAGGCGATGCTGCCCAAGGCCGGCGACTGGCGGCTGTTCATCCAGTTCCAGACGGACGGCGTGCTGCACACCGCCCCGATCACCATCGCCGCCGCCTGAGTGCAGTTCGGAAGGGACCATTCCTCCACTCCGAGTGGAGGAATGGTCCCTTCCGAACGTCGGTGGGGTTAGTGGAAGCGGCGGAGGCGGAGGCTGTTGGTGACCACGAAGACCGAGGAGAACGCCATGGCGGCGCCGGCGATCATGGGGTTGAGCAGGCCGAGGGCGGCCAGTGGGAGGGCGGCCACGTTGTAGGCGAAGGCCCAGAACAGGTTGCCCTTGATGGTGCCCAAGGTCTTGCGGGACAGGCGAATGGCGTCGACGGCGGCCCGCAGGTCGCCGCGCACCAGGGTGAGGTCGCTGGCCTCGATCGCCACGTCGGTGCCGGTGCCCATGGCGAGCCCGAGGTCGGCGCGGGCCAGCGCGGCGGCGTCGTTCACGCCGTCGCCGACCATGGCCACGACCCGGCCCTCGCCCTGCAGGCGGGCGACGACGTCGACCTTGTCCTTGGGCAGCACCTCGGCGATGACGTCGTCGATGCCCACCTCGGCCGCGACGGCCCTTGCCGCGTCGGCATTGTCGCCGGTGAGCAGAACCGGCTTGAGCCCCAACGACTTCAGGCCGGCGACGGCCTCGGCCGAGGTCGGCTTCACGGTGTCGGAGACCACCAGCACTGCCCGGGCGATGCCGTCCCATGCCGCGACAACGGCGGTCCGACCGGCCCGTTCGGCGGTCTGCTTGGCGAGGGTCAGGGTTTCGTCGAGCGGCAGGCCCCAGCGACCGACCTGGACCCGGTGGCCGTCCACGATCCCTTGCACGCCAAGACCTTCCTCGGCATGGAACTCGGCGACCGCGGGCAGTGGGCTGCCGGCCGCGGCGGCGATGGCGCGGGCGATCGGGTGCTCGGAGGCGTGCTCAAGCGCGCCGGCCAGCCGCAACGCCTCCTCAGCGGAAACGCCGTCGGCCACGTGCACGGAGACCAGGCTCATCCGGCCCTCGGTGACGGTGCCGGTCTTGTCCAGCACCACCGTGTCCACCCGCCGGGTGGACTCCAGCACCTCCGGGCCCTTGATCAGGATGCCCAGCTGCGCCCCGCGACCGGTGCCCACCAGCAACGCGGTCGGCGTGGCCAGGCCAAGCGCGCACGGGCAAGCGATGATCAACACCGCCACGGCGGCGGTGAACGCGGCCTCGGCCGGCTGGCCGGTGGCCAGCCAGACCACCAACGTGGCCAGCGCCAACATGATCACTACCGGCACGAACACCCCGGACACCCGGTCGGCCAGGCGCTGCACGGCCGCCTTGCCGTTCTGCGCCTCCTCGACCAGCCGGGCCATCTGCGCCAGCTGCGTGTCGGCGCCGACCCGGGTCGCGCGGACCACGAGCCGCCCGCCGGCGTTGACCGTCGCACCGACCACGGCGTCGCCGCTGCGCACCTCGACCGGCATCGACTCGCCCGTGAGCATGCTCATGTCGACGGCCGAACTGCCCTCGACGATCACGCCGTCGGTGGCGATCTTCTCGCCGGGACGGACCACGAACTGGTCGCCGACCCTGAGCTCTCCCAACGGAACCCGGCGTTCGTGGCCGTCGCGCAACACCGCGACGTCCTTCGCACCGAGCTCGAGCAGCGCGCGCAGGGCCGCCCCGGAGCGGCGCTTGGACCGGGCCTCGAAGTACCGGCCGGCCAGGATGAACACCGTGACCCCGGCGGCGACCTCCAGGTAGATGTCCATGCCGGACATCGTCGCCATGCCGGTCGTCGACATCGCCGCGTCGCCGAGGAACAGCGCGTACAGCGACCACAGGTAGGCCGCGCCGACGCCCATCGAGATCAGCGTGTCCATGGTGGCCGCGCCGTGCGTCAGGTTGGTCCAGGCGGCGCGGTGGAACGGCAGCGCGCCCCAGACCACGACCGGGCTGGCCAGCGTCAACGCCAACCACTGCCAGTTCGGGAACTGGAGCAGCGGGATCATCGACAGCAGGATCACCGGCACGGCCAGCGTCGCCGACACGAGCAGCCGCTGCCGCAGCGGATCGTGCTCCACCGGCGGCTCGACCTTGTCCACCGGCAGCGCGGCCGTGTAGCCGGCGGCCTCGACGACCTGCACGAGTTCCGCCGGCGCGAGCGAGTCCGGGAAGCTCACCCGGGCCTTCTCGGTGGCGTAGTTGACGGTGGCGGTGACGCCGTCCACCTTGTTCAGCTTGCGTTCGATGCGGTTCGCGCAGGAGGCGCAGGTCATGCCGCCGATGGACAGCTCGACCTCGCGCCGGGCGAGCTCCGTCGCCGAAGTCATCGAGGCTCCTCCAGGAAGAGTGAGTGGCCCGCCGCCTTCACGCCGACGGGCCCTGGCGTCAGCCGACCAGCTGGTAGCCGGCCTCCTCGACGGCCGCGCGGATGTCCGCCGCCGGCACGTCGGTGTCGCTGACCACGGTCAGCCGGCCGGTGGCCAGGTCGACGTCCACCTGCCGCACGCCCGTCACCTCGCTGACCTCCTCGGTCACCGAGCTGACGCAGTGGCCGCAGGTCATGCCCTGGACGGTGTAGGTGTTCTCGGCCATGGGGGTGGGTTTCTCCTTCTGCGAGTGCGTGTCAGGAGCGGACCAGGCGCGCGATCGCGTCGCCGGCTTCCTTGATCTTCTCGTCGGCGCTCGCGCCGCCCTCGGCGATCGCGTCGGTGACGCAGTGCCGGAGGTGCTCGTCGAGCAGTGACAGCGAGACCGCCTGCAACGCCCTGGTCGCGGCGGAGATCTGCGTCAGGATGTCGATGCAGTACTTGTCCTCGTCGATCATGCGCTGCAGCCCGCGGACCTGACCTTCGATCCGGCGCAGGCGACGCAGGTGCGCCTCTTTGTTGTCGGCGTAACCGTGCATCGTCGTCCTCCTGTGGTCGGTTGCCCACGACGCGGCCGGCTGCCGGGGGAGTCACGGGCTCCCTCCCTTTATACCCCTAGGGGGTAGCGGTACACGAACACCGGTGGCCGGCATCACCCGAAGGAGTCAGGACTTGGTGGCGACGAGGGCCAGCGCGGGACCGTGGGGGTGGTCGGGGGTGTCGAAGGCGACGGCCTTGACCTGCCAGCCGAAGTGCTCGAGGGCGGCCATCAGGTCGGCGCGGGACAGCCAGTTGCTGTGCGGGGCGCTGCCGCCGCAGAAACCCTTGAGCTGCAAGGCGCTCTCGTACTCGAAGCGGTGCAGGGTGTGCTCGAGACCCTCGTACGAGGAGGGCGACGCCGAGGTGAACCGGGGCGACAGCAGAGGGCTGGCGCGGACGATTTCCTCGTCGTAATAATGGGTCCACAGGAAAAGCGATGAAGCGGCGCGAGCCATGAGAGCGATGGTCTCGACGGGGGTGCGCATGTGGTACAGCACCCCGCTGGCGAAGACGAGGTCGAAATGCTCGTCGGTCTCGCGGAGATAGGCCATGAAGTCGCCGAGCACGAAACGAGCGGCCGGCATGCCGAGGAGTTCCTTGGCGATGAGGCACTTCAGATAGGCCCGGGTCTGCGATTCGACGGCCAGCACGGAGGCGCCGGCCTCGGCCAGCATGAAGGTGTGCCCGCCCTCCAACGGCCCCAGCTCCAGCACCCGAGCCCCGGCCACACCGCCGAGCTGGGAAAGGGCCCATTCGACCCGGTCGTCGGCGAACAGCGGAATGGGCCCTGCGGAAAGACCGGGCAGCTGCGAGGACCACTCACCGGCGAACAGGTCGACGGCGTTCTGCGGCGACGGCGCGGTCGTGACGTATTCGTCGAGGATCGATGGTGGGGCGGCTTCGGGCTGACGGCGGAGCCGCGACAGGAGGGAGCGCACGGGTGCACGGTAATTGATCGCGGCCGACGACCGATCCGGGCTACCCTCCGCCGATGTCCGCGAAGCTGAGCGCGGCGGCCGCCGCGCTGCAGGCGTTGTCCAACCCGGCCCGGCTGGCGATCCTGGCCGCGATCGCCGACCGCAACCAACGCCGCGTGCCGGTCGTGCTGGCCGAGCTGGGCGACGTGCGGGTGGTGGCCAAGGAAGTGGGCCGGCTGACCGAGGCGGGCCTGCTGACCAAGGTCCGCGGCCAGTTCGTCGCCGATCTGACGTCGCTTGGCGGGCTGGCCGACGCGGTGGTCGAGGCGACCGCGCTTGGCCGGGCGATCCCGCCGGATTCGCCGTTGCGCCGATTTCTCGTGCACGGCCGGATCGCGACGTTGCCCAAGCGGCCGGCCGACCTGGCGGCGATGGCGGCGGTGTTGTGCGCATTGCTGCCGAACGACCGCACACTCACCGAGGCCGAGGTCAACGACTGCCTGCGCCAGGCCGGCGACGACGTGGCCGGGCTGCGCCGACTGCTGGTCGACCTGCACTTCGTGCGCCGCAGCGGCTCGGCCGGCTATGAGGTGATCGAGCACCCGATCCACGTCTAAGACAATTCTGTCTGGCAATAAGACGGTGGTGAGACAGAAGTGTCTCACCAATTTCGGTAATTCCGTTCATCTGACCCGACGGGTAGTCTTGAGCCGGAAATCCCCGCGGAATCGGACGGTGCGATGACATCCGGCTTACAGCACCAGGGTTGTCTGTACGGCAGCGACGCCGAGTTCGTCGCGATGGCGGTCCCGTTCGTCCGTGCGGGCCTGGCCCGCGGCGAGCCGGTGCTGGTCGCCACCACCTCGGCCAATCTGGAGCTGCTGCGCGAGGCGATGGGCGAGGAGGCCGACGACCTCGACTACGCCGAGGCGGCCTACTTCGGCCGCCGGCCGCCGCAGCGGGCGGCGGCGATCCACCGCTACTGGGCCCAGCACGGCGGCAGCGTGGTGCGGGTGATCGCCGAACCGGTGTGGACCGGCCGTTCCCGTCGCGAGGTCGACGCCTGGCACCGCATGGAGGCCGGCGTCAACGTGGTGCTCGCCGACGCCGACATCCGGCTGATCTGCCCGTATGACACCAGGATCGTCGAGCCCGGCATCGTCGACGACGCCCGCCGCACCCATCCCGAGATCGTCACCGGCGGTGCGACCCGGCCGTCGGCGGAGTTCATGGCCCCGGCCGACTTCGCCCGCGCCCACCCGAGCACCGACACGATGGCGCTGGCCGGCGACTACTACCGCTTCGACGGCGATCTCGGCGCGGTGCGGCGGTACGTGCTGGACACGGCGACGCCGCTGCTGCCGGACGAGGACGCGGTGGCCACCTTCGGCATCGCGGTCGGGGAATCGATCACCTACCTGCTGCGTAACGGCATCACCAGGGTGTCGGTGTGGGTGCGGCCGAGTGCCGGCCGCGTCGTCTGCACGCTGCGGGGCGACCGGCCGCTGCCGGCGCATCCGTTCGTCGGCTTCCGACCGCCGGGCCAGGAGCTGACCGACGGCGACGGCCTGTGGCTGACCAACCAGATCTGCGAGTGGCTGGACGTCAGCTCGGACGCCGCCGGCTGCACCGTCGAGTTGGCCGTGCCCGGTCACCACGCGGCGGAGGCCTTTGGTGTCTGACCGGTCACCGCAGCCCGACGTCCCCGAAGCGCTCCTGGATCCGCCGCAGTTCCCGCAGCCGGGGTTCGGTCTCCCCACCGGCCCAGCGGCTCACGGTCTTGGCCGACACGCCCAGCTGCCGCGCGGCGGCCTCCCGGCTCATGCCCTCACGCCGCAGCACATCGGTGATCCAGTCGGCGAAGGTCCCGCCGGCCGGCGTCGGCTCGGCCGGCTCGGTGACCGTGCGCAGCACGTCGAACTCGACGTAGTCGGGGTAGGTGCGGCAGGAGACCTGGACCGCGCCGGCCGGGCCGGCGGCGTCCAGCATGGCCCGGAACACCGCGTTCGACACCTCCCGGCCGTCCGCCTCGGCCAGCGGCACCTCGGCCGCGCACTGGCGGATGAACTCGCGGATCTCCGGCACCGAGCCCGGCCGCGCGGCGAACACGCGCGTGCGGACCTCGACCGGAAGCACTTCGACCGGTTCCACGCCTGCCGCCTCTCGCCGTCTCCCCGGGATTTTCGCCGACAACGGCCGGATTCACCAGTATCGTTGCCGGCGCGGGAGGCGGCCGATGAGTGAGTTGCACGTCCTGTGGATCAACGGCGGGCTCGGCTGCGACGGCGACTCCGTCGCGCTGACCGCCGCCACCCAGCCCAGCATCGAGGAGATCGTGCTCGGCGGGCTGCCCGGCCTGCCCCGGATCGCCATGCACTGGCCGATGCTGTCCTACGACAACGGCCCCGACTTCATGGCCTGGTGGCACCGGGCCGACCGCGGCGAGCTGGACCCGTTCGTGCTGGTCGTCGAGGGTTCGGTGGCCGACGAGACGAACAAGGCCGAGGGCTACTGGACCGGCTTCGGCACCGATCCGGACACCGGCCAGCCGATCACCGCCAGCGAGTGGCTGGACCGGCTGGCGCCCAAGGCCTGGGCCGTGCTGGCCGCCGGCACCTGCGCCGCGTACGGCGGCATCCACGCGATGGCCGGCAACCCGACCGGCGCCATGGGCGTGCCGGACTACCTGGGCTGGGGGTGGAAGTCCAAGGCCGGCATCCCGATCGTGTGCGTGCCCGGCTGCCCGGTGCAGCCCGACAACCTGTCCGAGACCCTGCTGCACCTGCTCTACCAGTACGGCAGCCCGGAGCCGGCGCTGCCGCTTGACGACTCGCTGCGGCCGAAGTGGCTGTTCGGCACGACCGTGCACGACGGCTGCGACCGGGCCAGCTACTTCGAGCAGGACGAGTTCGCCGAGCAGCACGGCTCGTCGCGCTGCCTGGTGAAACTGGGCTGCTGGGGTCAGGTCGTGCAGTGCAACGTGCCGAAACGGGGCTGGATCAACGGCGTCGGCGGCTGCCCGAACGTGGGCGGCATCTGCATCGGCTGCACGATGCCGGGCTTCCCGGACAAGTTCCAGCCGTTCATGGAACCGCCGGCCGGTGGTGGCCGGGTGACACATCTGTCCGGCTCGGTCATCCGGGTGCTGCGTTCCATCCGCACGCGTTAGGCGCACCGTGGGGGACCGAGACACCGGTCCCCCACGGGCTTTTCACGAGAGCGCTTGGGTCGGCGGCAGCTTGGCCGCGCGCATCGCCGGATACGCCCCGGCCACGGCCCCGACCAGCGCCGACACGGCCACCCCGCCGACCAGCGCCGGCCACGGCAGGATCGCCGGCCAGCCCTGGGACAGCGCGTAGCCGGCGGTGACCAGCACCCCGATCAGCACGCCGACCAGGCCCCCGAGCCCGGCCAGCAGCACCGACTCGGCCAGGAACTGGCCGCGGATCTGCCGTTTCGTCGCGCCCAGGGCCCGCCGCAGGCCGATCTCGCGACGGCGCTCCAGCACCGAGATGACCATGGTGTTGGCCACCCCGACCCCGCCGACCAGCAGCGCGACCCCGCCGAGCCCGAGCAGCAGCGCGCTGTAGGTGTTCTCGGCCAGCTGCTGCGCGGCCAGCGCGTCCGACGGGCGCTGCACGGCGACCTCGTTGGGGGACTTGGGATTGATGGTCGCTCCGAGCACCGCCTGCACGGCGGCGACCGCGGCCTCCCGCGCCGTCACGTAGACGGTGCTGGGGTGGCCGTCGAAGCCGAGCAGCTGCTGCGCGACGCCCCAGCCGACCAACGCCGCCCGCTCGATCTCCGGCGCCAGCGGCATCGAGTCCAGCACGCCGACCACGCTGAACCAGTGCCCGCCGAGATAGACCTGGGTGGGGTGCGCCGGGTCGACGTGGACGATGCCGAGCCGGGACGCGGCCACCGCGCCGAGCACCACCACCGGGTACTTCTCGTTGCCCCCGTTGAGGAACGAGCCGCTGTGCAGCTTGCCCCCGAGCACGCCGAGCAGGTCGTCCTCGGCCGCCAGGACCGCCACACCGGACGTGTCGCCCGGTGCGATCTTGTCCGACCGCCGGATCGTCGCGGAGGTCACCTTGCCGGTCGCGCTGGCCGCGGTCACCGGGCCGATCCGCCTGACCATGGCCACCGCGTTGTCCGGCAGCGTGGCGGGCGCGCCGCCGAAACTCTGGCCCGGGCCGGCGGTGAGCAGGTTGGTGCCCAGCGCGGCGAGCTTGTCGTGCAGCGCCTGCTGAGCCGACGCGGGCGCGGCGATCACCACGACCATCGCCGCCACCCCGATCGCGATGCCGAGCGCGGACAGCACGGCCCGCAGCGGCCGGGTCCGCATGCCGTGCGCGCCAAGGGTGAGCACGTCCGGCGGGGCCAGCCGGCGGGACTCCGGCAGTGTCGGCGCGGTCACCAGCCACCCCCGGTGTCCAGCTGGATCCGCCCGTCCAGCACCTCGATCCGGCGCGGCATGCCGGCGGCGATGTCGCGGTCGTGGGTGATCACGACGATCGAGGTGCCGTCCGCGCTGAGGTCGGCCAGCAGGCCGAGCACGGCCGCGCCGGTGCTGGTGTCGAGGTTGCCGGTGGGCTCGTCGGCCAGCAGGATCGACGGCTCGTTGACCACCGCGCGGGCGATCGCCACCCGCTGCCGTTCGCCGCCGGACAGCTCGTTCGGGAAGTGCTCGGCCCGATGGCTGAGCCGGACCTTGTCCAATGCCGCCAACGCTTTCGCCCGGCGCTGCCGCCGCGGCACGCCGGCGTACAGCAGACCCGTGCACACGTTGTCGACCGCGGTGACACCCTCGCTGAGGAAGAACTGCTGGAACACGAAGCCGATCCAGGCCGAGCGCAGCGCCGACAGCTTGCGGTCCGGCAGTGTCGCCACGTCGTGGCCCCGGATCTCGATCCGACCGGCGGTCGGCGCGTCCAGCGTCCCCATCAGTTGCAGCAGCGTGGACTTGCCGGAGCCGGACGGGCCGACGATGCCGACCATCTCACCCTCCTGAATGGACAGTGAGACGTCACGCAACGCCCGCACGCCACCGGGATACGTGCGCGAGACCTGGTTCGCGGCGAGCACCGGGGTCACGACGTGGTCACCACCTTCGCGCCGGCGGCGAGCCCGGTCCCGGACACCTCCACCTTGCCGCCCGAGAACAGCCCCGTCCGCACCGCGACCAGCCGCCGCTGCCCGACGTCGTCGACCTCGACGGCGTAGCCGCCCTCGGCCAGCGCGAGCAGCGCGCCGACCGGCACCACCAGCACGCCCTTGTGCACGTCCTTGGTGAAGTGCACGGTCGCCGGCGCGTTGTCCAGGCCGCCGCCGGCGTTCGCGTCGGCCAACTTCACGGTCACGGTGATCACCGACTTGCCGCTGGGCTGGCCCTGCGCGTCCTTCTCAGCCACGGCGGTGCGCCCCACGTCGACGACTTCACCGGATCCGGACCAGCCGCCGGCCTCGACCGTGACCTGGTCGCCGACCTTGGCCAGGCGCTGCTTGGCGACATCGAGCTTCACCTCCACCACCTTGTCGGTGCCGGTCGTCCGCAGCACCGGACCGGCGGCCGGGCCGCCGAGCGCGCCGGTCACCGCCGACACCCGCACCGGGCCGGCCGCCAGCACCACGTCGCCCGGCGCGACCGTGCCGGTCTGCGCAAGTCCTTGCGCCTTCTGCCACTTCTTGACCGCCGCGGCGGTCGCGGCGGTGAACTTCCGGTCCGGCGCGCCGAATCCGCCGTAGCCGAGCTGCTGGAGATTGGTCTCCAGCTCCTGGACGTCCGGACCGTCGGCCACGCCGGCGGCCAGGTCCCGGTAGAACGGGAGCGTGCCGTAGAACAACGGCACCGGGGCCGCGTCCACGCCGTACACGGCCTGGCCCTGGGTGATCGTCGCGCCGGCCGCCGGCAGCGCGGTGATCGTGCCGGGTTTGCGTCCGGCCACGTCCGTCTCCGCGCCGAATGCCAGCGTGCCGCCGGCGTCCTCCTGTTCGCTCAGGTCGGCCTTGACCACGGTGGCGGTGGCCACGGGCGCAGGCGGCGCGGCCGGCGCCTGCGCCTCGGACACGTTGCTCAGCACCACCACCGAACCGGTGCCCAGCACCACCACCAGCACCGCCGCGCCCACGATCCACCGGGTCCGGTGGCCCCGCCGGCGATGCGTGCTCTGCTCGTTCATCGTCACCGGATCTCGATCCCGCACGCCTTCTCGGCTGCCTCGACCTTGGCCGGGTCGTCGCCCGGCCCCCCGATCTGCAAGGACTTGTCCGGCGACGGGTCCTCCATGTGGACGCCGTGGTCACGCATGCACTGCGCCCGCTTGTGCCACTTGTCCAGCTCCGCCGCGTCCATGGTCGGCGGTGGGCCGCCGTTGGGCACCAGCGACTTGCACGCGTCGAGCGCGGCCTTGGCCTTCGGGTCGTCCGGGTTGTCGGGGGCCAGCTTGATCCGGCCGCCGTTCGGGTCCGGGTCGGGCACCTCGACGCCGTGGTCGCGCAGGCACTTCGCGTACTTGCGCAGGTCGTCGAACTCGAACCCGCCCTTTTTCGGCGCGCCGGCGCTGGTGGTCGGGTTCGACGAGGTCAGCGAGGCCACCTTGCCCGCGTCCTGCTCCTGCCCGCAGCCGCCGAGCAGCAGCGCCGCCCCGGCCGCGGCGACCACCATGGTCCGTTTCCGCATAACACTCCTCGGGTTTTCGTCCAGCGAACGAAGTAGTACCGATCGAGTGATCCGGAACGGATAAACGACGACGTTTATCCCGCGCTTATCGGCGCCGGTCTAGCATCGGAACGTGCGAGTGCTGGTTGTTGAGGACGAGCGGCTGCTCGCCGACTCGATCGCCGAAGGTCTGCGCCGGTTCGCGATGGCGGTCGATGTTTGTTATGGCGGGGAATGTGCGTTGGAGCGGGTCGGCGTGCACGATTACGACGTCGTCGTGCTCGACCGCGATCTGCCCGACGTGCCCGGCGACGAGGTGTGCGCGTCGGTGGTCGCGGCCGGCGGCGAGGCCAGGGTGCTCATGGTGACCGCCGCGGTCGAGGTCGCCGACCGGGTGGCCGGGCTCGGCCTCGGGGCCGACGACTACCTCACGAAACCGTTCGCGTTCAGCGAGCTCGTGGCTCGGGTGCAGGCGCTGGGCCGGCGGGCCCGGCCCGCGCTGCCGCCGGTGCTGCGACGGGACGGCGTGGTGCTCGACCTGCCCCGCCACCAGGCGATGCGGGACGGCCGGTTCCTGCCGCTGTCGCCGAAGGAATTCGCCGTGCTCCAGGTTCTGCTGCGCGCCGACGGGGCCGTTGTCAGCGTCGAATCGCTGTTGGAAAAGGCGTGGGACGAACACGCCGACCCGTTCACCAATGCGGTGCGAATGGCCGTGATGACGCTGCGTCGCAAACTCGGTGATCCGCCGCTGATCGAGACCGTGCCCGGCGCCGGCTATCGGTTCGGCACATGAAGCCGCTGTCCGTGCGGGCCCGGCTCACCGCGCTGTACGGCGGCCTTTTCCTGCTGTCCGGCATCGTGCTGTTGGTGATCGTCTACCTGCTGGTCCGGGACGCCCTGCCGGCGCCGAGGGAGTTCACCCAGCGGCTGGGCATGCCCGGGAGCGGCCAGCCGCGGGTCGACCCGGCCACGATCCTGCCGGCACGGCCGTGGGACACGATCGTCGTCGACTCGCTGGCCGCCTACCGGTCATCGACGTTGACCACACTGCTGTTCCAGTCCGGGGCGGCGCTGCTGATCATGGCCGTGGTCGCCGTGGCGCTGGGTTGGCTGGTCGCGCGGCGGGTGCTGCGGCCGCTGCACGACATCACCGCCACCGCACGCCGGCTCGGCGCCGAGGACCTCGGCCGGCGCATCGAGCTGGCGGGACCCGACGACGAGCTCAAGGAACTGGCCGACACCTTCGACGGCATGCTCGACCGGCTGTCCCGGTCCTTCGACAGCCAGCGCCGGTTCGTCGCCAACGCCTCCCACGAGCTGCGCACACCCCTTGCCCTGCAACGGACCCTGATCGACGTGGCGATGCTGTCCGACGATGTGCCGGCCGACATGCGGCTGCTCGGGTCCCGGCTGATCGAGGCCAACGACCGCACCGAGCGGATCCTGGACGGCCTGCTGCTGTTGGCGCGCAGCGACCGGGGCCTGTCCGGCCGGGTCCCGGTGCGGCTCGATCACCTGGTGGAGACCGTCGCCGAGGGCTTCGAGGAAGTCGAGGTGCGGTCCCGGCCGTTGACCGTCGCCGGCGATCCGGTGCTGCTGGAACGGCTGGTGGTCAACCTCATCGACAACGCCGTCCGCTACAACCGGCCCGACGGCTGGGTTCGGGTCGAGATCGGCGACGCCCTGGTCGTGCGGAACTCCGGGCCGCCGGTCGATCCCGACACCGTCGAGTCGCTGTTCGAGCCCTTCCGCCGCGGCTCGCACGACCGCACCGGCGACGCCCGGCACTCCGGTCTCGGCCTGTCCATCGTCCGCTCGGTCGCCGTCGCCCACGGTGGCAGCGCCTCGGCGCACGCCCGGGCGGACGGCGGCCTGGACGTGACTATTCGGTTGCCGTGAGGGGCTTTCCGGGGTCGGCCAGCGCCTCGGGGTCGACCGGTGCGTTGGACCGGATCAGCGCCTTGATCGGGTCGACGACGTCCCAGACGTTGACGTTCATGCCGGCCAGCACGCGATCGTCCTTGAGCCAGAAGGCGATGAACTCGCGACCGGCGACATCGCCACGCAGCACCACGCGGTCGTGGCCGGTGGGATCGCCGACGAACTCCATGCCCAGGTCGTACTGGTCGGTGAAGAAGTAGGGCAGGTCATCGTGGCTGGCCGGTTCGCCGAGCATGGTGGCCGCGGCGACCGGCGGCTGGCTCAGCGCGTTGGCCCAGTGCTCGACGCGGATGTGCTTGCCCAGCAAGGGATGGAACGCGTTGGCGACGTCACCGGCGGCGACGATGTCCGGATCCGTGGTGCGCAGCGCGGCGTCGACGACGATGCCGTTGTCGACGTGCAGACCGGCCCGCTCGGCCAGCTGGGTGTTGGGGGCCGCGCCGACGCCGACCACCACGGCATCGGCCGCGATCTTCGTGCCGTCAGCCAGTTTCACGCCGGTGGCGGCGATCTCGGCGACGTTCGCGTCGAAGCGCAGGTCGACGTCGTGCTGGCGGTGGAGTTCGGCGAACACCGGCGCCACCTCGGGGCCGAGCACCCGCAGTAGCGGCAACGAGGCCGCCTCCAGCAGCGTGACGGCGACACCGGCCTGCCGGGCCGCGGCGGCAACTTCGAGGCCGATCCAGCCGCCGCCGACCACCACGATGCGGGCAGCGGTGGCGAAGGCGTCGCGGATGGACTCGGAGTCCTCGATCCGGCGCAGGTAGTGCACCCCCGGCGCGTCCGCGCCCGGTATCGGCGGCCGGCGAGGGCTCGCACCCGTGGCCAGCAGCAGCTTGTCGTACGGCTGGGAGCTGCCGTCGGCCAGTTGCACCCGATGGGCGTCGCGGTCGATCCGGCTGACCCCGATGCCCAGCGCCAGGTCGACGCCGTGCTCGTCGTACCAGGCGGCCGGGTGCACGGTCATGCTGTCCCGGTCGGCCTTGCCGGCCAGATGGTCCTTGGACAGCGGCGGCCGCTCGTACGGCAGGTGCCGCTCGTCGCCGACCAGCGTGAGCCGGCCGTCGTATCCCTTGTCGCGCAGGGCCTCCGCCGCCTTCGCGCCGGCCAGGCCGCCCCCGACGATCACGAACCGCTGCTGCGCCACGCCGCCCGCTCCCTTGGCACGCCACCTCTGGTTTCGCCAACAAATCTTGGTCTTATTCCCTGTTCCGGTCAACCCTTGCCAGTCGATCGGGTGCCGGGCACAGTTGAGGAAACAACCATGGTCGTATTTAGGGGCCGGGATACCATGCCGCCATGGAGCCGCACTGGCTGAACAACGACGAACGCGGCCTGTGGATGCGGCTGCACGGGCTCAGCGAACGCCTGCTGTCCGACGTCGACTCCCAGTTGCGGCGGGACGCCGGGCTCACCCGCTACGAGTACTACGTGCTGGCCATGCTGTCCGAGTCGCCGACCCGGTCCCGGCTCATGAGCGACCTCGCCCTGGCCACCAACGGATCCCTGTCGCGGTTGTCCCACGCCGCCGCCAAGTTGGAGGCCAACGGCTGGCTCACCCGCTCGCACGCCGCCGGCCAGCGCCGCTCCGTCGTGGCCACCCTGACCGACGAGGGCTGGCGCAAGATCTCCGAGTCCGCGCCCGGGCACGTGGCGGCGGTGCGGGAGCGGATCTTCGACCACCTGACGCCCGCCCAGGTGACGGCGCTGCACGAGGCGTTGGCGCCGTTGTTCGACGGCGGCTGCCCGAAGTAGGTCTTGAACCCTCAACTATTGAACGTGCAATCCTTGAGCGCTAAAGTTGTGGCATGACGGACTTCAACGCCCAGATCATCGACGAGTTCCACGCCAACAAGGGTGTGGTCGGCGGGCATTTCGAGGGCAAGCGGCTGCTCCTGCTGCACCACGTCGGCCGCAAGAGCGGTCAGGAGCGGGTCACTCCGCTGGTGGCGGCCAGGGACGGCGAGGCCTTCCTGATCTGCGGCTCGATGGGCGGCGCGCCGGCCGACCCGGTGTGGGTGGGCAACATCGAGGCCGGCTCGGGCGAGACCACCATCGAGTACGGCGAGGAGACGCTGCGGGTCGCCACCACCATCATTCGCCCGGATGGCGAGGAGTGGCAGCGGGTGTACGGCATCTGGGCCGAGTACTGGCCAGCCGCCAAGGAGTACGAGACCCACACCGACCGCAAGTTCCCGATCATCCGGCTGGACCCCACGTCCACTGTGGACTGACGGAGACCGGTCGCGGCCGTCGCCCGCCTGCTTACGCCGAGCGCACCGCGCTCGACGAGCTGGCACCGCCGCTGGAATAGCTATCGAGCGAGTGTCCGCGCTGCCGCGCGGGCACTCGCTGTCGCCGTCTCGAGGCTGTCGAAAACCCCTTCGCGCAGGAACGCCGCGCAGCCGTGGGCAAGCGCGCCGACGGTGTGCACCAGGTTCACCGCGTCGCCCGGCCGCAGTTCTCGCGCCGGCGGCAGCAGCACCGCCAGCACCTTTTCGCCGGCCTCGGCCAATTCCGGGTGGTCCGCCTTGTCGATTCCGGCCTCGAAGATGAGTTCGGCCAGCGCCGGCTCGTCCACGGTGAACTGGACATAGGCGGCGAATTCGGCAAGCTGTTCCGCCGGCTCGGTCACCGATTCCACCGCCGAGTCGAACCGTCTCACCTGCTGGCGGTGCGCCGTCAGCACCAGGGCCGCCACCAGCGCATCCCGGTTCGGGAAGTGCTTGAACGGTGCTGCCGTGCTCACCCCCGCCCGCCGGCCAGCCTCGGCAGGCCGACGCGGAAGGCGTCGCCCAGCGGGAACCGCGCCACCTCCTTGAGCCCGTCGAACGACGGCGTTTCGGTGATACGCAACCGAACCGCCAGTCCCACGGTCACCAGCACGATGCTCAGCAGGAA
>DATJJB010000193.1:0-7483 GCA_035492655.1 Kutzneria sp. | reverse complement strand
GCCCCAGTTGGTGGGCGGGTAGCTGCGGCGGCCGATGGGCGGGGCCATGGACTCGACGACGGCGTCGTGGTTGGCCTCGTAGAAGAAGACGAGGGACACGAGGTCCTCGGCCGGGGCGTCGGCGGGCGGGGGCAGGACGCGGTGGCGGGTGGAGCGCCAGCGGTCGCCGGTCCAGCGGGCCATCAGGTCGCCGATGTTGATGGTGAAGGCGTCAGGGTCGTAAGGGGCGTCGACCCATTCACCGGACTGGGTGTAGATCTGCAGACCGCCGAGACCGGGCTCCCGGTCCAGCACGGTGACGGTACCGAAGTCGGTGTGCGGACCGATGCGGAACTGGCCCTCGGCGGCGGGCCCGACCCGGGTCAGCGGCGGGTACCAGTTGATGTTGAAGCCGTAGGTGGGCTCGGACAGGAACGGCTCGAAGAAGTCGACGTCGAGGCCGAGGGCGACGGCGCAGAGGGCCATCAGCTCGTCGGACAGGGCATGCATCTCGTCGAGGTACTCGCCGACGACGGAGCGCATCCGAGGCAGCTGGGCGTCGGGCCAGACGTTGGGGGCGAACCACTCGGCGTCGACGGCGGGATTGCCGGTCGGGGTGTCGCACGCGGCGGTGAAGGACTCCTTCATGTCCGGCGGCGTGGCGGTGCCCTCGGCGTAGCCGTTGGCCTCGGCCCCGGGCGGCAGCCAGCCCCGCCCGCCGACGGCGGTGGCGTAGGTCCGCTTGACGTCCTCGGGCAGGGCGAAGAACTCCCGAGCCACGGCACGGGTGTCGTCGCGCAGCGACGTGCTCACCTCGTGCCCGGTGATCAGCAGGAAACCGGCGGTCTGCAACGCCTCGTCGACCTGGCGGGCCACCTCGGCCCGGTCCCGGTCGTCGCCGTGGAACCACGGCTGGAGGTCGATGCTGGGCACTGCGCTCACTGGCTCTCCCCGATGTCCTCGAACCACAACCGCGGCTCGGCCGCGATGAACTCGGTCATCATGCTGACGCACTCGGCATCGTCCAGCACCGTCACCGCCACGCCGTGCTCGGCCAGCCAGTCGTGCCCGCCGTGGAAGGTGCGGGCCTCGCCGATCACCACCTGGCCGATGTTGAACTGGCGGACCAGCCCGGAGCAGTACCAGCACGGCGACAGCGTGGTCACCATGATCGTGTCCCGATAGGTCGGCCGCCGGCCGGCGTTGCGGAAGGCGGCGGTCTCGGCGTGCATGGACGGATCGCCGTCCTGCACGCGCCGGTTGTGGCCGCTGCCCAACAGCGTGCCGTCCACATGGAACAGCGCGGCCCCGATCGGGATCCCGCCCTCGGCCCGGCCGGCCCTGGCCTCGCGGACGGCCGCGTCGAGCAGGTCGGCCTGCGTCCTTTCGGGGGAGCCAGTCATCCGTTCCTCACCTACCATTCAGCAATGAGCCAGTCCGTTGCCGCAGCTCGTCGGCCCGTGACGCCGCAGCGGCTGGGCCTGGCGCCGCTTCCCGTATCCGCGACCGCGAAGGACCCGGTCGCCCGCCACGTCCGAGCCGCCCTGCACGCGCAGACGTTGGCCATGCTGCACTACGAGCCGGGCACGCGCACCGGTGAGGATCCCGAGGACCTGCACCAGATGCGGGTGTCGGTGCGGCGGCTGCGAGCCGTGCTCAAATCCGCGCCCGGAAGTGTGCCCGAAAGCGACCCGCTGCGGGCCGAACTGGGCTGGCTGGGCGGCGCGCTGGGGCCGGTGCGGGATCTGGACGTGCTGATCGACCGGCTGCGGGCCGAGTCCGACGACTTCCCCGACGACGAACGGCGCGTGGCCGCCACCCTGCTCGACGGCCTGATCACCGAGCGGCTGGCCGCCCGTGAACGCCTCACCACGGCGCTGGACAGCCCGCGCTACCGGACGTTGCTGGGGCACCTGGCCCAGGCGGCGAACTCGGACATCGACCCGTCGGCCGAGGAACCCGAGCTGATGGACCTGGTCCGGGCCCCGTACCGCAAGCTGCGCAAGGCGGTCCGGGCCCTGCCGGCCGACCCGCCGGACGAGCAGCTGCACCGGCTGCGCATTCTCGGCAAGCGTCTGCGGTACGCCGCCGAGCTGGTCAAGCCGATCACCGGCAAGCAGCTCAAGGAGCTCGTGCGGGCGTCGAAGGAGCTCCAGGAGGTGCTCGGCGAGCACCAGGACGCCTGCGTCGCCGAGCAGGAGGTGCGCCGCCTGGTCACCGCCCAGGGCGACGTCGTCGACTGGGATCTGGTCTTCGTCGCCGGGCGGCTGGTGGAGCGGGAGCACGTTCGTCGCGTCACCACCCGAGACCTGTGGCATGCGGCTTGGGAGGCGGTAGACCGCCAGGGTAACGCCGTCCTGCGCTGACACCCCATCTTTTGCCACATGCGCTTCCTACTTGGCGTTAGACGCCAAGTAGGAAGCGCATGTGGCAAAAAAGGCGGGGGCTGGGGGCGGTGGGGTTAGGCTTCGCCTAGGGGGCGAGGCGGGAGGCCGCGGCGGCGATGCGTTCGTCGGTGGCGGTCAGCGCCATCCGCACGTGCTTGTCGCCCTTGGGGCCGTAGAAGGTGCCGGGGGCGGCGAGGATGCCGCGCGAGGCGAGCCAGGAGACGGTGTCCCAGGCGTCCTCGTCCCGGGTGGCCCACAGGTACAGGCCGGCCTCGGAGTGGTCGATACGGAAGCCGGCGCCGAGCAGCGCCTCCCGTAGGACCTTGCGCCGGGCCTCGTAGCGGGCCCGCTGCTCCACGACGTGCTGGTCGTCGCGCAGGGCGGCGGTCATCGCCGACTGCACGGGCCGAGGCACGATCATGCCGGCGTGCTTGCGGATCTCCAGCAGCCGCTTGACCAGCGCCGGATCGCCGGTGACGAAACCGGCCCGATAGCCGGCGAGGCTGGAGGACTTGGACAGCGAGTGCACGGCCAGCAGCCCCTCGGTGCGGCCGCCGCTGATCCGCGGGTCCAGGATCGACACGGCCGAAGAGTCCCAGGTCAGGGACAGGTAGCACTCGTCGGAGGCGACGATGGTGCCGCGCTCACGGGCCCAGTCGACGACCTTGCGCAGGTGCTCGATCGGCAGCACCCGCCCGGTCGGGTTGGACGGCGAGTTCAGCCACAGCAGGGCCGGCCGCCGCGGGCCGAGGGCGGTCAGCCCCTCCACCCGCGCCACCTCGGCCCCGGCCAGCAGGGCCCCGACCTCGTAGGTCGGGTACGCCAGCTCGGGAATGGCCACCAGGTCCCCGGCGCGCACACCGAGCAGCGTCGGCAGCCAGGCCACCAGCTCCTTGGAGCCGATGGTCGGCAGCACGGCGACCGGGTCGAGCCCGGCCACGCCGAACCGGCGGTCCATCGCGTCGACGGCGGCCTGGCGCAGTTCGGGCGTCCCGTGGGTGGTCGGGTAGCCGGGCTGGTCGCTGACGGCCGCGAGGGCGTCACGGATCAGCTCGGGCACCGGGTCGACCGGCGTGCCGACGGACAGGTCGACCACACCGTCCGGGTGCGACCGCGCGGTGGCGGTGTGGTCGGCCAGCGAGTCCCACGGGAAGTCCGGCAGCGCCGGCCCCGCCGTAGTGCCACTCACTCGTGCGCGGCCTGCTGCGGCAGCTGGGCCACGAACGACGGGTCGTTGCTGGTCTTGCCGATCTTCGCCGCGCCGCCGGGCGAGCCCAGCTCGTTGAAGAAGTCCGCGTTCGCCTTCGTGTAGTCCTTCCACTGGTCGGGGACGTCGTCCTCGTAGTAGATGGCCTCCACCGGGCAGACCGGCTCACAGGCACCGCAGTCGACGCACTCGTCGGGGTGGATGTAGAGCATCCGGTCACCCTCGTAGATGCAGTCGACGGGGCACTCTTCGATGCACGCCTTGTCGAGTAGATCGACGCAGGGCTCGGCGATCACGTAGGTCACTGCGTTCTCCTGCTTCCGTCTTCGTCCATCGGCCGCGGGACATCGGTGCTTCGCCCCGCGGACACCCGGCCAGTATCCCCCGGCTGGGAGGCAAGGCTCGCACCTGGGCACCCCAATCGCCACGGTACGTCCCGAGGATCGAGAAATGAGCTGGAACCGCCATGTGGCCCCGGGCACAGTCACCGGATGGACGCCATCGCGGAGCTGGAGATCCGGTGTGCCGACGCCTGGCCGGCGCTGGTCGACGAACGGCTGGGCCAGTGGCGCCTGCGCGCCGCCGACGGCTTCACCGGGCGGGCCAACAGCGCCCTGACCACGGGCGATCCCGGCTGCCCGATCCCGGAGGCGTTGGCCACCATCGGCGCTTTCGCGGCCCGGCACGCCATCAAACCCGCTGCTCACGTCACCGTGGGGTCGCGGACCGAGCGGGACATCCGGGCGGCCGGCTGGCAACTGGCCGAGGACCACCCGGGCGGGGCGGAGTCGGCGGTGATGGTCGGACCCCTCCCTGATGCGGCACTGCCCGCCGGGGACGCGGCAGGCGAGGTGCTGGCCAAGCCGTCGCCGCAGTGGTGGGAACTGGCCATCGGCGAGCCCACGCCGGCGCAGCGGCACGTGCTCGGCACCGGTCCGCTGCTCGGCTTCGGCTACGTCGAGGGTGCGGCGGTGGTCCGGGGCTGTGTCGTGGACTCCACGCTGCACATCTCGCGGCTGGCCGTGCGGCCCGAGCTACGCCGTCAGGGCACCGCCCGACGGCTGCTGGCGACGTTGGGGGCGTGGGCCCGGGACTGCGGCGCGCGGGATGCGGTGCTCCAGGTCGCCGTGCACAACGAGGCCGCGATCCGGCTGTACGAGGGCCTCGGCTTCGCCGAGCACCACCGCTACCGGTACCTGCGGCCTTGATGCCCCTGGCGACCGTAAGAGTTCATCGGCCGAGACCTCTTACTTCGGCCCGAGGACTACTTGCTTTTCTTCTTGTCCGTGTGACGAAGGTCACCGACAATCTTGAAGGCGGGGCCGCCGGTGCCCGGCTTCGCCTTCTCGTTCTCGCCGTCGACCAGTGCCTTGATGGCGTCGACCGGGTCGTTGGAGTGCCGGTCGTCCTTGCGCTGCACGCTCATGACTGCCTCCCACGCGGGTCCCAGCGGACCGCGCTCTGCTCCCGCATCCAGCGCCGCGCACGCTTGCGCAGTCGCCACAGCACCAGCCTGCCACCGATCAAGGGTCCGGTGCGTCCCTCGATCGTCGCCAACAGCTGGCCCAGCCGCTGCGCCGTGGCGGCCAGCGCCCGCACGGTGACCCGTCCGTGCCGCCGGTTGGCCTCGACCAGCTCGGTCAGCAGGTACGCGGTCTGGCCGTCCTCGTCGCCGCCGACCGACGCGGCGTTGACGTCACGGCCGTAGAGCACGGCGGCCAGCACCCGCACCCGCAACTCGACGGTGTCGGCCTCGGCACAGACGACCAGGGCCCGCGCGCACAGCGTCAGGGCCTTGCGGTCGACACCGGTGGACGCGACCAGCAGCGGCACCAGGGCGGCGACGCGGCTGGTCAGTTCGGTGGGCAGGGCCCCGAGGCGGGCCAGGAACTTGGGGTCGACGCCGTCGATGTTGGCCACCGCGCCGATGGCCCGGCCGTGCAGCCGGAACGGATCGGGGTCGCCGAGCACGGCCAGCACCGGCCCGGCCGCGCGGACGAACGGCCGGAGTGCGGCGACGACCTCGGGGTCATCCACTGGCCGCGGGCAGCCTGGCCCGGCCGAGCGCGTTGCCGAGGACCACCGCCGACGGCAGCGCCCCCGCCGCCAGCAGCGCGAGGATCCGCCAGTCCGGGTAGACCAGGAAGTTGCCGCCCGGCCCGCCCACCGTGAGCCAGAGGGTCACGGCGATCCAGGCGAACGCCGGCAGGCCGCCAACCCACGTCACCGGCTTCAGCCGAGCGGCCGCCCGGACCAGCATCGGGGTGGTGACGAAGGCGATCAGGATGGTGATCGGGAACGGGAAGCCGCCGAGGTCCGGCAGCGTGGTGCCGTCGAACCGGGCCGGCAGGAACACGATGTCGACGACCGCGAGCAGGATCGCGTCGAGCACGAGCACGACGAGAACCACCCAGTCGCCGGGCCTCATCGCGTGCGTTCCACGTCGTTGAGACCGCCGAACAGGTCGGTTTCCGCGCCCTCCGAAGGACCCGCGGCCAGCACGTAGTACTCGGTGCCGATGACGGGCTGGGTGATGCCGTTGGACAGGGCGTAGCAGGCCGCGCCCTCGCCGTTCTGCCAGACGCTGACCTGGGTGGCGTGCGCCCGCAGGGCGGAGAGCTTGGCCGGCACGTGGGCCTCGATGTCGACCCGGGTGGTGATCACCTCGTCGTCGACGACGGGCAGCTCGCCGGGCTCGGGCATGCGGTACGGCACGCCCTCGACGCCCTGGAGCTTGGCCAGGCCGACGGCGACGGCGTCGCGGGAGGTGACGCTGTGGAAGACGCGCAGCACGTCGGACACCTGGGCGGCCGCGGCGGTGGTGATCTCGTGGGCCCGGATGTGGTCGGGGTGGCCGTAACCGCCGAAGCTGTCGTAGCTGACGACGACCTGCGGCTTGACCTCGCGCAACACCTCGGCGAGCTGCTCGGTCTGCAGGGCGAGGTCGCCGGCGACGAAGGCCCGCGGGTGCTGGTTCGCCTCGACGCCGACCATGCCCGAGTCGCGCCACCGGCCGATGCCGCCGAGGAAGCGGTGGTCGTTGACACGGAGCGCGGCGCAGGCGGAGCGGAGCTCGCCGACCCGGTAGCCGCCTAGTTGGTCGGCGGCTTCGGCGCGCAGTTCGTTCAGGCTGGCGGGGATGATCTCGCCCTCCTCACCGAGCGTGCAGGTGACGACGGTGACGTGCACGCCGAGCGAGGCGTAGTGGGCGATGGTCCCCCCGGTCCACAGGCTCTCGTCGTCAGGGTGCGCGTGCACCAGCGCGAGCCGTGGTGGGGCGGTCAGGGTCACCGGTCAAGGGTAGAGCGAGGGTCTGACGCCCGACCGTGGTGGGGAGGCCGAGACCGCGTCCGGGGACTGGGGAATCTGCGAACGCGGCCTCGTTTCCCCCCTTGATCGTCTCCGTCCGGGCGGCCCGAGTTCCCCCCTGCCGCGAGGCCGGCAGCGACTCGGAACACCCGGACGTCGACAGGATTGAGCTAACCAACTGGGCGTGACGTCTCCGTGACGCGGCGGTGGCGTACCGGTCCGGGCCGGGTCACGCGCCCGATCGACGCTGTCGTGCCTGGTCGGCGCAGTCCGGACAGGTCGGCCAGAGCCACTCGGCGCGAGGCACCCGCCGGGCCGCCATGCCCTTGCCGCACAGCGCCATGACGTGCGTGCCCCAGGCCAGCAGCTGCTCGTCCGGGTAGCAGTGCCGACGGCCGTCCGCGGGCTGCCACGCGAGCACCAGATCGGTCATATCAGCACAGTACAACCTGCATGTGCGGTTTAGATGTGACACGATTGAGTGACGTCGGTGCACATGCATGCGGCGCGAGGTGAGGATGTCCGCCATGGCGAACCCGGTGGTCAGCAAGATCCTGTTGGGCTTCGAGATGCGGGAGCTGCGGGAGAACAGCTCGGTCAG
>DATJJB010000192.1:0-31727 GCA_035492655.1 Kutzneria sp. | reverse complement strand
CGCGGCTGGCCTTCCTGGCCGATGTCGGGAACACGCAGGACACTCACCGCGCCCGCGGCGGCGAACACGGCCAGACCGCCGAAGAGCGTGGCGAATCCCCCGACCGAGAGCAGTGCCGGCGCGGCGAAGGGCACCACGGCGACGGGCAGGATGCTGGCGATGTTGAGCACCGCGAAGTCCTTGCCGGCCGACTCCGGGTCGGGCAGCATCCGCAGGCACAGCGCGAAATCGGTGGCCAGGAAGGCGCCGTAGCCGAGTGACATGACCGCGGCCCCGACGAACACGGACGCGATGCCGGGCGCGAGGGCCACCACGACCAGCCCGGCGGCGAGCACGAGGCCGCCGACGAGCACGAACGGCTTCTGCCGCCGGATCCGGTCGGAGAGCCAGCCGGTCAGCCAGGCGGTGACGGCGACACAGGCGATGCCGATCAACGTGATGAGGAAGATCATGCCCGGCACCGCGTCGGCGGCGACGGCAAAGCGTTGGGTGAACAGGAAAGCCAGGTAGCTGTTGCACGCCCAGGCGGCGGTGATCAGGAAGCGCACCGCCCAGGCCCAGGCGAAGGCCGGATGCCGTCGCGGGCTGACCCAGTACGAGCGCAGCATGATCGCCGGGCTCAGCCGTGGTTCGTCGACCGACGCCCGATGCTGGGGATCACGGACGAGCAGCACCGTCATGATCACGCCGCCCGCGCCCAACGCCGCCACCATCGCCCACTGCAGCCATGGCACCGCCGGCACGGCACTGACGAGCGCGAAACCGACAACGGGTCCGGCGAGGGCGACGAAGGCCACGACGCCCGACGCCGTTCCCCGACGCTCCGGGGCCACCTGGTCGGCGGCCAGGCCGGCGTTGGCGGCGTGCTGGCATCCGATGAGCACCATGATCACGGCCCAGCCCGCCGCCACCTGCCAGACGGCGGTGGTCCAGCCCATGATCATCAGCAGCAGGGCCGCACCGAGGCCGGTGGCGAGGATCCAGCTGCGGCGTCGGCCGAACCGGACCGTGGTGCGGTCGCTGAGCCGCCCACCGAGCGGATTCGCGAGCAGTCCGGCCAGGCCGCCGAGGCCGGCCACGAGACTGAACTCGGACGTCGCCTCGGTGCCGGCGATCGCGGTGAGGTGGGTGATCAGCAGCAGGTTCAGCGGCACGGCCGCACCGAGATAAGCGGCGGCGTTGGTGCCGATCAGGCCGGCGATGAGGCGGCGCTGACCGGTGGCCGGGGCAACGGGTAACTGGTGGATCGTCATGACGTCACCGCCACGGCGTCGACGATCTCGAAGACGGTGTCGCGCACGGCCGCGGGATTCTCCTGCGGGATAAGGTGTCCCGTCTCCGGCACGACGACGACGCGGCCGTGCGCGGCGGCCATGAGGTCGGCGGCGACCTGGTTGAACAGCGGGCGGGCCGTCGCCATGCCACGGTCGATCCTGCCGGCCTGTAGGCAGATCGTGGGCACGTTCGGGGTGCCGGCGGACTGAAGCCGCCGCATCGTCGGCAGCGCCGCGACGATCTGCGCCGCCTCCCGACGACCCGTGCGCATCGCACCGACACAGGCATAGTCGCGGAAGATGATGTCCACATCGGACGGACTAATGGCCGGCGACACGTGCGGCACGGTCATCTTCATGACCAAGCGGCCGCCGCCGAGGCGAGCCAGCAGGGTGAACACGCCGAACGCCCGTGAAGCGGTCCGGGCAGTGCGGTCGCTCATGATCTCGGCGACGGTGGCGTCGACGAAGACCAGACCGGCGACCCGCCGCGGGTGCCGTTCGGCGAAGAGCCGGATCACGGGCCCACCCCAACTGTGCCCGACCAGCACGACCGGCCGCGTCTCGCCGATGCCGTCGAGCAGGCAGGTGAGGTCGTCCACGATCCGCTCGATCGTTCGGTCCTGCCGGTCTGCGTCGCTGCCGCCGTAGCCGGCCCGGTCATAGGACAGCGTGCGGGTGCGCGCGCTGACCTCGCGCTGGGTGTGCACCCACGACGCGGCCGGCGCGCTCATGCCGGCCTCGAACACGACCAACGGCCCGTCCCCCTCGCCCGCAGTGACGGCCCGCAGGCGTCGCCCGTCCGGCAACACGACGAACTTCTCGGTCAACCCCCGACCGGGGTCCAGGTGCACGCTTGTCATGTGACGTGGCCTCTCAGTAGTGCCAGCAGGGCGGATGGGCTTCCTGCCACAGATCTGCGCGTTCCAGCTGGGCCGCCAGGGCCAACAGCGCGGCGTCGCCACAACGGCGGCCGACGAGCTGCACGCCATGCGGCAGGCCGTCACCGTCCACATGAGACGGTAGGGCGACCGCCGGTTGGCCGGTGAGATTCGCCCACGGGGTGTAGGCCGACCAGGCCAGCATGGCGTCGGCGATCGCCGTGACCCCATCGGCCTGAAAATGCCCGAGCGGCACCGGCGGCCCGCTCGTCACCGGAGTCAGCGCGACGTCGAAGCGGTCGAGGGCCGCCAGGAAAGCGTTTGCGTACCCCGCCAGAACGCCTTGCGCGGCGAAGAGGTCCCGCCCGGAAAGCGCTTCACCTTCCGCGTTGAGGTAACGCGTGTAAGGTAACAGCAGTTTTTCACAGTCGGGCGGTACCAGCGACGACGCCACCGCGTTGACGGAGCCGGCGAACAGCGTGCGCAGCGCCGAGCGCACCGGATCGTCGCATCCGGCCGGGATCGGCACTTCTCGCACCTCGTGACCCAATTCCCGGAGCAGCAGGGCCGTCCGTTCCACGGCGCGTACGGCCTCGGCATGCGGGCTGCATCCCGCCAGGCCGACCTCGGTCCACACCGCGACGCGCAGGGGCCGCGTCGCCGGCCGCTTGATCGCGTCGACGAACCGGACGTCCGGCCGCCAACCGTCCAGATCGCCGGGCTGGGGCCGGGCCATGACGTCCAGCAGCAGCGCGGCGTCCTCGACCGTGCGGGCGACGGGGCCTTCGATCGTCGTGCTGACGAAGGACGTCGCCGGGGCGCTGACCAGACCTCGACTTGGCTTCACACCAACGAGATGGCAGGTCGCTGCCGGGGTACGGGTCGACCCGGCCCCGTCGCCGGCGTGCGCCAGCGGCAACAGCCCGGCCGCCACGGCAGCGGCGGCACCACCGCTGGACCCGCTCGCATACCGCATACAGTCGTACGGCGTGACAGTGGGCCGTCCGGTCACATCGTTGTCGGTGTAGCAGGTGGCACCGAACTCCGCCGTGTTGGTCTTGCCGATCAGCACGGCACCGGCCTGCCGCAGCAGGCCGACGGTCCAGGCGTCGGCCGTCGGCGTGAACTCCGCCAACGCGGCGGAGCCGAACGTCGTGCGCACCCCCGCCGTCGGGTAAAGATCCTTGATACCCAAAGGAAGTCCGAGCAGCGGCGACCACTCGCCCCGCGCCAAGCGCCGGTCGGCGCGATCGGCCTCGTCCAGGGCGAGTTCCGTGGTGACGGTGGCGAAAGCGCCGAGTTCGCCGTCGAGCTTCTCGATTCGTGCCAGGTAGTGCGCGGTCAGCTCACGGGAACTCACCTCGCCCAAGCGCAAGGCACTCAGCTGAGCCGCGGCGGAAAGCTGGTGCAGATCACCGCTCATCGCGCCACCGTGGTACCAGTCAGTACACTGTGGACCAGATCGACGATGGCGTTCAGATAGTCGGCCGTCAGCGGCTGGCGGCCCAGCATCCGGCGGTGCATCATCGGGCCCTCGACCAGATCGCCCATCAGGGAGAGGTCGGGTGGTTCGCCGATCTCGCCCCGCCGCGTCGCCCGCTCGATGGCCTGGCGCAGCGGCTCACCGCGGCCGACAGCCATGGTCCGGAACGCCAGCTCGGCGTCCGGGTCGTGGTGCAGGTCGGCGGTCAGGCCCATCAACCCGTCGATCCAGGACGAGGACCACGATTCCGCCAGGCCGTGCACGATGGCCGCGACGTCGCCGCGCAGCGTCCCGGTGTCCCGGTCCGAGACCGGCGGCAGGTGCTCGGCCAGCACGTCGACCACCAGCTGCGCTTTGCTGGCCCAGCGCCGATAGACGTCGGTGCGATGGGCCTGGGCCTGCGCCGCGACCTTGGTCAACGTCAGGGCGTCGTAGCCCCGGCTTCGCAGCAGTGACCAGGCCGCGTCCAGCAGCCGCTTCTCGAGCTCGGGATCGCGCGGACGCCCAGGCACGTCGCCTCCTTACGCTACAGGTTGTAGCGCAAGAGGGTAGGTCGATCCGCGGAGCCGCGCAAGCCCGTCAGTACACGTCGCGCAGGTACCGATGGTCGGCGGTGAGCTGCTTGAGGTAGGCGGTGGCCTGCTCGGCGGTCATGCCGCCGTGGTTGACGGCGATCTCGCGCAGGGTGCGGTCGACGTCCTTGGCCATCCGGGTGGCGTCGCCGCACACGTAGAAGTGCGCGCCGTCCTTGAGCCAGCGCCAGAGATGGGCGCCGTGCTCGCGCATCCGGTCCTGCACATAGACCTTGGCCCGCTGGTCACGGGAGAAGGCCAGGTCGAGCCGGGACAGCAGGCCGTCGGAGCGGAACCGGGAAAGCTCGTCACGGTAGTAGAAATCGGTGGACCGGCGCTGCTCGCCGAAGAAGAGCCAGTTGGGGCCGCCCGCCCCGAGGGCGGCACGTTCTTCCAGGAAGCCGAGGAACGGCGCGACGCCGGTGCCGGGACCGACCATGATCATGGGAGCTGACGGGTCGCGCGGCGGCCGGAAATGGGGCGAGCGCTGGACGAACGCCTTGACCGGCGAGCCGGCGGCGCGGTCGGCGAGGTAAGTGGAGCACACACCGCCATGGGATCCGTACCGCACAACGGACACGGTGAGCCGGATCCGGGACGGGCTGACCAGCGGACTGGACGAGATCGAGTACTGCCGCGGTTGCAGGCGCTTGAGCACCTCGGCCCAGGCCTGCGGATCGGCGCGAACGGGATACGCCTTCAGCACGTCGACGGCGTGCCGGCCCCAGGCCCACTTGGCCAGCTCGCCCTTGTTGTCCGGACGGATCAGGTGCCGCAGCTCCCGGTCGCCGTTGTGCTCGGCAACGAAGTGCAGCAGCGAAGGGGTGATCCGCGCGATCTCCAGCTCGTCACGAAGGGCGTCGCCGAGAGAGAAGGCAGTGCCGTCGAGGGAAACCGAGGCCGAGCCGTCGAGGCCGGTGACGTTGAGCCATTCGTCGACCAGCACAGCACTGTTGACCGGCAGCACGCTGAGCGCGTCGCCGGTCTCGTAGGCGAGGTCGGCGGCGTCGAAGGTGAACTCCCGCACCTCCTTGCCGGCGCCAGGCAGGCTGAGCAGCCGGTTGCCGACGAGCTCGATCTCACGGTGCCGGGCCGGCGCGGTGTTCAACGCGACGATCACCTGGTCCAGCCAGCGGCGCGCGGTCGACTGGTAGTCGGGCTCGCAATCGGTCCGCGGCACCAGGTGGGTGGCGCCCAGTTCCCGCATCCGCTGGTCGATCCGCTTGCCGTGGCCGCAGAAGTTGTCGTAGTTGGAGTCGCCGAAGGCCAGCACCGAGTACTGCAACCCGGCCAGGTTGTCCTGTGTGGACAGATGGTCCCAGAAGCTGACGCCGTTGTCCGGGGCGTCGCCGTCGCCGAAGGTGCTGGTGATCAGCAGCACCGGGGTGCCGGCCCGCAGCGTGTCCGCGGACGCCTCGGCCATGCTCACCAGCACCGGCTGCCAGCCGTTCTCGGCCAGCCGCCGGGCCGCCTCGGTCGCGAACTGCTCGGCGTTGCCGGTCTGCGACGCCCACAGCACCGCGACCTCCTTGCCCGGTAACGGCGCAGCCGTTACGTCGCCGCGCGAGAACATGCCGGCCAGCAGGCCGTCGACCCAGGCCGCCTTGGTCGGCTCGATCGGCGCGTGCGGCGGCAACACCGGCACACCGGCGCCGCCGGCGGTCACCCCGGAGGCGAAGCCGGCGAGGTACTGCCGCTCGGCGGCGGTGAAGTCGGGCATCGGCACGTCGTCGACGCCGAGCATGGTGGCCAGCGAAAGCACCGGTTCCGGGACGGCCAGCGGCGCGACCGCGACCTTGGCCAGGGACACCGCGCACGCCTTGAACTCGGGCTGGAACGAGATCGGGTCGACGGCATCGTTGGTCACGGCGTTCACGCTGAGGTACTCGCCGAACAGGTCGTTCCAGTGGAACGGCGCGAAGCAGCAGCCGGGCCGGACGCGGTCGGTGACCACCGCGGTGAGCACGGCCCGGCCGCGCCGCGAGGCGATCTCCACCTGATCGTCGTCTACAATGGACAACGCCGCCGCGTCGGTCGGGTGGATCTCCACGAACGGCCCGGGGTTGAGCTTGTTCAGCTTGGCGACCTTGCCGGTCTTGGTCAGGGTGTGCCACTGGTGCTGCACGCGGCCGGTGTTCAGCACGAACGGGAACTCGTCGTCGGGCAGCTCGGCCGGCGGCAGGTGCGGCCGGGCGAAGAACGACGCTTTCCCCGATGCGGTGGGGAAAACCAGCTTGTCGTCGCGCACGTACCGGACGGGATTGCGGTCGGGGCCGTCGGGGGCGCTGGGCCACTGGACCGGTGATTCGCGCAGGCGGGCATAGCTGATGCCGCGTAAGTCGTAGCCGGTGAAGGGATTGCTGGCCCGCTTGATCTCCTCGAAGATCTGCTCGGCGCTGTCGTAGTGGAACGGAAAGCCCATCTCGACGGCGACGCGGGCGATGAGCTGCCAGTCGGGCAGCGCCTGCCCGGCCGGCGCGACGGCCCGCGGCGCGAGCGTGACGTTGCGCTCGGAGTTGACCATCACGCCTTCGGTCTCCGACCAGATCGCGCCGGGCAGCACGATGTCGGCGTAACCGTTGGTCTCGGTGTCGGCAAAGGCGTCCTGCGTGATCACCAGCTCGGCGGCCTCAAGGCCTTCGATCACCGTGCGCCGATTGGCCACCGAGGCAACCGGATTCGTGCAGATGATCCAGCACGCCTTGATGTCGCCCGCGGCCATCCACTCGAACATCTCGATGGTGCCACGACCGACGTCGGTACGGATGCTGCCGGCCGGAATGTCCCACAGCTCTTCGACAAACGCCCGGTCCGCTGTGGACAGCACCGACCGCTGACCCGGCAGGCCCGGCCCCATGTAGCCCATTTCCCGGCCGCCCATGGCATTGGGCTGCCCGGTCAGCGAGAAGGGGCCGCTGCCCGGCCGGCAGATCGCACCGGTCGCGAGGTGCAGGTTGCACAGGGCGTTGGTGTTCCACGTGCCATGCGTGCTCTGGTTGAGGCCCATGGTCCAGCAGCTCATCCAGTTGCCGGCGGCACCGATCCACTTGGCCGCGGTCCGCAGGTCGTCCTCGGCGATGCCGGTGATGCCGGCGACCACGTCCGGCGGGTAGTCGGCGAGGAACTCCGGCATCCCCTCCCAGCCCTCGGTGTGCGTGGCGATGAATTCCTCGTCGACGAGGCCGTCGGCGTGGATCAGGTGCAGCAGACCGTTGAGCAGCGCCAGATCCGTGCCGGGTTTCACCTGGAGGAACAGGTCCGCCTTGGCGGCGGTGGCCGTGCGGCGCGGGTCGACGACGATCAGCTTGGCGCCGCGTTTGACCCGTTCCATCAGACGCAGGAACAGGATCGGGTGGCAGTCGGCCATGTTGGAGCCGATCACCAGGAACACGTCCGCCTGCTCGAAGTCCTGGTACGAGCCGGGCGGGCCGTCCGCGCCGAGGGACAGCTTGTAGCCGCTGCCGGCGCTGGCCATGCACAGCCGGGAGTTGGACTCGATCTGGTTGGTGCGGACGAATCCCTTGGCCAGCTTGGTGATCAGGTACTGGGCCTCCATGGTGAGCTGGCCGGAGACGTAGAACGACAGCGCGTCCGGGCCGTGCTCGTCGAGGATGGCCCGCAGCCTGGTCGCCGCGAGGGTGATCGCCCGGTCCACATCGGTCGGTTCGGCCGGCGCCTCACGGTCGGCCCGGACCAGCGCCGTGGTGAGACGGCCCGGCGCGGCCAGCATCTCGTGGCTGGTCGCACCCTTGGTGCACAACCGACCGAAGTTGGCCGGGTGCTCCTTGTCGCCGGCGACCGACACCACGCTGCCGTCGCGGACCGTGAGCACGATGCCGCAGCCCACGCCGCAGTACGAGCACACGGTCCTGACCGTCGAATCGGGCACGGCCGGGAACTCTAGGAACAGGCTGTTGCGCAGCGGTTGCACGGTCCGCTGCCGCCGTTACATCTACTGCACAACGGAGTTTCGGCCGCGGTGAGCCGGTGTGGCATGGGCGTTGCCGGCGAAAGAGTGTCCGGGATCACGCCTGCTTCACCTTGGCCAGCTCCTCCTGAGCCCATACCGCCCACTCGCGCTGCATCTCGGTCAGCCGCAAGCCCCACTCCAGCGCGATCCGGCCGTAGACGGCCAGGTCCATGGTCTCGGGCGCGATCTGCTCCTGGGTCGCCCGCAGGTTGGCGTGGTACTCGATGGCCTCGGTCTCCCGCCCGCGCAGGTACTCCTCGGCCTGCTCGAGGTCGATGACGTTGAGGAAGAAGACCCGCAACAGCATGTCACTGCGCCTGGGCATGCTGGGCTCGACGTCGACCAGCCAGTGCTTGAGCTCGGCCAGGCCGTCCTCGGTGAGCGTGTACTCCTTGCGCCGGCGGGCGCCCTCTTCGGTGACGGTCACCAGACCGGTGGCGGCCAGCTTGGCCAGCTCCCCGTACAGCTGGCTCTGGGTCGCGGGCCACACGTTGGCCAGCGAGCCGTGGAACGTCTGAAGCAGGTCGTACCCGCTGGCCGGACCGAAGGTGAGCAGCCCGAGGGCGGCGTGGCGGAGGCTCATGCCGTCATCATACTCCACTCTTGACATGTCCGCGCCGCACCTTCTAGCTTTGACATGTCACACATGACATAAAGGAGTCGAGATGAGCTACCTGCGCGGATTCGTCCCCTGGATCGCCTTCGCCGTGCTGTCCGGCCTGGGCTGGCAGTGGGGCGCGCTGGCCGGCCTGGTCCTGGCGGTCGCGTTGTTCGCCGACGGACGTCGCAAGGGCACGCCGCTGGACACGCAGGTGCTGGAGATCAGCACGATGGCCTACTTCGGCGTGCTAACGGTGTTTGCGTTACTTGTGCCGGCCTCGCCGGTGCAGCACTTCGTCGGCGCGATCTCGATGGCCTGGCTGGCCCTGACGGCCTGGGGCGGCCTCGTCGTGCGGCAGCCGTTCACGCTCGGCATCGCCAGGCAGCAGACGCCGAAGGAGTTCTGGGACCACCCTGTGTTCCGCCGCATCAACGTGGTGATCACCACGGCCTGGGCGCTCGCGTTCACCCTGACCGCCATCGTCCTCACCGGCCTGGACCTGGTCGAAGCCGGCACCGTGGCGACGATCGTGGTGCAGGTGGCCGGCTTCGCCATCCCGGCGGTCTTCACTGTTCGCTACCCGGAGCACGTGCGGTCCCGGCAGGATTCGTGACATGACGACGGGACTGCCACACGACTCGGTACGGGCGGCATGGACGGCGCTGCGCACGGAGACCCCGATGCTGCACCTGGACACGGCGGCCTGTGGCCGCACCAGCGTCGCCACCCGGGCGGCGGTCACCGCGCACCTGGAGCTCGAGGCCGAGCTCGGCGGCTACGTCGCCGAGGCCGAGGTGGAGCCCGAGACCACGACGGCCCGCCGGCTGCTGGGGGAACTGCTGCACTTCGACACCGACGAGGTGGCGCTGCTGGACAGCGGGTCGGCGGCCGGGGCGCAGCTGCTGGCGGCGTGGCCGTGCCAGCCCGGCGACCAGGTGTGGATCGCGCCGAGCGAGTGGGGCAACAACATCGCGGCGTTCACCGACCGCGGCCTGGAGGTCGTGGTCCTGGACGTGGACGACCACGGTCGGATCGACCTTGACGCCCTCCGGCGAAGGCTGCGCACCGAGCGGCCGAACATGGTGCACCTGAACGCCTTCAACTCGCACCGGGCCCTCGCGCAGCCGTCCACGGAGATCATCGAGAGCTGCGCCGCGGCCGACGTGCCGGTGGTGATCGACACCGCGCAAGCGTTGGGGCACATCGAAGTTCCGGCCGGCGCGGCCGCGGTGTACGGCACCGGCCGGAAGTACATGTGCGGCCCGCGCGGCGTCGGCTACGTCGCGGTGCGCGAGCCGTGGCAGCAACGGCTCACGCCCCGCGCCCCGGCGATGAACCTTGGCGGGCAGGCGGTGCGCAACCTGGAGAGCCGCGAGGCCTACGTCGCCGGCCGGGTCGGGCTGGCCACGGCCCTCAGGCAGTACGTCGAGATCGGGCCCGCGCAGATCCGCGAGCGCCTGGGCGCGATCGGGCGGGCGCTGCGCGAGGGGCTGGCCGACCTGCCCGGCTGGTCCCTGGGCGACCCGGTCGACGCCCCCGGCTCGATCGTGGCCCTGCTGCCGCACGAGGAGATCGACCTGTATCAGCTCAAGGCCGACCTGGTGGCCCGCAAGATGATCACCACCGTGTCGGCGAAGGAGCGGGCGCCGTTGGACATGGTGCGGCCGATGCTGCGGCTGAGCCCGCACGTCGACTTCGAGCTGACCTGGATCCCGCGGATCCGGGAGCTGCTGACCGCTCGCTACAGTTGAGATATGCCCACCGCCGAGGAAATGCTGAGCGTGGCGGCGGTGCGGACACTCGCCGACGTGCTGGGCCACGCGCCCACGGTCGCGACCGTCGAGCTGGACGGCGCGGCCTTCAGCGAGCGGGGCCGGCTGGTGCGGGACGCGCTGCTGGCGGACCTGCCGGCCAAGTACCCGTCGTTCGAACGGGCGATCCGCAAAGCGATGAAGGACCGCAGGTTCACCGGCTGGATGATCTGGCCGGTGACCGAGGCCGTGGCGGCCAGGGCCGTGCAGGACGCGTTCGACGAGGGCCTCCAGCTGGTCGCCGACCTCACGCCCAGGCTGACCGGGGAGTTCGCGCTGCGGACGTTCCTCGCCGCCGACCTGGACCGCACGCTGGCCACCGCGCTGCGCTGGACCACCAGCCCCGACGAGCACGTGCGGCGGCTGGCCAGCGAGGGCACGCGGCCGCGGCTGCCCTGGGCCAAACGGGTTCCGGCGATCATCGACGATCCACAGTCGACGGTCCCGATCCTGGACGCCCTGCACCGCGACCCGTCGGAGTACGTGCGGCGATCGGTGGCCAACCACCTCAACGACATCAGCCGGGCCGATCCGGCGCTGGCCGTCGCGGTCGCCACCCGTTGGCTGACAACGGAGACGCTGCCGGTTGTGCGCCACGCACTACGCACGCTGATCAAGGCGGCCGACCCGGGCGCATTGGCGCTGCTGGGCTTTTCGCCGCCGGCCGCGCTGACCGTGCTCGGCCCCACGCTGGCCGATGCGAACGTTCGCGTCGGCGACGAGCTGCCGTTCGAATTCACCCTGACGAACGAAGGAAACGCCGCCGTCCGGCTGGCTGTCGACTACGTGGTGCACCACCGAAAGGCCAACGGCACGCTCACCCCGAAGGTGTTCAAGCTGACCACCCGAACCCTGGCCGCGGGCGAATCCGTGACAATCAACCGTCGCCACTCGTTCCGGCCGATCACCACCAGGGTCTACCATCCGGGCGAGCACGCCGTGGAACTTCAGGTCAACGGCCGCACTTTCGGGCGAACCTCCTTCAACCTGCGCCCTCAGAGCTAGACACAGGGGTGGTGTGACGCCATCGTCGTGTAGATAATCGCCGGTGCAGCCCGGCTCGCCGTCACCCGGTGGGAGCAACGCGGCGGGCGACCGGCCGTAGCACGGCGGCCGGACTACGACGGTCAGGTGACCCGAGGTTCGCGGTGGACCGCCGATGCGTGGCAGAGTAGAGCATTCACGGCGGTCACTGAGGACGGTTCAGATGGGTTCTGGTGCAACCGGGTCGGGCCGTGGCGCCCGCCCGACGGTCACCCGGCGCAGGGAGGTCAGCGACGCCAGCGCGCGCTCGCTGCTGACCACGGTGCTCGGCGAGTACGTGCTGCCGCAGGGAGAACCGGTCTGGACACAGACGATCGTCGACGTGCTCGGGCGCTTCGAGATCGAGGAGAAGTCGGCCCGCCAGGCGCTGGCCCGGGTCGCCGCCGAGGGTTGGCTGAGCTCCGAGCGGGTCGGCCGGCGGGTGCGCTGGGCGCTGACCCCGCCCGGCCGGCGGCTGCTGGTCGAGGGGGCCGAGCGGATATACGGCTTCGGCAGCGGCAACCAGCAGTGGGACGGCCGCTGGCTGGTGGTCATGGTTTCCGTGCCGGAGACCAAGCGCGAGCTGCGGCACCGGCTGCGCACCCGGTTGAGCTGGGCCGGTTTCGGCTCCCCCGAGCCCGGCGTCTGGGTGTCGCCGCACGTGGGCGCCGAGGTCGAGGCCAAGTCCATTCTGGAGGACCTGGCGCTGACCAGCGAGGTCATGTCGTTCATCGCCACCTACGGCGCGCTGGGCGACGTGCAGCGCATGGTCGCCGCCGCCTGGGACCTGCAGGAGGTGGCCGAGAAGTACGAAAGTTTCATCGACCAGTTCAGCGGTCTTGACGCCCGCACGCCGGAGAACGCCCTGCTGGCCCAGACCCGCATGGTGCACGAGTGGCGGCGCTTCCCGTTCCTCGACCCGCAGCTGCCGGGTGAGCTGTTGCCGGCCAAGTGGAGCGGCTCGCGGGCCACCCAGCTGTTCAACGACAACCACGCGGCCTGGCGCGAGCCGGCGCAGCGCGGCTGGCACGACCTGGTGTCCCAGCAGGCCTGACCACCCATCCAATGCAGGGAAGGACGCCTTCACTGCATTGGATGCAGTGAAGGCGTCCTTCCCTGCATCACGACGTCACGCGTCCAGGCCGGGGAACACCTTGGCCGCGTTGCCGCTGAGCACGGCGGCCAGCAGCTCCTCCCCCAGCCCCAACTCCCGCAGGGCCGCCACGTTGCGAGCCACACCCGGCACGCCGGGCCAGTCGGTGCCGAAGATCCAGCGGGCGGCCAGCCGGCGCAGGTCGAAGCGGGCGTAGTACTCGGGCAGCTTGCGCGGCGGCAGGCCGGCCAGGTCCAGCCACACGTTGGGCTTGGCCAGAGCCAGGAACGCGGCGGTGTCGTACCACCAGCCCCGGCCGCCGTGGGCGAACACGAACTGCACGGCCGGGAAATCCTCGACCACGTCGACCAGCAGCGCCGGATCGCCATAGCTGGAACGGGATCCGGGGAAGCTGGACACGCCGGAGTGGAAGATCACCGGCACGCCGCGTTCCTCGCACACCCGGTACACGGCGTAGACCTCGCGGTCGCCGGGCGAGAAACAGCCGTGCACGGGATGCAGCTTCACCGCCACCGCGCCGAGGTCGAGCTGACGCTCCACTTCGGACGCCAGCGGATGGTGTAGGTGCGGATTCACGTTGGCCACCAGCCGGAACCGCACCGGGTTGTGCCGCACGATGGGCAGCAGGTCCTCGATCGGCTGAATTCCGGTGGCCCGGGGGCTGTACTCGCAGAACAGCAGGGCGCGGTCGACGCCCTGCCCGGCCAGCAGATCGTCCAGTTCGGACGGAATGGGATCGCCGTCGTCGGAGTACACCGAGCGCCACGGGTGGTCGCCGCTGAACTGGTCGGCCCACTCCAGCCACGCCGGCTTCAACGTGGACAGCCGCGGCACGTGCACATGAGCGTCAACGATCATCAGTGAGAACATCCTTGACCATGTCCCGCAACACGTTGCGGCGGATCTTGCCGGTGGCGGTCTTCGGCATCTCGGCCACCTCGACCACCGCCCGCGGCCGCTTGTACGAGGCGAGCCCGTCGCGGCACCAGGAAATCAGGGCGTCCTCGTCCACTTTGTGCCCATGTGCCGGCACCACGCAGGCCACCGGCTTCTGCAGACCCGACTCGTCGGTCGCCGACACCACCGCGACCTCCTCGACGTCCGGGTGGGCCAGCAGCCGGTTCTCCACCTCGAACGGCGACACCCACACGCCGCCGGCCTTGAGCATGTCGTTGCTGCGCCCCAGGTATGTGTAGGTGCCGTCCTCGTTGCGCCGGTAGGTGTCGCCGGTGCGCAGCCACTTGCCCTGGAACACTTCGCGCGTGATGTCGTTGCGGCACCAGTACCCGGTGGCGGTCGACGGGCCCTGCACGAACAGATCCCCGGTGTCGGACGGGTTTCCGGCCTCGTCTCGGATCTCCACCTGGTAGCCGGGCACCGGCACGCCGCTGGTGCCGCCAATGGCCTCGCCGGGCCGGTTGGACAGGAAGATGTGCAGCGCCTCGGTTGACCCGATGCCGTCCAACACTTCCACCCCGAAGCGCGAGCGAAACCTGTCGAACAGCACCGCCGGCAGCGCCTCCCCGGCCGAAACCCCTTGCCGTACGGTGGAAAACGCGTCGTCGGGCACGTCACTGGCCAAGGTGGCGGCGAAGAACGTGGGCACGCCGAACAACACCGTCGCCCGGTCGGCGGCGGCACGCGCGGCGATCAGCTCCGGCGTGGACCGCGATCTCTCCAGCAACGCCACCGCGCCCGCGGCCAGCGGCATGAAGCACGAATTTCCCAGGCCATAGGCGAAGAACAGCTTCGAAACCGAAAGGCAACGGTCCTCAGGACCGAGGCCCAGCACCCCGTTTCCGTAGTACGTGCCGACGGCGCGGATGCTCTCGTGCCGGTGCATCGCGGCCTTGGGCTGCCCGGTGGTGCCCGAGGTGTACAGCCACAGCGCCGGCGAGTCGGCCCAGGTCGGATACGGCGTCTCCAGCGTGCCGACGGCCATCAGGTCGTCCCACGAGTGCACCGCCACGCCGGCCCGCGGCGAGAACTCAACTGAACCGTCGAGTACAACTGTGTCGATCTCCGGTGCCAGCTCGACGGCCGCCTGACAGGCCGCCGCGAACTCCACCGAGGCCAGCAGCACCCGGCTGCGCGAGTCGGCCAGCAGCGTGGCCAGCTCGACCGGCGTCAACATGGTCGACACCGGCACCGGCACCGCGCCCAGGTACATCGTGCCGAGCACGGCGCCGAGCATCTCCACGTCGTCGGCCATGCTCAGCACGACCCGTTCCTCGGGCCGGACGCCCAACTCCCGCAGGCCGGCGGCGGTCCGGTGCGCCTGCTCGGCCAGCTCCGCGTAGGACAGCGTGCGCCGGCTGGTCACCACGGCGGTGTGCCCGCACTCGACGTGCCGGTCGACCAGGTACTCAGCGGCGTTGAACCGGTCCGGCATCGTCGCTCCTCAGGGCAGGTGGACGTACTCGTACTCGAACGGCTTGCCGTTGATGCCGTTGGTCGGCGGCGCGACCCAGGAAGCGATCTTGCCTCGTTCGTAGACCGGGCGCATCAACGACTGCACGAACGCCAGGTCCTGGCCGGTCGGCAGCCACTTGTCGCGGGCACGGGCCCACGTCGCCTCGTCCAGGATCTCCCCGTCGGGCGAGATGTGGAAGGCCGAGTTCACGCCGACGCCCCGGTTGAAGCCCGGGTGCGGCAGCTTCAGCCTGCGGTCGATGCCGGCCTCGGCCAGGATCCGGTTCCACCGGGTGACGCCGTGCTCGCAGTCGGCGATGTACTCGTTGCGCAGGTCCAGGTTGAGCATCAGGATCGTGGACAGCTCGTCGCCGCCCCAGGTGCCGTCGGGCCGCGGCGTGTCCAGCATCGAGCCGGTGTCGGTGAGCTTGTGGTCGTCCTTGCGCCTGCCCTCCTGCCAGCGGCCCTTGAGCCCGGCGGTGTAGTAGTTGGCGGCGTTGGTCGACGTCTCACTGCCGAACAGGTCGAGCGACACGGTGTAGTGGAAGTTGATGTACTTCTGGATGATCTCCAACGGAATGCCGCCGTGCGGCGCGATGTCGAACGTGTCGTGCTCGCGGATCAGCTCGGCGCTGCGGGCCACCACCCGGTCGACACCGGTGGTGCCGACGAACATGTGGTGCGCCTCTTCCTTGAGCATGAACTCGCACGTCCGCGACAGCGGGTCGAACGCGCTCTCCTTCAACGTGCCGAGCTGGTACTTGCCGTCCCGGTCGGTGAAGTAGGTGAACATGTAGAAGGCCAGCCAGTCGGCCGTCTCCTCGTTGAACGCGCCGAGGATGCGGGGCGAGTCCGGACTGCCCGAGTTGCGCAGCAACAGGTCCTCGGCCTGCTCGCGACCCTCGCGGCCGAAGTAGGCGTGCAGCAGGTAGACCATGGCCCACAGGTGCCGGCCCTCTTCCACGTTGACCTGGAACAGGTTGCGCAGGTCGTAGAGGCTGGGCGCGGTCAGGCCGAGAAGTCGTTGCTGCTCAACGGAAGCGGGCTCGGTGTCGCCCTGGATGACGATCAGCCGCTGAAGGTCGGCCCGGTACTCGCCGGGGACCTGCTGCCACACCGGCTCGCCGCGGTGCTCGCCGAAACCGATGGTCCGGGTCTGCTCACGCTCGGCCAGGAAGATGCCCCACCGGTACTCGTCCAGCTTGACGTGGTCGAAGTGGGCCCAGCCGGCGCGCCCGACGCTGACCGCGGTGCGCAGGTAGACGTCGTGCGTCTCCAGCGTCGGCCCCATCTCCGACCACCAGTTCATGAACTTGGGCTGCCAGCCCTCCAGGGCGCGCTGCAGCCGCCGGTCCGAGGACAGGTCGACGTTGTTGGGGATCTTCTCCGTGTAATCGATAGACGAGGCGGAGTCAGTGGGACGGCTCATGGTTCACACCCGCTTCCGGTCGAAGACCGCTTTCTGACCGGTGCCGTAACGCCGGAGAGCGCCTTCCGGGCCCGATGCGTTGGGTCGATTGAAGATCCAGTTCTGCCAGGCCGTGAGCCGGGCGAAGATCTTGGTTTCCAGGGTTTCCGGGCCGACGAACCGGTGGTTGGCCTCCATGCCGGTCAACGCGTCCGGACTCATGCAGGCCCGGCCCTCCAGCACGATCCGGATCTCGTCGACCCAGTCGATGTCGTCGAACGCCTCGGTCACCAGGCCGAGTTCGGCCGCCTCGACCGCGTCGATCGGTTTGTCCAGTTCGGACAGTCGGCCGACATCCTCGCCGTAGAAACGGGATTGCAGCCGGGTGATGCCGTTGCCCATCGGGAACGGGCCGAAGTTGGCCGGGGTCAGCTGGATCGCCGCCCGCTCGTCGCTGTCCTCGTCGTCGATCGGCGGACCGTCCAAGATGTACTGCCGGTCGCAGGCGAACGCCAGTTCCAGCAGCATGCCGACGAAGCAGGAGCCGGGTTCGATGAGCGCGATCAGGCTGCGACTGGTGACGTCGAGGCGCTTGAGGACGCGCTTGTAGTAGTGCCGGATCTCGTTGCCCAGCCACGATTCGTCGGCGAGCAGCCGATGTTCCTGGGCCAGCACGGCTTCCGGGTCGCCGGCGGTGGCGAACACCCAGGTGCCGAGCCCGGTCTCGTTGGTGCGCAAGCGCAAGATGAGATCGTCGAGCTCGCGGGTGACGGTCAGCGGCCAGTTCTCGTCCGTCGAGGCGTGCACGGTGATCTTGACCAGGCCGAGCTCGCGGTCGTACTTCGCTTTCACGTACCGGTAACGGATGCCGTCCTCGTCGACCTCACGCTCCAGCGGCGTCAGCTCGACGCCTTCGGCGTCGCGCGGCCGGGTCGAGCGCCGCGCCGCCTCCAGCGCCCGCTCCCGGACCACCTCGCCAAACCGCCGCGGCGGCACGACTTCGTCGACCAGTCCCCATTGGACGGCCGCCTTGCCACGCATGCCGTCGCTGCGGGTGGCGAACACGTCGGCCCGGTCCTTGCGGACGCGGCGCTTGTCCACCACGCGGGTCAGGCCGCCGGTGCCGGGCAGCACGCCCAGCAGCGGCACCTCGGGCAGCGACACCGCCGAGGAGTTGTCGTCCACCAGCACGATGTGGTCGCAGGCCAGCGCCAGCTCGTAGCCGCCGCCGGCGCAGGACCCGTTGACCGCGGCCAGATAGGTCTGGCCGGAGTGCTCGGTGGCGTCCTCCATGCCGTTGCGGGTCTCGTTGGTGAACTTGCAGAAGTTCACCTTCCACTCGTGGCTGGACGCGGCGAGCATGCGGATGTTGGCGCCGGCGCAGAACACCCGGTCCTTGCCCGAGGTGACGACGACCGTGCGCACGCCGGGATGTTCGAAGCGCAGCCGCTGGGTGGCGTCGTAGAGCTCGATGTCCACGCCGAGGTCGTAGGAGTTCAGCTTGAGCTCGTAGCCGGGCACGATGCCGGCCGTCTCGTCGACATCCAGCACCAGCCAGGCCAGCTCCCCCTCGACGCGCAGCTGCCAGTGCCGATAGCCGTCCGGATGCGCGTCGAAGGACACCTGCACGGTCCGCCTCCTCGGTGGTGGGTATCTATTTTCTACAGCTTTGCGGCTGGGCGTCAACTTTTCTGTAGATATTCACTGAGAACGCCGCCGATCTTGTCCACGATCTCGTCCAGGTGCTCGCGCTCGCACACCAGGGGTGGCGCGATCTGCACGACCGGCTTGCCGCGGCTGTCCGTCCGGGCGATCAGGCCGGCGTGCAGGAGGCCGGCCGTGATCGGCGTGAGGTCGTCCGTGGCCAGCTCGGCGGCGTAGAAGAACCCGTCGCCGCGGACGTCGACAACCCCCGGCAGCTCCCTCAGCCCTCGCATTCGAGTCCGCAGGTGCGGGGTCAACTCCCGGACGCCGTCGAGGATCTTGTCGCGCTCGAAGATCTCCAGGTTGTGCAGGGCGATCGCGGCGGCCAGCGGGTGGCCGCCGAAGGTCAGGCCGTGCGAGAGCGCCTGGCCCGGGCGGAAGAACGGCTCAGCCACCCGGTCGTGCACCAGCACCGCCCCCATCGGCGCGTAGGCCGAGGTCAGTCCCTTGGCGACGGTGATCATGTCCGGCACCACCTCCGGCACCGCGAAGTACTCGCCGAGCCGACCGAAGCCGGTGATCACCTCGTCGGCCACCAGCAGGATGCCGTAACGATCGGCCATCGCGCGCAGGCCGGTCCAGTAACCGGCCGGCGGCACGAAGCAGCCGCCCGCGTTCTGCACCGGCTCCGCGATGATCATGCCCACCGTCTCCGGACCGGCGGCGATGATCGCGTCTTCTGTTTCCCTGAGCAGGAAGTCGAGGTCGCCCTCGCCCGTGTTGGGCACCCGGACCACGTCGATCGCCGGCCGGCCGAACGGCTCCTTCAGCGCGTCGACACCGGTCAGGGCCAGCGCGCCGAGGGTCTGGCCGTGATAGGCGGTGCGGCGGGCAACCGCTTTCACGCGCTCCGGCTGGCCGTTGGCCACGTGGTACTGACGGGCCAGTTTCCACGCCGACTCCACCGATTCCGAGCCGCCGGAGGTGAAGAACGCGCGGTTGATCCCCTCCGGCGCCAGCTCGGCCAGCCGCTCCGCCAGCTCGATGGCCGGTGGGTGGGCCGTGTTCCAGTTCGTGTTGAACGGCAGCCGCTTGAGCTGGGCCGTCGCCGCCGCCGCGAACTCTTCCCCGTAGCCGTACCCCAGCTGCGCGCAGAACAGGCAGG
The DNA here is from genome assembly GCA_035492655.1 of Kutzneria sp. Lineage (GTDB taxonomy): Bacteria > Actinomycetota > Actinomycetes > Mycobacteriales > Pseudonocardiaceae > Kutzneria. The sequence continues at coordinate 12,369 of DATJJB010000192.1, read as the reverse complement.
ACAGCGCGTCCAGATACCGCCGGCCGTCCGTGTCGATCACGTGCACGCCTTCGCCACGCTCGATGACCAGCGGAAACTGTCCGTCACGAAGCTTGGCGTGCTGGCCGAAGTGCAGCAGCAGATGGTCGCGCAGGCCCGCTTTCACGCTGTCCGTCATGCCTCGATCCTGGCCCCACAACACCCACCCCGACCAGCCCCCGCCGGGATACGCCCCTCGCCGGCGCACATGCGGTCCGGATGTGCCCCGGGGAGGCAAGTACGACGCGCATGTGACGTTCGATAGTGCGTGTGTGGGGCAGGGGCGGGCGGATCAGGCCAGGTGCTTCGGCGCGAAGTCGCGGATCAGGGCGGCGATGGTCGGGGCCTGGGATTCCAGGGCGAAGTGGCCGGCGTCGAGCAGGTGGATCTCGGCGTCGGGCACGTCCTTGGCGAAGGCACGGGCCCCGTCGGGGCCGAAGATCTGGTCGTTGCCACCCCACACGGCCAGCACGCCGGGGTGACGCTCGCGCAGGAAGGCCTGCCAAGCGGGGTAGAGCGGCGGGTTGGTGCGGTAGTCGTGGAACAGCCGCAGCTGCACGTCACGAGCGCCGGGGCGGGCCAGCAGGGCGTTGTCGAGGGCGATGGCGTCCGGGCTGACCAGCTCGGGGTCGGGCTCGCCGTGCAGGTACTGCCAAACGGTCATCTCGGGGGCCAGCGCGGCGGCCACGGGGGCCTCGGTGGTGGGGTTCCAGTCGGCCCAGAACTCCCGCAGCGGGGCCCAGAACTCGGGCACCAGGCCCTCGTCGTAGGCATTGCCGTTCTGGGTGATGATCGCCCGCACCTGGTCGGGCCGCTTGAGCGCGAGCCGGAAGCCGACGGGCGAGCCGTAGTCCTGCACGTAGATGCCGAAGGCGCCGAGTCCGAGCTGGTCCACGAACTTGTCGAGCACGTCGGCCAGCCGGTCGAAGCTGTAGTCGAACTGGTCGACGGTCGGCATGTCGCTCTGCCCGAAGCCGGGCAGGTCGGGGGCGATCAGGTGGAACTCGTCGGCCAACGCCGGGATGAGGTCGCGGAACATCACCGACGAGGTCGGGAAGCCGTGCAGGAGCAGCAGCGTGGGCCGGTCCGGGTCGCCGGCCTCCCGGTAGAACACCGACAGCCCGTCGACGGTCGCCCTGCGGTACCGGATCGCCATGACATCCTCCGAAGCTGAAGTAACGCCCTGTGCGTTACTTCAGCGACCGTAGCACAGGTAACGCCTGATGCGTTACTCTTGCTCTCGTGACGACGTTTCCACTGGTCGGCGAGCCGCTGGCGGTCGACCTGGCCAACACGGCGATCCGGCTCCGCGGCCGCGAGGTCGACCTGATCGCCGACAACGAGGGGCTGGCCGCCTGGCTCGACCTGCACCCCCAGCTCGGCACGGTCGACGCCACCGAGGTGCGGGCGCTGCGCGACGACATCCGCGAGGTCTTCCGCGCGGCCATCGAGTCCCGCTCCGCCGATCATGAGGCCGTCCAGAACATCAACCGGGCCGCGTTCCACTGCCTGGCCACCCTGACGTCCACTCCGGACGGTCCGGTGGTCGAGTGGGGCGGCAACGGGCTGGCCGTGATCGCCCGCTCCGCCGTCGAGGTCGTGGCCGCCGCCCGCGTGCGCGGCTGCGCCAACCACGACTGCGTGCTGGTCTTCGCCCACGGCGACGAGCGGCGGAAGTTCTGCGACACCAAGACGTGCGCCAACCGCGCCCGCCAGGCCCGGCATCGCGAACGGCAGCACGCCCAGACATGACAAACCCCCGGGCCGGCAGGCCCGGGGGTTTGCCGCTGCTGGAGGGGGTCAGCAGCGCTCGCTGGTCTCCGCGCCGCCGTAGTCCTTGCCGGCACTGTAGATCAGGCCGTCGGCCCGGGTGCACACGCTCAGCGTGTTCGTGCCGTACGACCAGTTCTCACGGGCGCCCTTGGCGCTCACCGTGTAGCCCAGCGGATCGGTGCCCGCGTCGATCGAGCTGGCCACGTAGTAGTCCGAGTGCTTGGAGCGGAACTGGTCCCACACGTACGTGTACGCCCAGTTCTGGTTGCAGCCCTTGAACTGCTTAACCGACGCGATCGTCTCACCGCCATAGGTGATGTACGCCGTCGACCCGATCTGCACCGTGCTCGAACAACCCGGCGCCGACTCCGCCTGCGCCACACCCGAACCCAGACCGGCGACGGTCAACGCCGCCGCGACGGCCGCCACACCAAGAAACCTCATGATTCCCCCTTTGTCAGCAGCGCTTGCCGGTCTCGGCGTCACCGAGCAGGTCGCCGCTGGTGGACCAGATCGCACCGGCCGCCTGGGTGCAGACGCTCAGCGTGTTCGTGCCGGACGACCACAGCTCATGCGCGCCCCGACCGCTCACCTGGTACCCGAGCGGGTCGGAGCCCGCGTCGATGTAGGTGTCGATCGTGTAGTTGGTGTGCTTGGAGCGGAACTGGTCCCACACGTACGTGTACGCCCAGTTCTGGTTGCAGCCCTTGAACTGCTTCACCGACGCGATCGTCTCACCGCCATAGGTGATGTACGCCGTCGACCCGATCTGCACCGTGCTCGAACAACCCGGCGCCGACTCCGCCTGCGCCACACCCGAACCCAGACCGGCGACGGTCAACGCGGCCGCAACGGCCGCGACTCCGAGGAACTTCACAACTCTCCTTCTCAGCAACCCAGCCGCACGGGTGCGCACATGGTCAGCGTGTCCGTGCCGCACGACCACTCCTCACGCCGATTCTTGTCGCCACGCGCGAAGCCCAGCAGTTTCGCCGTCAGCATCGCGTGTCCGTCATAGCCGAGTAGTGGTCGTATCCGACGACCGAGATCAATCCGTAGCCCGCGGTGCAGTCCGACAACGTGTCGGTGCCCGTGGACCACAACTCGGTCACACTGTCGACGTTGGTCGTGCCGCCCTGGAACACGTTGCGCGGGCCGGGGTTGACGTCCACCGCCGCGAGCAGGTACCAGTGCAGACCGCGCTGACGGAAGCTTTCCCAGACGTAGATGTAGCCCCAGTTCTTGTTGCAGCCCTTGAACTGCTTCACCGAGGCGATGTCCTTGCCCTGGAAAGTGATGTATGCCGTCGAGCCGATCTGGACGGTGCTCGAACAGCCCGGCGCCGACTCCGCCTGCGCCACGCCCACCCCGAGACCGCCGGCCACCAGCGCGGCCGTCGCAGCCGCCACGGCGAGGAATCTCAGCATCGCGTGTCCGTCCAGGCCGGGTAGTTGTCGTACTGGTAAAGGGAGATCAGGCCGTAGCCGGCGGTGCAGTCCGACAGCGTGTCGGTGCCCCCCGACCACAGCTCGACCGGGTCGCCAAGCTTGTCCTTGCCGCCCTGGTAGGTGGCGTTCGGGCCGGGATTGACCTCGACGGCGGCGGTCAGCAGGTAGTGCAGGCCCCGAGCACGGAAGCTCTCCCACACGTAGATGTACGCCCAGTTCTTGCCGCAGCCCTTGAACTGCTTGACCGAGGCGATGTCCTGCCCCTGGAACTTGGCGTACGCGGTCGATCCGATCTGGACGGTGCTCGAACAGCCGGGCGCCGACTCGGCCTGCGCCACACCGGCCCCGAGACCGCCCGCCACCAACGCCACCGCCGCCGCGGCGGCGAGAACGAACTTCACGGTTTCCCCTCTCAGCAACGCCATCCGGTCTTCGCGGCCACGGTCTTGTCGTTGTCCCACTGGATGTAACCCGACGCCGCCGTGCACGTGTCCAGCGTGTTCGTGCCCTGCGACCACAGCTCGACCGGGCTGCCACCCCTGTCCACGTCACCCCACGACATGCCGCCGTCGAACTGCACGTAGATGTCGGCATGTGCCCGGTAGGCGATGTGCTTGTCCCGGAAGCTCTGCCACACGTACACGTACGACCAGTTCTGGCCGCACCCCTTGAACTGCTTGACCGAGATGGCGTCCTGGCCCTGGTACTGACCGTAGGCGGTCGCTCCGATCTGGACAGTGCTCGAACAGCCAGGTGCCTGCTCGGCCTGCGCCACACCGGATCCGAGTCCGGTCACCACCAGGGCCGCCGCCGCGACGGCGGCCAGCACGAGCTTCATTGCTTCCCCTCTCAGCAACGCCAGCCCGTCGAAGCCTGGACGACGTTCTCATTGCCGAAGGCCAGCATTCCCTCGGCCTGGGTGCACACCTTCAGCGTGTCCGTGCCCTTCGACCACAGCTCGACCGGACTGCCGGCCTTGTCGACCTCGCCCTGGACCAGCTCGGCGTCGTCGTACTGCGCGTTGACGAAAGCGCTCAGCGAGTAAGCGATGTGCTTGTCCCGGAAGCTCTGCCACACGTAGACGTAGGACCAGTTCTGGCCGCATCCCTTGAACTGCTTCACCGAGATGACGTCCTGGCCCTGGTACTGGCCGTAGGCCGTGGCGCCGATCTGGACAGTGCTGGCGCAGCCCGGCGCGGTCTCGGCCTGCGCCGCGCCCGCGCCGAACGTGGTCAGCGCGGTCACGGCGACTCCCGTGGCGCACAACAGTCTTCGCATCACGGTCAGCACCTGATCGACGTGTGGTTGTCGGGAGTGTTGCTGACGCCGTCGATGTCGACCGCGCCGAACGCTGCCGTGCAGGTGTCCAGCGTGTCCGTGCCGGACGACCACAGCTCGCGCTGGTTGTGACGGCCGATCGTGAGCCCGAGGTAGCGGTCGGCCTCCTGCTGGCTGGCACTGCCGAACGCGCCGATCGCCGTGCGCAGGGTGAAGCCCGTGCCGCTGTCCACGAAGCCCTGCCAGGCGTACACGTACGCCCAGTTCTTGCCGCAGCCCTTGAACTGCTTGACCGACGCGATGTGCTGGCCGCCGTAGTCGACGTACGCCGTCGAGCCGATCTGCACCGTGCCCGAGCAGCCAGGAGCGGACTCGGCCTGCGCGGTGCCCGTGGTGCCCAGCAGCGCGGCGAACGCCGCCAGCGCGACCGCGATCATTCCAGTCTTCATTCGGATCACCTTTCGACGCGCGCTCAGCCGCAGTGCTCCCAGCCGCTCTCCCAGATGTCGTCGCGGGACATGCCGCCCCACTTCACGCAGTGGCCCTTGGCCGGGCCGGCGCCCGAGGCGTAGTAGGCGTACTTGCCCTGGTCGTCGTAGGAGCCGGGCGGGTTGGTCTGGGTCTCGAGCATGGCCGCGATGTCGGTCTTGGCGCCGACGTCGGACGTCTTGATCGTGACGACGCAGTTCCAGGAGCCGTTGTACATCAGGTAGACCGTGGCGCCCGAGATGGCGTGGTGGTCGATCTCGTGGTAGCTCGAGCCGCAGACACCGGTCGGCGTGTACGGGTTGGTCGCCGCGCTCGCCGGCGCGGCGAACGCGACGGTGGCGGCCAGCGCCGCGGCGATGCCCGCGGTGGCGATCAGCTTGTTCATTTCTTTCCCCTCAACAGTTTCCGCCCCAGCGGAAATCAGCCGCAGTGGCCCCAGGCCGACGTCTCCCAGATGGAGTTGCCCTCCATGCCGCCCCACTTGATGCAGACGCCGGGCGCGCGCACCTTCGACGCCGCGTAGTAGGCGTAGTAGCCCTCGTCGTCGGCGACCTGCACCGGGTTCGAGGCCACCTCGAGGATGGACTCGGTGTCGGTCTTGGTGCCGATCGCGGCGGTCTTGATCGTGACGACGCAGTCGGTGGCGCCGTCGTACATCAGGTAGACCGTGGCTCCGGTCAGCGCGTGGTGGTCCAGCTCGTGGTAACCGGAACCGCAGACACCGCCCGGCGTGTACGGATTCGTGGCCGCGCTCGCCGGCGCGGCGAAGGCGATGCCCGCCGCGAGCGTCGCGGCGATGGCCATCGCTGCGGTCGACTTGTTCATGTCCCATCCCCTCTGACGGGGAGAGACACTCGTCGACCGCGCTGACTCCGCGCTGACCGGTCGCTGGCGGGCGCCGGCCCGCACGACCACGATCGTGACCCAGGTCACCGTGACTCGGTCACGGTCACAGGGGCGTGACTTCGCCGCATCCGAGCGTGCTTCGGCTGCTCGCGGCGGCCTGCACGCAACGCTGACTTCTCGCTGACACCCCGGGGTACAGTCGCGTTTGTTCGAACCCGTTCGAGTTGTACGCAGTGGGGGCCATGTCCGGAATCGGCTGGGAGTTCGGCGTGCTCGGGCCGCTGATAGTGCGACACGACGGCCGAACGGTGCAGTTGCGTTCGACCAAACAGCAGCTGCTGCTGGCGGTGTTGCTGTTGCGCGCCAACGAACCCGTCTCCGCGGACGACCTGGTTGACCGGCTGTGGGGCGAGGATCCGCCGGACGGCGCCCGCGCTACCTTGCAGACGCACGTGATGCGGCTGCGCAACAGCCTCGGCGACAGCTCGCTGGTGCGCACGGTTCCCGGCGGCTACTCGATCCGGATCGAGCCGGAGGCGCTGGACCTGACCCGGTTCGAACGGCTGCGATCGCAGGCCAGGCAGGCGGAACGCAGCGCGGACACCGCCGAGGAGGCCCGGCTGCTGGCCGCGGCGCTGGCGCTGTGGCGTGGGCCGGCGTTCACCGGCCATCCGACCGAATCGGTGCGCCTCGACGAGCGCCGCTGGGAGGCGGTGGAGCGGCGCAACGAGGTCGAGCTGCGGCTCGGCCGGCACGACGCGATCGTCGACCAGCTGCGCTCACTTGTAACGCAACAACCGTTACGCGAGCGGTTCTGGGCCCAGCTCATCCTCGCGCTGCACCGCGGCGGGCAGCAGGCGCAGGCCTTGGACGCGTACCGACGCTGCGGCGAAGTGCTGGCCCACGAGCTCGGCATCGACCCGAACGCCGAGCTCAGGGCGTTGCACCAGGCCGTGTTGGGTGACTCGGCCGCGCCGATCGACGGGCCGCAGCGGCCGGAGCCGGCCTGGACGCCGCGCTGCGAGCTGCCGCCGGCCGTGGCCACGCTGGCCGGCCGCACCGAGGACGTCGTCCGGATGACCCACAGCCTCCGGGCCGAGCGGGACTCGCACCGGGTGTGGATGATCACCGGCCCCGGCGGTGTCGGCAAGACCAGCCTCGCCGTGCACGTCGCGCACCTGGTGCGCAGCTGGTACCCGGACGGCCAGCTGTACCTGGACCTGCGCGGGCAGGAGCGTCCGGTGGAGCCGGCGGAGGCGCTGGATCGGCTGCTGCGCGGCCTCGGCACGCCCGGCGCCGCGATCCCGGCGACGCTCGACCAGCGGGTCGCGCTGTACCGGGACCGGTTGGCCGACCGGCGGGTCCTGGTCGTGCTGGACAACGCCGCCACCGAAGCCCAGGTGCGGCCGCTGCTGCCGGGCACGACCGCGTCCGCCGCCCTGGTGACGAGCCGAGCGGTGCTGGCCGGCCTGGAGTCGGCCCAGGTCCTGCCGCTGGACGTGCTGACGTCCGGCGACGCCGTGCGCGTGCTGACCGAGGCGCTGGGCGAGGCCCGCGTGAACGCGGAGCCGGCAGCCGCCGAGCAGCTCGTCGACTACTGCGGGCGGCTACCGCTGGCACTGCGCGTGGCGGCGGCACGACTGGTCGCACGGCCGCACTGGCGGCTGACGCAGCTGGTCGCACGGCTGTCGGACGAGCGCCGACGGCTGGACGAGCTGCGGTTCGGTGACCTGGACGTGCGGGCCAGCCTCACCTTGAGCTACCGGGAGCTGTCCGAGCCTCAGCAACGGGCGTTCCGGCTGCTGGCCCGGCTGGATACGCCGGACTTCCCGGCCTGGGTGGCCGCGCCGCTGCTCGGCGTCGACCCGGACACGGCCGAGGACCACGTGGAGGCGCTGGTCGACGCCCGGCTGGTGGACACCGTCGGCTGGGACGCGCTCGGACAGACCCGGTACCGCCTGCACGACCTGCTCCGGGTGTTCGGCCGCGACCTCGGCGACGTCGACGACGCCCCGCTGGTCGCGCTGATGGACCAGTGGGTGGCGCTGGTCGAGTGCGCCGACCACAAGATCGCCCAGCGTGGTCCGCGCCTGCCCGGCGGCGACGCCGGCGTGCTGGGCGAGCGGCTGCTGGCCGATCCGACCGGCTGGTTCGACACCGAGTGGACGACGCTCGGCGGGGTGATCACCCAGTGCGTCGCGCTCGGGCTGGCCGAGCAGACGACCCGGCTGGCCGTCGCCAGCGCCGCGGTCTGCGACCTGCGGGCCCGGTTCGACGATTGGGAGCACGACAACCGGCTCGGCCTGGACGCCGCGGTCGGGGCGACACCGGCCGAGGCGATCCTCGTGCAGCAGCGCGGCCTGCTGCACAGCCGGCGGCACCGGTTCGCCGAGGCCCAGCGCGACTTCACCCGGTCGAAGGACGTCTTCGAGTACCTGGGGGACGCGGACGGCGCCGGATACGCCTGGCACGGCATCGGCTGGATGCACGAGTGGCTCGGCCGCCAGACCGAGGCCAAGACGTGCCACGAGATGGCGATGCGGCGCTTCGAGGCGGCCGGCAACCGGCACGGGCAGGTCGACGTGCTGTGCTCGCTGGGCGCGATCGAGCGGCGCGCGGGGCGGTCGTCGGAAGCGGAGGCGTACCTGAGGCAGGCCCGCGGGACCGCCGCCGAGCTGGGCGACCGGATGGGCATGCTGTCCGCGGCGCTGGAGCTGGGCCGGGTCTTGCAGGCCCGCGGCGAGCTGTCCGGGGCCGTCGAGCACATCCACGCCAGCCTCACCGACGCGCACCGGCTCGGCGACCCCGACCTGGTGGCCAACCTGCGGTTGACGCTGGCCGAGACGTACCTGCGGATGGGCGCGAAGGACACCGCGCGCACGGAGGTGCAGCAGGCGCTGATGTTCTTCGAGGAGCACGACGACCTGGCCGGCAAGGCGTGGGCGTGGCGGCTGCTGAGCTGGGTCGGACTGCTGGCCAACTCGCCGGAGTCGGCGCTGGCGCTGGCCGAACGAGCCGTTGCGACGACCGAAAGCCTTGGCCTGCCACAGGAACACGCCCGGGCGCTGCGGCAGCTCGGGCGGGTGCTGCATGAGGCGGGCAAGCCGGAGGACGCCGCTTTGTGCTGGCGGCAGGCCGAAAAGCTGCTCGACGACGCCGGCTTTCACGCCGAGGCGGCCGAGATCCGCGCTCACTCCGGCACGGCCGCCGACGGCTCCAGCGTGTAGACCCGGTACGCGGCCTGGATCACCGGCTGGGCGACGTTGCGAACCCGCACGCCGCCGGCGGTGGTGCCGGCCTCGCTGCCGTAGTGCGCGTGCCCGTGCACGGCCAGGTCGGTCGCGCTGTCGTCGATCGCCTCGGCCAGCAGGTACGAGCCGAGGAACGGGAATATCTCCGGCGGCTCGCCGCGCAGCGTGTCGGCCGACGGCGAGTAATGGGTCAGCGCGATCCGCACGTCGGCGGTCAAGCCCAGCAGCGCGGTCCGCAACTGTTCGGCGATGTCCTCGCTGTGGTGGATGAACGCCTTCATCTCCCGCTCGCCGAAGGCATGCCCGCACTTGCCGGCGAAGCCGCCGCCGAAGCCCTTGGCGCCGGCGATCCCCACCCGGACATCGTTGATCCGCACCACTGTGCCGCTGCCTTCCAGCACGGTGATGCCGCGATCGACCAGCAGCGCGGCGATCTTCTCCTCGGCGTCGGACTGGTGGTCGTGGTTGCCCAGCACCGCCACCACCGGCACGTCAAGGCCGGCGAACTCGTCGGCCACCACCTCGCCCTCGGCGACCGTGCCGAGCCGGGTCAGGTCGCCGGCCAGCAGCAGCAGATCCGCTTGCTCGGCAATGTTCTCGTAGGCCGGGCGCAGGGTTCCCCTGGTGTCGACGCCGAGATGCACGTCGCCGACGGCGGCGACCCGGATCATCGCAGGTCCTCCTGTTCGGTCGGCGGTTGCGCCCCGACGATGTGCACTTCGTTGTGCAGCACCAAACCATCCGCGTGCTCGGCGGCCACCTCGGCCACCGCCGCGCGCCGCTGCTCGCACGCCACATCGCCGGACAGGAACAGCTGATCGCCGCGGATCCGCACGTGCACGCCCAGTTCCGCGGTCCGCGGGTCCTCGGCGAGCGCGCGGCGCAACGCCGCCACGTCGTACTGGGGCACGTTCACGGCACGACCTCCTCGATGTCCAATCGCTTGAGCAACAACAGAAACGCCTCCGCATAGGGCGATTCGACGGTGCGGTCCCACACCTGCTTCCAGTCCACCTGCTCGCGCAGCGCCCGCGCGATCGGCAGCACATCGGTGAAGTCGCAGCGGTGCGGGCCGAACACCTTCAGCTTGTCCACCATCAGGTCCGTCGCGGTGGCCACCGGCATCTCCGCCGGCCCCACCCGCATGTTCTCGGCCCGCTTCAGCACCTCGTCCGTGACGGGTTCACGGTTGGGGTGGTGCAACAGGTCGACCAGCCGGTCGCCGTCGTACACCTTGGCCAGCCAGTCCAACGGCGTTTCGGCGGCCCGCATGCCGTGCGCCACCAGGGCGCTCACCGCACTCGACACGTCCTGCTCGCGGACCAGCACGTCCACGTCGTGCGTGGTCGGCGGCCCACCCCTGGCATACACGGCGCAGCCGCCGGTCAGCGCGAACGGGACCTCAGCGGCCGTCAGCGTGTTCGCGACCTTGGCCAGCGATCGCAGCAGCTCCGTCTGCTCCACCTTTGCTGGCTACCCGGCGGCCTAGGCGGCTAATCCGGGCAGCGCACCTCTTCCGGCCGGCGCTCCGGCCGCAGGCCGCGCCACGAGGAGTGCCGCAGCACACCGTCCACTGTGAACTTTCGGTACTCCACCTCGCCCACGAGTTCCGGCCGCAGCCAGTGCACCCGGCGGGCCCGGTCCCTCGGCACCGGGTTGACGAACGGGGGATCCCGCCGCGCCAACGGTTCCAGGTCTTGATGGAGGTCACGCAGGGCCTGATCGGTGAAACCCGTGCCCACGTCCCCGATGTACTTCAGGCCGCTGTCGTCGTACGCGCCGAGCAGCAACGCCCCGATCGTGCCGTCCCGGCGGCCCTGGCCCGGCCGCCAACCGCCCAGCACCACCTCCTGGGTGTGGATGAACGGGTGCTTCAGCCATTCCTGGCTGCGTCGGCCGGGGTGGTAGCGGGAGTTCGTGACCTTGGCGAGCAGTCCCTCCAGCCGTGACGCCTGCGCGATCCGCAGCAGCTCGGCCGGGTCGATGTCGGCGTGGTCGTAGTACGGCGTGACCGAGAACCTCGGGCTGCTCGGGCTCAGCTCCGCCAGCAGCTCCCGGCGTCGGCCGTACGGCTCGTCCCTGAGGTCCCGGTCGCCGAGCCGCAGCAGGTCGAAGGCGAAGTACTGCACCTTGACCGCCTTGTTCTGCAACAGGCTGAAGTCCGGGACCCCGTCCCGGTCGAGCGCGACTATCTCCCCGTCCAGCACCGCCGATGTCCCCAGCCCGGGCTCGGTCAGCTCGACGTACCTGTCGGTTAAATCGTTGAGGTTCCGGCTGTTCAGCCGCGTCGTGCCGTCCTCGGCGACGCGCATGACCGCCCGGTAGCCGTCCCACTTGAACTCGTAGGACCACTCCCGCCCGGCCGGCAGCACTCCCCCGTCGGAGCCGGCCAGCATCGGCTCCACCGGGTCCGGCACCGCCGACCGTCGCGCCACCGGCTCACCGTAACCCGGATGGACTAGTCAGGCCACCGGGACGATCTCGGCCTTGACCAGCTGCCCTGCCGCCACCGTGAGCAGGCCGATCGTGCCGTGCGGCTGCCGGCGGCGGTCCGTCGGCGAGCCGGGGTTGAAGATCCGCACGCCGGCCTCGGTGAGGTCGAGCGGGATGTGCGAGTGGCCGAACACGATCAGGTCGGCGCCAGGAAAGCGCCGTTGCATGCGGGCGGCGCGGCCGGTCTTGTGGCCGCTGTCGTGGATCATCGCCACCCGCAGACCGTCGATGTCCAGCTCCAACGTCTCCGGCGCACCCCAGGCCGCGACGTCGGGACCGTCGTTGTTGCCGAGCACGACCTGTACTGGCGCGTACACCGCCAACTCGTCCAGCACGGACGGCACGCACACGTCGCCGGCATGCAGGATCAGGTCGGCGTCCCGCAGGTGCTCGGCCACCCGCGGCGGGCACGCCTTCCAGAAGCGCGGCGCATGTGTGTCGGACAGAACCACCACTCGCACCGCACCAGCATGCCTGCTCGGCGGAACGGGCGCCGTTCCGCCGAGCAGGGCCGGACTCACCAGCCGACGGCGACCTCCAGCCACTGGGGGTTGCCGTGCGAGATGAACGAGGACTGGCCGGCCACGTCGTCGTACGGGAAGCCATAAGCGAGGTGGTTGATGGCGTGGTCATGCCAGAACTTGGCGTAGTAGTTGCCGGGCGCGGCCTGGTAGAACTGCGACGGGTCCTGCTGCTGGGACGACGGCAGCTGGGCGGTGTGGCGGTTCAACGCGGCGCACATGTTCGGGTTGGACGCCATCGAGTTGGCGCAG
>DATJJB010000191.1:0-8121 GCA_035492655.1 Kutzneria sp. | reverse complement strand
CCGGTCTCGGCCAGTGTGTACACCTTGGACAGTGTGGGATGGATCTTCCCCTTGGCGATCAAGCGGTTGGCCTCCCACGCCTCGCGGTAGTTGGCGAAGTGCGAGCCGATGATCCGCTTGAGATTCATCCACAGGTAGCGGTTGTCATAGCTGTGCATGAAACCGCTCGTGGACGCGCAGGTGACGATGGTGCCGCCCTTGCGGGCCACGTAGACGCTGGCGCCGAAGGTCTCCCGGCCGGGGTGCTCGAACACGATGTCGGGGTCGTCGCCGCCGGTCAGCTCGCGGATCTTGGCCCCGAACCGCTTCCACTCCTTGGGGTCCTGCTCGTGCTCGTCCTTCCAGAACCGGTAGCCCTCGGCGTTCCGGTTGATGATCAGCTCCGCGCCCATGGCCCGGCAGATCTCCGCCTTCTCCTCGCTGGACACCACACACACCGGGATGGCGCCGCCGTTGAGGGCGAACTGCGTGGCGTACGAGCCGAGGCCGCCGGAGGCGCCCCAGATCAGCACGGTGTCGCCCTGCTTCATGTTGGCGCCGTTGGTCGACACCAACTGCCGGTACGCGGTGGAGTTGACCAGACCGGGGGAGGCGGCCTCTTCCCAGGACAGGTGCTTGGGCTTGGGCATCAGCTGGTTGGTCTTGACCAGCGCCAGCTCGGCCAGGCCGCCGAAGTTGGTCTCGAAGCCCCAGATCCGCTGCTCCGGGTCGAGCATGGTGTCGTTGTGCCCGTCCGGGCTCTCCAGCTCGACCGACAGGCAGTGCGCGACGACCTCGTCGCCCGCCTTCCACGCCTGCACGCCGGGCCCGGTGCGCAGCACGACGCCGGCCAGGTCGGAGCCGACCACGTGGTACGGCTGGTCGTGCTTGGCGGCCAGTGGCGAGGTCTTGCCGTAGCGCTTGAGGAAACCGAAGGTGGACATCGGCTCGAAGATCGAGGTCCACACGGTGTTGTAGTTGATGGCGCTGGCCATCACGGCGACCAGGGCCTCGCCCGGGCCGAGCTCCGGGGTCGGCACCTCGTCCAGGTGCAGCGAGCGGCGCGGGTCCTTGTCGGCGGTGGCCATGCCGTCGAACAGGTTCACCTCATCGGCGTGCACGGTCATGCCGCGGTAGGTCTCGGGAACGGCCAGATGCGCGAGCGCGTCCAGCTCGTCGGCGAGGATCGCGTCAAGGATCTTCTGCACGGCGGTGCCTCCGGGGCCTCGAGTGGTCCTGTCGCAGGTTGGAGGCAGGTTACCCACGAGTAACGATACAGAACTACGGATGTGGCCCGGTTCACCCGTCAGCGCGTGTAACTCAGCCGCACCACCCCGTTCCCGAACGTCCGGGCGTCCGCGAGGGTCAGGCCGACGCGCTCGTCGACGGCCTGGAACATGGGCCGGCCGCGCCCGATGACCACCGGATGCACGTAGACGCGGTACTCGTCGATCAGGTCGAGCTCGCGGAAGGTGCGAGCCAGGTCGGGCCCGCCGACGACCATGTCCCCGCCCGGCTGTCGCTGCAGGGCACGGATCTCCTCGACGTCCACCGCGCGCTTGACGGTGGCGTTGCACTCGGCGTGGTCGAGCGTGCGGGAGAAGACGTACTTCGGCGTCGGCAGCCAGATCGAGGCGAACTCGGCGGCCAGCGCGGGCGCGTCCGGGTCGGCCCCCGTCGCCGACCACGCCGAGGCCATCAGCTCGTGGGTGATCCGGCCGGTGAGGAACATGCTGGTGTCCCGGAACTGGTCGTTCATGTGAGCCATCAGCTCGTCGTCGACCCGGCTCCAGTCGATCTCGTGGTTCGGTCCCTCGAAGAAGCCGTCGAGCGACACCGACAGCGAGAACACGATTCTCCGCATGCCGGCACCGTACGACCGGGGTCTGACGGTTTCGGATAACGGCAGGTCAGAGCCTAGGTGTCTACCTGGTCACAGGTATTGACCGGCCGGCCAACCAAGGCGCACAATATAGGTGTCCCACGAGGATGTGGAGGGTTCTAATGACCAAGTCATGGACCAGGTGGCAGGACTGGACGGAGGTCGTCATCGGGGCGCTCGTCGCGCTGTCACCCATCGTGGTGACGACGTCGACGGTCGCGGCGTGGACGATGGTCGTCCTGGGTGCGCTCGTCGTGGTCGACGGGCTGTGGTCGCTGGCAGCGCCCAGCCAGGTCGCCGGCGAGTGGGTGCAGATCGTCCTCGGTGTGCTGCTTTTCGTGGCACCCTGGGTGATGAGCTACACGGCGATGTCGGGCGCCAGCTGGGTGTCCTGGGTCGGTGGCGTGCTGACCGTGCTGGCCGGCGCGATCGCCGTGCCGGTGGCGACGTCCGCGCACCGCGGGCTGGCAACGCACTGACGAGAATTTGGGGTGAGGGTGGAGGAGATCCCGGCCAGGGAGCGAATCCTGACGGCGGCGGAGGAGTTGTTCGCCGACACCGGGTTCGAGGCCACCCCCACCTCCCGGATCGCCGAGCGGGCCGGTGTGCCCAAGGGGCTCGTGCACTACTACTTCAAACGCAAGCCGGATCTCCTCGTTGCGCTCGTCGAGCGGTTGCCCGACGAGCGCATCGACATGTCCGGGGTCGTCGTGGACGGCGATGTCGCCGCCAGCCTGCGCGCGCTGCTGGCCGAGCTGGACCGCCGCCGCGAGGAATCCCTGATGCTGAGCAACCTGCTGTACCGCGAGGCCGACACCCACCACACGGTGCGCGACGCGCTCCAGGACCGGTTCCGCAAGCTGGTCGGCCTGATCCGCAAGGTGATCATGGCGGCCGGCAGCGCGGTGCAGTGCAAGGCCGATGTGGACAGTGCGGCCGAGCTGCTCGCGCTGGCCGTCAGCTACCAGCACTCGGTCGCCCGGCACGCCACCGAGCCGGAGCTCGGCCGGGTGACGATGGAACGTGAGCTGGCGTTCATCGCCGACGCGCTGGCCCTCGGGGCGGGCGCGCCGTAATCCCCCTTGCTGCCCGGGGTGCACTCCAGGGTGGCCCTTCGGACAATCGGCCGGCTGGGCCATGGTGTGGTTGCGCCGTCAATGGCACATTTCCGGAGTTGGGAGAAAACCCTTTCTGCCGAGGTGTGCGTGAAGCGGCCGACCATCCACGACATCGCCCGCGAGGCCGGCGTGGCCAAGAGCACGGTGTCGTTCGCGCTCAACGGCCAGCCCGGCGTGTCCGAGGCGACCCGCCGACGCATTCAGGCGGTGGCCGGCGAGCTGGGCTGGCAGCCCAGCCGGGCCGCCCGCGCGCTGTCGGCCGCGCAGGCCGAGGTGGTCGGCCTGGTGCTGGCCCGGCCGACCGGGTTGCTCGAGGTGGAGCCGTTCTTCATGCGGCTGATCGCCGGGGTCGAGGCGGCGCTCGGCGCGGACGACATCGGGCTGCTGCTCCAGGTCGTCGGCGACGATCCGCAGCGTGAGCTGGAGGTCTATCGCCGCTGGTGGGGGCAGCGGCGGGTGGACGGCGTGCTGGTCGTGGACGTCCGCGCGAACGACCAACGGCTGCCGGTGCTGGCCGAACTCGGGCTGCCGTGCGTGCTCGTGTCGAGCGAGGTGCCGGGCAGCGGTCTGACCTCGGTCGGCCTCGACACCAAAGCGGCGATGGTGGCGGCAGTCGCACACCTACGCGCTTTGGGACACACCCGGATCGCCCGCGTGACCGGCAACGCCGACTTCCAGGAGACCGTGTTGCGGGACCGGGCGTTCGCCGAGGCCGCCGGACCGGACGCGGTGATCGTCGCCGCCGACTACAGCGGCGAGCGGGGCGCAGTGGCCACCCGTGACCTGCTGCTGCGCGGCCAGCCGCCGACCGCGATCGTCTACGACAACGACGTGATGGCGGTCAGCGCCGTGGGCGTGGCCGCCGAGTTGGGCCTGGACGTGCCCGGTGACCTGTCGATCGTCGCCTGGGACGACTCGCCGCTGTGCCGGCTGCCGCACCCGGCGCTGACCGCCATCAGGCGGGACATCGCCGGCTACGGCGCCGCGGCGGCCGCCGCCCTGCTGCGGGTGATCGACGGCGAGCGGGTGCCGGACGTCGTGGTCGGCGCTCCCGAACTGGTGGTGCGGGGCAGCACCGGGCCGGCGTGAAACCGTTCTGGCTAATGGCCTTCCGCGGGCTGCACGAGTTCGACGAGCACGCCGCCGGCGTCCTTCGGGTGCACGAAATTCACCCGGCTGTCGGACGTGCCGCGCTTGGGCTCGTCGAACAGCACCCGCAAACCCTTGGCCCGCAGCGTTTCGCACGCGGCGGCGACATCGGTCACCCGGAACGCCAGCTGCTGCAGGCCCGGGCCGCTGCGGTCGAGGAACTTGGCGATGGTCGAGTCCGGCCGCGACGGGGCCAGCAGCTGGATCGCCGTGCCGGCCGGGTCGCCCGGAGCGCGCAGCATGGCCTCCCGCACGCCCTGCTCCTCGTTGACCTCCTCGTGGCTGACCTCCAGCCCGAAGGTCTCCCGGTGGAAGGCGATCGCCGCGTCCAGGTCCGGCACCGCGATGCCCACGTGATCGACGGCGGTGACCAGCGGGGCGAGCTCAGCGCGCAGGTTCATGTCGGAGCAGGGTAGTAGCCTTGACACGATGCAGTGACCTGTGCGGCTACTCACAGCCACAGGGAAAGCTACCGGCCGGTATGGTCCACAAGACCACCGCCCGCAACGCCGCTGGAGGCCGTCGTGTCCGGTTCCGTCATCGTCGCAGGGGCCCGCACCCCGATGGGACGACTGCTCGGCTCGCTCAAGGACTTCTCCGGAGCCCAACTCGGTGGCGTGGCCATCAAGGGGGCCCTGGAACGGGCCGGAGTCAGCCCCGAGCAGGTCGACTACGTGATCATGGGTCAGGTGCTGACCGCGGGCGCCGGCCAGATCCCGGCCCGGCAGGCCGCCGCGGCCGCCGGCATCCCGATGGACGTGCCGGCGCTGACCATCAACAAGGTGTGCCTGTCCGGCATCGACGCCATCGCGCTGGCCGACCAGCTGATCCGGGCCGGCGAGTTCGAGATCGTGGTGGCCGGCGGCCAGGAGTCCATGACCCAGGCCCCGCACCTGCTGCCCAAGTCCCGCGCCGGCTTCAAGTACGGCGACGTCACGCTGCAGGACCACATGGCCTATGACGGCCTGTTCTGCGCCTTCGACCAGGTCGCCATGGGCTCGTCGACGGAGAAGTACAACGCCCGTTACGGCCTGACCCGCGAGGAGCAGGACGCCTTCTCGGCCCGTTCGCACCAGCGTGCCGCCGACGCGGCCAAGAACGGCATCTTCGACGCCGAGATCGTGCCGGTGCCGATCCCGCAGCGCAAGGGCGACCCGGTGCTGTTCGCCACCGACGAGGGCGTGCGCGGCGACACCACCGTGGACACGCTGGCCAAGCTGCGGCCGGCCTTCGCCTCCGACGGCACCATCACCGCCGGCTCCGCCTCGCAGATCTCCGACGGCGCGGCCGCCGTGGTCGTCATGAGCAAGGCCAAGGCCGAGGAGCTGGGCCTGACCTGGCTGGCCGAGATCGGCGCGCACGGCGTGGTCGCCGGGCCGGACGCCAGCCTGCACGAGCAGCCGTCCAACGCCATCCGCAAGGCCTGCGCCAAGGAGGGCATCGACCCGGCCGACCTCGACCTGGTCGAGATCAACGAGGCCTTCGCCGCCGTCGGCGTGGTGTCCGCCCGCAAGCTCGGCCTGTCCGAGGACAAGGTCAACGTGAACGGCGGCGCCATCGCGCTCGGCCACCCGATCGGCATGTCCGGCGCGCGCATCGCGCTGCACCTGGCGCTGGAGCTCCAGCGCCGCGGTGGCGGCGTCGGCGCGGCCGCCCTGTGCGGCGGCGGTGGCCAGGGCGACGCGCTGATCGTGCGAGTGCCGAAGCAGTAGATGGGTCGTCTTGTCGACGTGCCCGACCTGGTCGCTCGGGCCAGGTCGGGCCAGCCGCGGGCGGTGGCCCGGCTGATCACGCTCGTCGAGGACGCCAGTCCCTGCCTGCGGGAGGTCGCCGCCGCGCTCGCCCCGCACACCGGGCGGGCGCGGGTCATCGGCCTCACCGGCTCGCCCGGCGTCGGCAAGTCCACCATGACCTCGCGGCTGGTGACCGCCTTGCGGCGCAAGGACCTTCGCGTCGGCGTGCTGGCCGTCGACCCGACTTCGCCGTTCTCCGGCGGGGCTTTGCTCGGCGACCGGGTGCGGATGCAGGAGCACGCCACCGATCCCGGCGTGTTCATTCGGTCCATGGCCAGCCGTGGGCATCTCGGCGGGCTGTCGTGGGCGACTCCGCAGGCGTTGCGGGTGCTGGACGCCGCTGGTTGCGACGTCGTGCTCATCGAGACCGTCGGCGTCGGGCAGTCCGAGGTCGAGGTCGCCGGCCTCGCCGACACCACGTTGGTGCTGGTCGCCCCCGGCATGGGCGATGGCATCCAGGCCGCCAAGGCCGGCATTCTCGAGATCGCCGACGTTTTCGTGGTGAACAAGGCCGATCGGGACGGGGCCGACCAGACCGTCCGGGAGCTCAAGCACGGGCTTTCGCTGGCCCGTCGGGAACGCTCCGGTCCTTCTTGGCGGCCTCCCGTCGTTCGCGCCGTCGCCGCCCGTGGCGAGGGCATCGACGAGCTCTTGTCGGCCATCGACGAGCACGGTTCCTGGCTCGTCGACCGCGGCGAACTCGAACTCCGTCGCCAGGCCCGCGCCGCCGCCGAGGTCGAAGCCATTGCCCTGCAACAGCTTCGCGCCCGCCTCGGCGACCTCCGCGGCGGCACCGCCCTCGACCAGCTGGCCAAACGCGTCGCCGCCGGCGAGGTCGACCCCTACGCCGCCGCCGACGACCTCATCACCGGCCTCGGCACCCCCTGAACTGCCACATGCGCTTCTCATGTGGCATCAGGCGCCACATGAGAAGCGCATGTGACGTTTTGCCGCGGGAAGGGTCGCTCGATCGGGGGGAGTCGTCGGTGCGCCGCTGACGCTGCGGCGGAGCGTGGTGGCAGGATGGCGGCGTGACCGGTGCTTCGATCATGCCGCCCTCGGTGGCCGCGGCCCATCTGGAGGCGTGCGCGGCGGCACTGGCCAAGGCCGACGTCTCCGACCCGGCCGAGATCGCCCTGATCGTGCCCACGCTGGCGCGGGCCCAGCGGCAGCTCGAGCGGGCGCTGAACAACCTCGCCGCTCACGCGGTTGGCGGTCGGACGAGTGCCCTACAGTTCCGGGGCGAGACGATCGAGACCAATGAGCTGTCCGACGTACTCGTTGCGGCAGCCGAGGCAGCCGGCGCTACGGCGGAAGCACTAGCCGAGGCCCTGCCGTTCTTCGACGACGTCGAGGACGACGACACCCGTTCGTAGCAGCAAGAGCTCCGAATTCGGCCCTTACCCTGGATGGCAAGCGTTCACGCGCGCCACCGAGGTGCTTCCCCCGCCGTAATGACGTGGCCACTCGTCGAGGAGGGGTCGACTTTGCGCAGCTTCTGGAAGGGCAGCATCGGTTTCGGGCTCGTCAGCATCCCGGTGAAGGCCTACCGGGCGACCGAGGAGCACGGGCTCGGCCTGCACCAGGTGCACGCCGCGGACGGCGGCCGGATCCGGCTGCGGCGGTTCTGCGAGCTCGACGACGCGGAGGTGCCGGCGGCCGAGGTGGGGAGGGCGGCCGAGACCGGCGGCGGGGACGTCGTGTTGATCACCGAAGAGGATCTGGCCACGCTGCCGGTGCCGACCCTGCGCACCATCGCCGTGCACACGTTCGCCCCGCCCGAGCAGATCGACTCCCTTTACCTGTCCCGAAATTACTACCTGGAACCCGACGCCAACGGTGTTCGCCCGTACGTCCTTTTCGCCGAAGCGCTACGCCGCTCGGGCAAGGTCGCGGTGGTGAAGGTCGCCTTCCGGCAGCGCGAGTCCATGGGGGTGCTGCGGGCCCGTGACGGTGTGCTGGTGTTGGCGACCATGGTGTGGCCGGCTGAGGTTCGTACGCCCGACTTTCCGTTCCTGGACGAGGATGTCGACGTCCGGCTGCCCGAACTGAAGGCGGCTACGGCGTTGATCGACTGTCTGGCCGGGGACTTCGATCCGGGCGAGTACCGGGACGCCTACCGCGAGGCCCTGGACGAGCTGATCGAGGCCAAGGCCGCCGGCGACGAGGTGATCCGGCCCGAGGTGCCGATGCAGCCCAA
>DATJJB010000190.1:0-2809 GCA_035492655.1 Kutzneria sp. | reverse complement strand
CGGCACCCGGACGGTGACGCCGTCGTCGCGCCGGCCGGGCTCGAACCGGTACGTCAGCGGCAGCTGCACGCCACCCTGCGTCCAGTGGTCCGGGTAGTCGGCCACGGTGACGCCGTCGGCGCTGTCGTTGATCAGCATGTCCGGGTCGAAGGTGAGCAGGTCGGGCTGCTCGCGGCGAGTCTTTTTCCACCAGGTGTCGAAGTGCCGCACCGACACCACCTCGGCGCCGACCCGCTTGTCGTAGAAGTCGAACAGGGTCTCGTCGTCGACCTTGATGTTCCGACGGCGGACCCGGTCCTCCAGCTTCTCCACGTCGTCGAGCAGCTGGCGGTTGTGGTGGAAGAACTGGTGGCTGGTGCGCCACTCGCCGTCCACCAGCGCGTGCCGGATGAACAGCTCGCGGCTCACCTCGGGGTCGATGCGGCCGTAGTTGATCCGGCGCGCGGCCACGATCGGCAGGCCGTACAGGGTGACCTTCTCGACGGCGATCACCGCGCCCTGCTTGGCTTCCCAGTGCGGCTCGCTGTAGTTGCGCTTGACCAGGTGCGCGCCGAGTTTCTCGGCCCACTCCGGCTCGATCTTGGCCACGGTCCTGGCCCACAGCCGAGACGTCTCGACCAGCTCGGCCGCCATCACCCACTGCGGCTGCTGGCGGGAAAGGGCCGAGCCCGGGAAGATCGCGAACTTGGCGCCGCGCGCGCCCAGGTATTCCGTAGGTCCCTTGCGCGGCACGCCCTTCGTGACGACGTCCTTCATGCCCAGGTGCGACAGCAGCCCGGTGAGCAGCGACAGGTGGATGCCCTTGGTGTCGATGTCGCCGCCGTTGACCGACACGCCCTGGGCCTTGACCACCTGGCGCAGCTGGGCGTAGATGTCCTGCCACTCGCGGACCCGCAGGTAGTTCAGGAACTCGGCCCGGCACATCTTGCGGAACTGGTTGGAGGACAGCTCCTTCTGCTGCTCCCGCAGGTAGTTCCACAGGTTGAGGAAGCTGATGAAGTCGCTGTCGTTGTCCCGGAACCGGGCGTGCTGCTGCTGGGCCTGCTCCTGCTGCTCGGTCGGCCGCTCACGGGGGTCCTGAATGGACAGTGCGGCGGCGATCACCATGACCTCGCGCACGCAGCCGTTCTCCTCGGCCGCCACCACCATGCGGGCCAGCCGCGGGTCGACGGGCAGCTGGGACAGCCGGCGGCCGATCGGCGTCAGCTTGTCCTTGTCCAGGGCGCCGAGCTCCTGGAGCAGGCCGATGCCGTCGTTGATGTTGCGGCGGTCCGGCGGGTCGATGAACGGGAAGGCGGCGATGTCGCCGAGCCCGGCCGCGATCATCTGCAGGATGACGGAGGCGAGGTTGGTGCGCAGGATCTCGGCGTCGGTGAACTCGGGGCGACTCTCGAAGTCCTCTTCCGAGTACAGCCGGATGCAGATGCCTTCGGATACTCGGCCGCACCGGCCTTTGCGCTGGTTGGCCGAGGCCTGCGAGATCGGCTCGATGGGCAGTCGCTGCACCTTGAGCCGGTGGCTGTAGCGGGAGATGCGGGCGTTGCCCGGGTCGATCACGTACTTGATGCCGGGGACCGTGAGCGAGGTCTCGGCCACGTTGGTGGCCAACACGACCCGGCGGCCGGTGTGGCGTTGGAACACCCGATGCTGCTCGCCGACGGATAGTCGCGCGTACAGCGGCAGGATCTCGGTGTTGCGGAGGTCCTGTTTGGACAGTGCGTCGGCGGTGTCGCGGATCTCCCGCTCACCGGACAGGAACACCAGGATGTCACCCGGCCCCTCGGCCTGGAGCTCGTCCACCGCGTCGAGGATGGCCTGCACCTGGTCGCGGTCCGGGTCGGCGTCCGGGTCCTCCGGGTCGATCACCGGGCGGTAGCGGGTCTCCACCGGGTAGGTCCGGCCGGAGACCTCGACGATCGGGGCGTCGCCGAAGTGCCGGGAGAACCGCTCCGGGTCGATGGTGGCGGAGGTGATGATCACCTTGAGGTCGGGACGGCGCGGCAGCAGCTGCTTGACGTAGCCCAGGATGAAGTCGATGTTGAGGCTGCGCTCGTGGGCCTCGTCGATGATCAGCGTGTCGTACCGGGACAGCAGCCGGTCGCTCTGGATCTCGGCCAGCAGGATGCCGTCGGTCATCAGCTTGACCAGCGTGTCGTCGCCGACCTGGTCGGTGAAGCGGACCTTGTAGCCGACCACCTTCCCCAGCTCGGTGCGCAGCTCCTCGGCGACCCGCTCGGCCACCGTGCGGGCGGCGATCCGGCGCGGCTGGGTGTGGCCGATCACGCCACGCAGGCCCCGGCCCAGCTCGAGGCAGATCTTGGGCAGCTGGGTGGTCTTGCCCGAGCCGGTCTCGCCGGCCACGATCACCACCTGGTTGTCCCGGATCACGTCCAGGATGTCCTGGCGGCGCTGGCTGACCGGCAGCTCCTCCGGGTAGTCGATCCGCGGCACCGCGGCCACCCGGGCGGCCAGCTTGGCCTGCGCGGCCAGCACCTCGTCGTCGATCTGGGCCAGCGCGGCGCGGCGTTTCGCCTCGTCACGGATCTTGCGCGTGCCGTCGAGACGCCGACGCAGCCGATGCTCGTCGCGCAGCATCAGCTGGGGCAGTTCGATGTGGGCAGCAGTCACCGGTAGCGATCCCATTTGATTTCACAAGTTGATTCGATCAGCGTAGCCATCCGCGGTTCGGACACGCGCGTGGTTTTCTCTCCCCTCCCAGTCTAGGTGACCGGCGGGCCTGCCATGATCTGCTGGTGCCGCATCCCGACAGCACGCTGCTCCGCTCGCTGAACACGGCCATCGACGACGG
>DATJJB010000189.1:0-21654 GCA_035492655.1 Kutzneria sp. | reverse complement strand
CGCGGATCGCGCGCAGGTGGTCGGCCGGTGCCAGCGTACGGTCCACTGTGGTCGCCACGGGGTAGAGCGCGGTGAACCAGCCGACCGTGCGGGAGACGTCACCGGTGGCGGTCTGCCGGCCGTGCGTCTCCACGTCGAAGGTGACCGAGCCGCAGCCCCGCCACCGGCCCAGCGCCAACGCGACCAGGCCCGTCAGCACGTCATGCACCGGCATGCCCAGTGCTGCCGGGATCCGGCCGAGCAGGGCCGAGGTCGCCGGCTCGTCGAGGGTCAGCTCGACCCGTCGCGCGTCGCCCTCGATACCGGTAGAACCCATGCGCACCAATGTGTCCGCCGTCTGGCGCCGACGCGCCGCCGCCCGCCAGTAGGCGGTGGCGGGCGCGTCGGCAGCCAGCGCGGGCAGCCCGTCGAGCCAGCTCCGGTAGGACTGGCCCTCGTCGGGCAACCGTGGCAGCTCGCCCTGTTCGAGCGCCGCCACGGCGGAATCGAGGTCGTCCAGCAGGATGCGCCAGGAGACCCCGTCCACCGCGAGGTGGTGGATCGCGATCAGCAGCGACTCGTGGTCGCCGTCACGCAGGTGTCGTGCCTTCAGCAGAACGCCGGCCTCCGGGTCGAGGCTCTGCTGCAACTCCACAATGGACTCGGGGCCCGTGTACCGGACGGAGTCCAGCACGTCCTTGGGCCGCTGGTTGGTGAACGGCGGGGCGTCGACGATGTCCCGGTCGGCCAGGCGCATGGACAGCGCCGGGTGGGCGTTGACGATGGCCTGCAAGGCCAGGCCCAGCAGCAGCGGGTCGATCGGCCGCGTCAGCTCCAGCAGCACCGACTGGTTCCAGTGGTGCCGATCGGTGTGCACGGTGTCCAGGAACCAGGACTGGATCGGGGCCAGGAACCGTTCACCCGTGGGAACTTCCACTTCGGGTGCATGAAGGTTCGCCGCCAGGTCGGCCAGCACCGGGGTGCGGTGCAGGTCGCGGACGTCGACCGTGCAACCGGCGCGGCGGAGCTTGGACACCAGCTGCATGGCCAGGATCGAGTCGCCGCCGGCCTCGAAGAAGTGCTCGTCGTCGGCCGGCGCGCGGCCGATCACCTCAGTCCAGACGGTACGGACGAGGTCGAGAGCGCCGGCCTTCGGCCTGACCGCCTTGACAACGGGTGTTGTCGTGACCACCGGCTCCGGCAGGGCCTTGCGGTCGGTCTTGCCGCTGGGCAGGCGGGGCAGCTCCGGCAGCGCGACCACGTGCACCGGCACCATGTAGCCCGGCAGCCGTTGCGCCACAATGGCCCGCACCTTCTCGGCATCGCATTCCGGGGCCACGTAACCCAGCAGCTGGCTGTGCCCGTTCTCGTGCTTGCGCACGACGGCCACGGCGTCGCGGACGCCCGGCGCGGCCAGCATCGCGGCCTCGACCTCGCCCAGCTCCACCCGGAAGCCGTTCAGTTTCACCTGGTGGTCCAGCCGGCCGAGGTAGGACAGCCCCCCTTCGGGCAGCCGCCGGACCAGGTCGCCCGTGCGGTAGATGCGCTCGTCCGTGCCGACGAACTGCTCGGCCGTGCGCTCCGGGTCGCCGTGGTAGCCGTCGGCCAGCGCAACACCAGACAGGCACAATTCGCCCGGCGCACCGTCCGGCACGGGCCGCAGCTGCTCGTCCAGCACGTGACAACGGATGTTGTCGAGCGCCTCGCCGATCGGCACGTCGGCCTGTCCGGTCCAGCGGGCGTCGTTGTCGTCGGTGGCGTCGAAGACCGTGGCGTAGACAGTGGCTTCCGTTGGCCCGTAGGCGTTGTAGAGCCGGGCTGACTGCACGTCCTTGAAGGCACGACGGAGGTGATTGGTCAGCGCCTCGCCGGCGCTGACCACGGCCCGCAGCGATCGGTTCTCGGCAAAGGTCGGGCTGTCCACCAGGAGCCTGAGCAGCGCCGGCACGACATGCAGCAGGGTGACGCCGTGCCGATTGAGCGTGGCGGCCATCTTGTCGGCATCGCGATGCTCGCCGTCGGGCACGACCACGAGCCGCGCGCCGCAGACCAGCGGCACGAACAGTTGGTGCAGGGTGACATCGAAGCTCAGCGTGCCGGAGAACGCCATGGCGTCGTCTGGGGTGACGTCGAAGTACCGCTTGCTCCACGCGAGGTGGTTGACGAACGCACGGTGCCCGACGACCACGCCCTTGGGCACGCCGGTGCTGCCCGACGTGAACAGCACATACGCCGGCTGGTCGGCCCGCGGCGGCACGTCGTCGATCGCCGGACCGTCCAATGCGGACAGTTCGACGCCGGGCAGGCCGGCCGGCGTCGGCCGGTCGTTGGCCTCGCGGATGACCAACGCCAGCTGGGCCCGGCGGGCGATGTCGTCCAGCCGGTGATCGGGATGCGCCGGGTCCAGCGGCACGAATACCGCGCCGGCACGCAGCACGGACAGCACCGCGATCACCTGCTCGGCGCTCCGCGGCAGCCACAACCCAACGGTGTCACCAACGTTGACGCCGTTCGCTCTCAAACCGGCGGCACGCTCGGCGGTCTCGGCGTCGAGCTCGGCGTAGGTCCACCTCCGGCCGCCTTCTTGGAGGGCGATCCGGTCGGCATTCTCCTTGGCCGCACGGCGAAGCGACCAGTGGATGTCGTCCTGCTCGTCGAAGGCGATCGCCGTGTCGTCGACGTGCACCGTGACCTGCTCGCCGCAGGCATTGGCCACCAGTTGCCGGGCAAAGGAAGCCGCTGTCGCCGCGGCGAACTTGTCGGTGGCGTAACGGAGTCGGCCGCGGATGCGGTCGCCGTCGGCGAACAGCTCCAGCGTCAGGTCGCCGACCACCGGCTGGTGCACCTGCTCCACCAGCTTGATCCGCAGGCCCGGCACACTGTCGCCGAAACCACCCGGCTCGAACCAGCTCTGGTAGGTGAACACGCAGTTGAAGTCCACGCCCGGGGCCAGCTCGGCGATCCGGGGGTACGGCAGCGCGGCGTGGTCGATCGCGCGTGCGACCTCGGTCCGAACCGCGCGGACGTACTCCGCCCGGTCCAGCTCCGGGTTCTCGGGCGACCGCACCAGAACCGTGTTGACGAAGCAGCCGACGGCCCGGTCCAGGGCCGGATCGTGGCGCGTGCTCACCGGC
This sequence comes from Kutzneria sp., assembly GCA_035492655.1. Lineage (GTDB taxonomy): Bacteria > Actinomycetota > Actinomycetes > Mycobacteriales > Pseudonocardiaceae > Kutzneria. Next base: position 18,541 of record DATJJB010000189.1, on the reverse strand, counting down.
ACCGCGACCGCGACCCGCTGCTGCCTCGCGAACTGCGCCAACGTGCGCTGGAACGCCGCCAGCAGCACCGGGAACACGCCCACCCGCTGCTTGCGGGCGAAGGAGTTCACCGCCGCCGTCCGCTCGGCGTCGAACTCCAGCACGACATCGGCGGTTGCCTTGTCCGCCGGGCCGTCGCTCGGCAACTCCACCGGGCCGCAGCCGTCCTTGAGGACTTCCTGCCAGTAGGCGCGAAGTTCCTGCTCGTCCTGCTGGCTTTGACGGGCCGCGATGTGGTCGGCGTAGGCGTGCGCCGGCACGGCCGGCTCCGCCGACTCCGCGGTCCCGTTGCGCTCGGCCGTGTACAGCGACCACAGGTCGGCCACCAGCACGCCGGACGCCTCGCCGTCCAGGACCACATGGTGCACCACCAGCATCAGGTGGTGACGGTCCTCTGTGGACGTCACGAGAACAGCCCGGGTCATGCCCGCGTTCTCCACGTCCAACGGCTTCACGGATTCCCGTTGCAGCAGCTCGACGACCTGGTTCGAGCTTCCGTGGAAGGTCTTGCGCTCCAACGGGATCGTGCGCTCGGGGTCGGCGTCCAGCACCGTCGGGTCCGCGCCGGTGCGGGCGGCCAGCAGCGGATGCCGCCGCACCAACGACTTCAGCGCTCGCTCCAGGGCCGGCACATCCAGCTCACCGACCAGCTCGAACGCCACCGGCACGTGGTAGCGGGCCGAGTCCGGCTCCAACTGGTGCAGGTACAGCAGGCCCTGCTGCTCCGCCGACAGCGGCACCGCGGACCACGGCACCCGGACCGGCGCCTCGATGGTTGATGTCATTGCCGTCCTCCGAAGGCCGCCTCGGCCAGCTCGGCCATGTTCTCCGTCTCGAACAGCGTCTCCAGCGCCAACTGCGCGCCGCCGTCGGCGTGCACCTGGGCCGCGATCCGCTGCAACTGGCGGCTGGTGACGCCCAGCGCGAGCAGATCCGTACCCGGGGCCAGCTTCGCCGCGGCGATGCCGGTGACCTCGGTGACGATGTGCACCAGCCGTTGCAGCGGCTCGGCATCCGTGCCGGCCTCCGCTGCCACCTCGGGCTTGCGCTCGCCGGTGACCTTCAGCGGCGTGGCCGGCAACGACACCCGACGCACGTCTTCCCGCGGCCAGGCAACGGTGTTCCCGGCCAGCCAGGACTCGGCCAGCTCATCGCTGCCAACGATCCGCTGACCAGCCTTGATGTTCTGGGCCAGTTCACGCAGCGCCTCGGCCGCATCGGTCGCCGAGGTCACCACCACGGCCCGCTCCTCACGGTCCTTACGGCCCTCGGTCAGCGTCTTGGCGACCGAGGACAGCGACGGGGCCGAGTCGCGATCAATGGCGTCAGCCAAGGCGTCGGCCAGCGCCGCGAGGTTCGCCGGGGTGTCGGCGGAGATCGGCAGCGCGTGCCGGCCGCCGTTGTCCCGCACCTCGAACTCCGGCGGCTCCTCCACGACGAGGCACCCGTAGGAGCCGCCGCCGGCGAAACCGTTGACCAGGGCGCGACGCGGCTCGTCGGCCTCGCGCTTCCACTTCACCGTGCGGCGAGCCAGCTCCACATGATCGGCGCTGAGCACGCCCGGGTTGGGGTCCGAGGTCAGCCGCGTCGCGTACACGTGGCCGGCCCGGAACTGGCAGATCAGCTTGCCCAGCTGGCCGAACACCGAGGCCGCCTCCAGGTGGCCGGTGACCGGCTTGACCGAGCCGACCAGCACCGGGCTCTCGTTGTCCGCGAACACCTTGTTCAGGCCGGCCACTTCGAGCATGTCGGCAAGGGCCGCACCGCTGGCCGCCGCCTCCACGTAGCCGATCGCCGTCGCCGGCAGGCCCGCGTCGGTCAGCGCCGCGCGGAACGTCTCCTCCTGGCGCTTGCGGTTGGGCAGCCCGAACTGCCGCGTGGTGCCCGAATGCTGCACCGCGCCGCCGCGGATCACCGCGTGGATCGGGTCACCGTCGGCGATGGCCTGCCGCAACGGCTTCAGCAGCACCGTGCCCACGCCCTCGCCGACGATCCAGCCACTGGCCCGGTCGGTGAACGCACACGAGTCGGTTTCCTCCGCCACCAGGCCGAGTTCGCTCAGCACGTCCAGGTGATCCGGGTGCAGCACCAGATTGCTGGCCGCCGCCACCGCCGTCGTGCACTGTCCGGCGCGGATCGCCCGCACCGCGGCATCGATCGCCGCCAGACCGGAGACGCAGCCGGTGTCCAGCACCACGCTCGGCCCGGTCAGGTTGAAGGTGTGGGAGATCCGGTGGGCCAGGCCGCCACGCGTCGCGTGCGTCCCGACCTCGCCCCGGGCCCGCGCCGGCACCCCGTGCAGCGCGTGGTCGGCCCACATCGCCCCCACGAACACCCCGACCTGGCCCTGCTCGCTGAGCTGTTGGGCGGTGATTCCCGCGTCCTCCAGGCACTTCCGGGTCGTGGCCAGCAGCAGGTGCTCCTGCGGGTCGACCGCCTTCGCGTCCTCCTCGCTGATCCGGAACTCGTCGGCCTCGAACGCGTGCACGTCGGTCAGGTATCCCCCGACCTCGATCCCCTGCCGCTCACCCCGAGGCTTCAGCGGCGCCCACCGCTGAAGCGGCGCCGGCCCGATCGCCGTGCCGCCACCGGCCAGCAGCTCATCGAACTCTTCGAGCGTGTCGGCCCCGGGCAGCTTCGCCGCGAACCCGATGATCGCGATCGGCTCGACAACACTTGTTGTCGAGGGGCGGGCTTCCACCACTGCCTCGGTGTCGGCCAGCTCGACCCGCTGCTCGACATCGGCGGCCGTCAGCGCGCCGCCCCACAGCGAGACCAGCAGCTCCTGGTCCTCGTCCAGCCGGAAGTGGTGCTTGATCGACTCGAAGTCCATCTCGCCGACCGGGCACAGGCCGAGGCCCTTGGCCGGCGCGGCGGTCATCAGCAGCTGCGAGATGTGGCCGGCCTCGATGCCGCTGTACCGCGTGGCCAGCCGCTCGCCGTAGGCCGGCGCGATGGCCGCCGGCGTGGAGACCAGGAACAGCCCGAAGGCCGCCCCGCCGACGATCGCCTTGTTGTGCTGCACCTGGGTTTCCGCGCTGACCCGCAGCTCCGGGTCCAGCCGCACCAGGCTCCGCTCCTCCGGGTGCAGGAAGTACAGGCCGCCGTCGACACCGGCGATCCGGTCGTGCCGCACGTACAGGTAGACCTGCACCGGGTAGAAGCCGCCGGCCGACGGGTAGCGGCGCTTGGCGTTGCCGCCCAGCTGTCCGGCCGCGGCCAGCGCCAACAGCTCGGTCAGCGCCTTGACGTCCATCGGCGTCTCGACGAAGTCACGGAACGACCGGGCGTCGAACAGCTCCAGCGTCTCCTGCGCGCCACCGGCCGGCAGGGCCAGCCTTTCAGCGTCCACCGCCAGCTCGCGCTGGGCGATCTTGGCTTCCTTGAACGCCTTCTTGGCCGCCGGGTCGAAGGCGATCCGGATGTCGGCCGCCTTGGTCGTCGGGGCGCTGTCGCCAAGGCCGGCGACGATCCCGGCCGGGGTCGGGCTGTCGATCAGGATGTCCACCGGCACGTCCACGCCGTGCTTGTCGGCCAGTGCCTGGGCCAGCCGGATCATCGTGAACGAGGTCGCGCCCAGGTCGAACAGGTCGGCATCGACGGCAAGGTCAGAAGTCCCGAGCAGGCCGGCGGCGATCTCCGCCACCGCCTCGGCCGTGAGGCCGACCGTGGTGCTGCTGGGGGTCTCGGCCGGCTTGTCGGCGAACAGCTCGGTCGCCTTGCCGCGGTCGAGCTTCCCATTGGGGGTCAACGGAAGCTCGGCCACGAACCGGTACAGGTTGGGCACCATGTACTTCGGCAGCGCCTCGCCGAGCGCCTTGCGGATCGCCGACACGGCCGGCGGCTCGCCGTTCGGCACGCACACCGCGGCCAGGTTCGCGTCGCCGTCGGCGGCGGTCACCGGCAGCACGCGGGCGTCGGCCAGTCCGGCCTTCGACACCAGCGCGGCCTCGATCTCCTCCGGCTCGATGCGCAGGCCCCGCAGCTTGAACTGGTTGTCGATACGGCCCAGGTAGCGGATCTCGCCGTCCTCGGCGACGACACCGAGATCACCCGTGCGGTAGCGGCCGCCGACGAACTTCTCGGCGTTGAGCTCCGGCCGGTTGTGGTAGCCCAACGCGACCTGGTGACCGGCGATGACGATCTCGCCCGGGGTGCCGTTCGGCACGTCCCGAAGCTGCTCGTCCACGATGTGGATCCGGGTGTTGGCGACCGCGTGTCCAATGGGGACGGTCGGCTCGTCCCAGTCCTTGCGGCAGGCCCAGTGCGTGACGTCGATAGCCGCCTCGGTCGGGCCGTACAGGTTGTGCAGCTCGGCGTCGGCCAGCACGTCGAAGAACGTGTGCATGGTGCCGACCGGCAGGGCCTCACCGCTGGCGAAGACGTACCGCAGGCTGGTGCAGTCGGCCGCGGCCGGGTCGCGCAGGAACATGCCCAGCACCGACGGCACGAAGTGGGTGATCGTGACCTGCTCGTCGCGGATCAGTCCGGCCAGGTAGGCGGTGTCGACGTGGCCGCCCGGGCGGGCCACCACGATCGACGCGCCGACCAGCAGCGGCCAGAAGAACTCCCACGCCGACACGTCGAAGCCGTACGGGGTCTTCTGCAGCACACGGTCCTCTGTGGACAGCGGAAAAGTGTCCTGCATCCACAGCAGCCGGTTGGCCACGCCACGCTGCGTGTTGCGGCAGCCCTTGGGCAGGCCGGTGGTGCCAGAGGTGTAGATCATGTAGACCGGGTCGAGCGGGCCCACCTCAACCGTGGGCGCAGTGGCTGACTCTGCCGCCAGCAACGCCGCGTCGCGGTCCGGGCAGACCACGTGCACGCCCGGGATGTCCGCGCGAGCACCGTCGGCGATCACCAGCTTGGCACCCGAGTCCTCGATCAGGAACCGCACCCGGTCGGCCGGGTTCACCGGGTCCACCGGCACGTACACCGCGCCGGCACGGACCACGGCCACCAGCGCGACCACAAGGTTGTCCGAGCGGTCCATGTGCACCGCGACGTGCTCGCCGGGCTCGAGGCCGTGGCGGATCAGGTGATTGGCCAGCTGGGCACTGCGCCGGTCCAGGTCGGCGTAGCTGATCACGTCGCCGTTCCACCGGATCGCCGGCTCATTGCCGTTGCGCTTGAAGCTCTGCGCCAACAGGTCGACCACAGTCCACTGTGGATCGTCCTGCGTGACCAGTGAGCGCATGCGGCGCTCGTAGGCCGCGAACATCGTGGTCAGCTGCGCGTCCGACAGTGCACCGACCGCTGCATCCCACTGGCAGACCACAGCGTCGCCGACCAACAGCGGCACGTTGTCCAGGGCCACCTGGGCCGTCTGCGACTGGCTCTGCCGCACCTCGACCGCGTCGCTGTGCAGCTCCTTCGGCACATCCGGGATTCGGGTGAACACTACCGGCAGACGCAGGGCACCCCGGGAGCGGAACACCCGCTGCCGCAACTGGGCCAGACCCGCCTTCACGGCCCCGCGCTTGAGGTCTTCCTGCACACGGGCCCAGATTTCCCTTGCCCGGTCCTCAAATCCAGCCGGCAGCGTGTCGTCGACCACGAGCCAGGACAGGCCGGTGAAGTCGCCGACGATCTGCTCCGTGCCGGCCGGCCGGTCCCAGGAGACCACCACAATGGTGAACGGCTGCGGGAACTGCTCGCGCAGCGCGTCCGTGTAGGCGGTCAGCATCAGCATGTCCGCCGGCACGCCGACCTTGTCCGCCTTGGCGCACAACGCCGTCCACGAGTCCAGGTCGAACCGTCGGTGCACTCGTTCGGCACCCGGTCCGCCGTCCGGCAGCGGCGGTCCCGCCGGCAGCTGCTCGAATTTCGCCTTCCACTCCTGGCTGACCTGGTCGGCCGCCGGGCTCTCCGCCAGCTCCGCCATGGCCTTCAGGTGCCGGGCCAGGCCGTCCGCCCCGCTCTTCAGCACCTCGTTCTTACCGTCGTGCAAGGCGAACAGCTGACCGAACAGCAACGCGAAGCTCTGCGCGTCGGCCATCAGGGCGTCCAGCACCACGTGCAGGACGACGTCGCCGCCCGGCAGCGTGCTCGCTTCCATCACGAACATCGGCCAGCGGCCGACCCCGAACACCGTGGCCCGGAGCCGCTCCGCGATCGCCGACAGCTCTCGCTCCACGCCCGGCGCGTCCAGTCCGCTCAGGTCGTGCCGGGCGATCGTGTACTCGGGCGTGGTGGCCTGCACCGACAGCGTGCCGTCCTCGTGCACGATGCCGCGCAGCATCGGGTGATGCCTGATCAGCTGGCGCCAGCTCGCCTCGATCCGGTCCACGTCATGCCCGTGCAGCACGAACTCCTGGTAGACCCGGGTTTCCGCGGTGCCGGCCAGATCCCCGATCCGACCCACCAGATAGGCCGACTGCACCTCGGTCAGCGGCAGCTTGTCCTGCTGAATCGCCGGTGCCGCCAACAGCTCCGCGAGGCCGAGGTGCAGTGCGTCAGCACCGGACTCCGCAATCCGGTCGAGCGCCTTGGCCAGCCGGCCGAACGCCCGCTCCACCGCGACGTCGTCCAGCACATCGGCCGCCACATCCCACGACAGCGTCAGCTCGCCGGCCCGCTCCTGAACGACCTGCTCCAGATATACCCCGGGGGTGTAGGTGCTGGTCGACTCGTCATCGACCAGCATGGCCCAACTGTCCGGGTCCACGTCCGAGCCGGCCTGGGCCAGGCTGCCCAGCAAACTCGTGTACACCAAGGGAATCGTGCCGCCGGCCCGCGACCGGTCGCGGCGTGCCCACTCCCGCTGCGCCCGCACGCCGCCGACCGTCGAGTGCTCCAGGTCCCGCCACAGCTGGCCCCGCACCGCCGCGAGCAGGTCGCCGAGGCTGCCGGTCGCCGCCGGGGCCAGGAACACCGAGGTCGAGATGAACGGTCCGACCAGGTGCGCCACATCGGGGTGCACCGGGTTCCGGTTGTACGTGGTGAGCACGACCGGCAGCCCGTTCGTGCCGTCCTCAATGGACACTGCCGTCGTGTAGAGCGCCAGCAACAGTGCCGAAGGCGTTGCCCGGCCGGCCATCGCGGCCTGCTTCACCACGGACCACTGCTTTTCCGCCAGTTTGAGCGAACGCCGGGTACGAGCCCGTTCCTCGCCGGGCGTGGCCGCCAGCAGCGGGGCCGGCCGGTCCAGGTCGGCGTCGGCCAGCTTGCCGCGCCAGTACTCCAGCGCCGTGTTCAGCCGGTCCGGCCGAACCTGCGTGCCCAACACGTAGTCCCGGAAGCTGATCTCCGGCAGCTGCGGCTGGTCGCCGCGGTACAGCGCGTACCACTGGCGTAGCAACAGGGACACGCTCGGGCCGTCGGCGATCATCTCGTCCACCGCGAAGAACACCCGGCTGCGGCCGTCGGCCAGCCGCGCCACCTTGATCGAGAACATCGGCCAGGCGTGCGGGTCGAAACCGCTGCCGGAGTTGGCCTCCCGCAGGCTTGCCAGCTCCTCGGGCGAGGCGACGTCGACCGTCTCCACCCGGTAGTACGGCACGATGTCGCGGATCTCCTGGGTGGCGTCCGGCAGCACCACCGCGCGCAGCATGCCGGTGCGGTTGACCAGCTCGTTCCAGGTCGACTCCAGCCGGTCCACGTCCAGGTCGGCCGGCTCGAACTCGACCTGGACCTGGGTGCCGATGCCGGTGCCGTCGCCGAGTCGGCGGCCGACGTAGAAGGACTCCTGGATCTCGTTGAGCGGGAACGGCCACCAGCCGTTCTCCGGGTCGGGCGTGAGCAACGTCCTCATCGGTCTCCCCCTCCGGCCGCGGCGAGGATGGTGTCGGCCAGTTCGGTCACGGTGCGCTCGGCGAGCTCGTCGAGCGGGATGGACAACCCGTAGCGGTCGTCGATCTCGAAGCGCAGGTTCATCAGGTTGATCGAGTCGACGCCCAGCTCGGGCAGCGCCCGGGCCGGGTCGATCGGGCCGGCCACGCCGACCGCCGTCGCCTCCGCGAACTCGAGCAGCCGCTCGAGCACCGGATTCGTCTCGGCCTTGACGGGTTCGCTGACAACGGGAGCCAGCGGCTTCTCGACAACAACTGTTGTCGGCAGGGTTTCCACCGGCTGTCGGTCGTCGAACCACAGCGGGCGGTCCAGGAACGCCGACGGCGGCAACGACACCAGGCGGCCGGTGTTTCCGGCGAGCTCCCGCCACGGCACGTCCAGGCCGTCCAGCCACAGGCGGCCGACCTGGCTCAGCCGGCCGTTGCGCCACAGCTGGGCGAGGAACGCCGCCGTCTCCGGCGCCGCCGCGAGCGCGTGCTCCCCTTGCGGCCGTTCGCTGATCAGGGCGTTGGGCAAGCCGTCCGCCAGCTCCGCGGCGGTGCTCGCGACCACGATCAGCCGGCAGTCCTTGGCCGCCCGGCCTTCACGCAGCGTCCGGGCCACCGCCGGCAGGTCGATCGTGTCGGCGTTGCCGCGCACCCATTCCGCCAGCCGCTGGGCCGACGCCTTGAGGTGTTCCTTCGTCGGGGCCGACAGCACGAACAGCTGCGGCGTGGTGGTCGTTGTCACCGGCTGCTCGTCGATGAACTCTTCGAGCACCACGTGCGCGTTGACCCCGCCGGCGCCGAACGAGCTCACGCCGGCGCGGCGCGGCAGCTGCCGGCCCTCGTCGTCCAGCAGCGGCACCCACGGCGCCGCCTCGTGCTGGAGGTCGAAGCGCGTGTCGGCCAGGCGCAGATTCGGGTTGATCTCCGCCGCGTGCAGGGTCGGCACCAGCGTGCGGTTCTTGAGCTGCAACAGCACCTTGGTCAACGCCGCCAGGCCCGCGACCGACTCGCCGTGGCCGATGTTCGACTTCACCGAGCCGACCGAGCAGCGCGGTGCGTTCGGCGTGCTGCCGTACGTGGCCATCAGGCCGGCCAGCTCCACCGGGTCGCCCAGCTCCGTGCCGGTGCCGTGCGCCTCGATCACCGTGACCGAGGACGGGTCGACCTGGGCCTTCGTCAGCGCCTGGCGGATCACCCTGGCCTGCGCGTGCGGGCTCGGGGCCGTGTAGCCGTTGGTGCGGCCGCCGTGCGCCACCGCGCTGCCCTTGATCACCGCCAGCACGTTGTCGCCGTCCTTCAGCGCCTGGGCCAGCGGCTTCACCAACACCGCACCTGCGCCTTCACCCGGGCCGAAGCCAGTGCCGCCCGCGCCGAAGCTCCGGCAGCGGCCGTCCTCGGCGAGGAAGCCCGACTGCCGCAGCATGCGGAACCGGGACGGGTGCAGGTACAGGTTCACCCCGCCGACCAGCGCCGCCGCGCACTCGCCGCGGCGGATGCTCTCCGCCGCCAGGTGCAGCGCCACCAGCGACGACGAGCACGCCGTGTCCACCGGCTGGCTCGGGCCTCGCAGGTCCAGCAGGTACGACAGCCGGTTCGCCACGCTCCACTGGTGCGCCGCCGGCATCGTCCGACTTCCGTGCGCCCACTGCTGCGCGCCGAGCAGCTGATAGTCGCCCGACGTCACCCCCACGAACACCCCGAGGCTGCGCCGCTCACCGTCCGGGGCCACCAGCTCGTTCAGGCGATCACCCGCGTAACCCGCGTCCTCCAGCGCCTCCCAGGCCACTTCCAGGAACAGCCGTTCCTGCGGGTCCGTCATCGCCGCGTCGTGCGCCGAGAGGCCGAAGAACTCCGGGTCGAAGCGGTCTATCCCCAGCAGGAAATGGCCCCTTGCCTGCACGCCGCCGGCATCCGCCCAGCGGTCCGTCGGCAGCTCCGACACCGTGTCGGCCCGGCCGGAAAGGTTGCGCCAGAAGGCATCCAGGTCCGGCGCGCCGGGATACCGCCCCGACACCCCGATCACCGCGATGTCCCCAACGGTCCCGTTCACTTCCCCCAAGGCTGCCGAGTTGTCCACACCCCCCGACTTATCCACAACCACCCCGCCATCAAGATCAACTCCCCCTCCCCCGCGATAGGATGGCTCCGGGGTCGCCCCCCTGGGAGTGGAGGGGGATGCGGTTTTTGTGACGGGGTGGGGCTGCGGTTGCGCGGTGGGCGCGACCGGGGACTGCGGGGCTGGCGAAGGTGCGGAGCGCTGGGTCAGGAGTGCGGCCAGCTCGGAGAGGTCGCGGAGGCCGAAGAGCTCCTCGGGGCCGATGGGGGCGACGCGGCGGCTGAGTTCGGCGGCCAGCGTGCGGATCATGAGCGAGTCGAGGCCGAGGGATTCGAGCGACGTGCCGAGGCCGAGCTCGTCGGCGGATCGACCGAGGGCGGAAGCGACGGCAGCCAGGACCGCGGCGGTGGCCGACGGCGAGGTGGGCGGTGCCGACATGGTCGCGGGGGAAGCGCTGCTGACCGAATCAGCCTGAATCGCGGCGAGCGAACCATCGCCGAGTGAAGCCGTGATCGAGGTGGACGAACCACTGCCGGACGAATCAACCTCGGTCGCGGCGAGCGGAACGGTGCCGAGCGAATCGGCCTGGGCGGCGGTCCGCAGACCGTGCGCCGTCAGGTGGCGGTGCCAGGTGTCGCGGTTGCCGTGAAAAACGGAAACCACGGGAGCGCCGCCGAGCAGGTGCGGGAGGGAAGCGAGGGCGAGCGGGGCGGGCAGCGGAGTCATGCCGACCTGCTCCTCGACCACCCGCAGCACGGGCTCGGGAACGGTCATGCCGGTGCCGTCCCACAGCGGCCAATCCACGGAAAGGGTGACACCGTGGCGAAGACCGGCGGAAACGAGCTCCGAACGCTGGAAAGCGAAACCGTCGAGGAAGCCGTTGCCGAAGGCATAATCGGTCTGCCCGATGTTGCCGGTGACGGCGGCGACGGAGGAGAACAGCACGAACAGGTCGAGGGGAAGGTCGGCAGTGGCGGCGTCGAGGGCAGCCACGCCGGAGGTCTTGGGAGCCAGCACGGAAGCGATGTCGGCCGGCCGTTTCCGGGTGAGGAAAGCGTCCCGAACGACACCGGCGGCATGGAAAACACCATGCAGGGAGCCCTCGGTGGCGAGAATGGAACGCACGAGGGACGAAACCTGCGCGGGGTCGGAAACGTCGGCCTGGACGTAGCGGATGGGGCCGTCGGGAAGCGAAACGACAGAGCGCCCGCAAAGAACAACCTGGGCGTTGTGTTGTGAGACGAGGTGCTCGGCAAGAACGGAGCCGATGCCGCCCATACCGCCGGTGATGAGATAAACGCCGCCGTCACGAAGTGAAACTGGAGCGGCGGGAACGAAAGACTCCAGCAGCAGGGAGGAACGGGCGCCGCCCCGGAGGTCGAGAAGACCCGAGGAGCGAACGGAGAGCTCGGCGCGCAGCTGCGCCAGGCCGGAGGAGCCCGAGTCGAGCAGGAGGGAAACGCCGGAGACGCGAGGGTTCTCCTGACCAAGTGAACGAACAAAAGCGTTGCCGGCGAAGGCATTGGGCAGGTCGGTCGACACGGCGACAACGCGGATCAGCTGGTCGCGAGGGGCAGCCCGCACCACGGAAGCGGCGAACTCGAAAGCCTCGACGACAGTGCCCTGATCAAAGCGGAGCACGAGAGTGTCGGGATGCTCGGACTCGACGCCGAGGGCGGCGAACTCGCCGGAAGGGTCGAAGACGCGGACCGCGCCGGCCTCGAAGTCTTCCGAGGAGGGCGAAACGGGAACCCACACCGGGCGGTTCAGGTCGAGGGCGTCGATGTCGGGAGTCGACTCCGGCGCAGTGGACACGAAGTGGCGGTCCTTGGCGAAGGCGTAGCCGGGCATGGCCAGCCGACGGAAACCACCGCCGGCGAACACCGACGCCCAGTCGACCTGCGCACCGGAAAGGTATTGACGCGCAACGTCATTCGAGGTCTCTACAGGCTGACCGGCGATGAGGCGGTCCAAGCCGGCGCGAAGCTCAGCCAGGTCGCTGACAACGAGGGCGGCACGGTGTTGGTAGTGGCTACGCGCGACGGCCAGGGTGTAGGCGACATCGGCGACGGAGCTGGTGGCACCGGCCCCGTCAAGCCAGCGGCGAAGATCGCGGGCAATGGCGGCGATGCGATCGGGCCGACGACCGGACAAGGCGACGACGAACGGACCAGCCTGTCGAGGCGAAGCCGGACGGGCCGGCGGGGCCTCGACGACGACGTGCGCGTTGGTGCCGCTGAAACCGAAGGCACTGACGGCAGCGCGACGCTGGCGACCGGTGGCCGGCAACCGTCGGCGCGACGTCACGGGAGTGAAAGGCCCCTCGGCAAAGGGAATCCGCGGGTTCGGCGACGTCAGGTGCAGGGTCGGCGGCACGTCGCCGGTGCTGACGACACCGATGGCCTTGATCAAACCGGCCAGCCCGGCCGCGGCCGAGGTGTGGCCGACGTTGGTCTTGACCGAGCCGATGGGCACGCTGCCGGCGGCGAGACCGGCCGGCGCGAACACCTCGTTCAGCGCGGCGACCTCGATCGGGTCGCCGAGCGGAGTGCCGGTGCCGTGGCACTCGATGTAGTCCACAGTGGACGGCTCGATGCCGAACCGCTGGTACGTCTCGGAGATCAGCGTGGCCTGGGAACGGCCGCTGGGTGCCGTGATTCCGTTGGTGCGCCCATCGGAATTGATGCCGGTCGCCCGGATCACCGCCTGCACGGGGTCGCCGTCGGCCAGGGCCTTGGCCAGCGGCTTGAGCACAACGACGGCACAGCCCTCGCCGGGCACGATGCCGTCGGCGGCGGCGTCGAACGCGCGCTCCTGGCCGTGCGCGGACAGCATGCCGGCCTTACTCATGTAAACATACGGGAGTTCAGTCAGGTACAGAGTGACGCCGCCGGCGACCATCAGGTCAGCCTCGCCCAGCCACAGCGACTGGCAGGCCAGGTGCAGCGCGACCAGCGACGACGAGCAGGCAGTGTCCACAGTGGCCGTCGGGCCGCGCAGGTCCAGCTCGTACGCCAGCCGCGCGGCCAGCATCGAGTTGGAGTTTCCCTGCATAACCTGCGGCAGCCGGGAGTGCTCGCTCCCCCGCTCGATCCGCTGGAGGTAGTCGTTGAGCATCACGCCGGCGTAGACGCCGCAGCGGGCGCCGGCCAGCGTCGCCGGGGCGAGGCCGGCGTTTTCCAATGCCCGCCAGGACTCCTGGAGGAACAGCCGCGCCTGCGGGTCGGTCAGCTCGGCCTCCCGCGGCGTCATGCGGAAGAAGTCGGCGTCGAAAGCGTCGGCGTCCTCGACGAAAGCGCCCCACTTGGACGTGGACTTGCCGGCAGCGGCCGGGTCGGCGTCGAAGTGGCTGGCCGTGGACCAGCGGTCAGCCGGCACCTCGGTGACCAGGTCGGCGCCGTCCAGCAGCAGGTTCCAGAACTGCTCGGCGTCCTCGGCGCCCGGGAACCGGGCGCTGCAACCGATCACGGCGATCGGCTCGCGCACCGGCGCCTCGGACTCCGCGCCGCGCAGCTGGGCGGACGCGGACCCCAGGTCCAGTTCACCGCTGCGGACGCGGTTCAGGATCTCGCGTGCGTCCATTTTTCCTCGGCCCTGTCGTGGTTCGGGGGTGGTCATCGGGCTGCGCCGCCCTTCGCGTAGGCGGCGGTGATCCGGTCGCGCACTTCCGGCAGATGAAAGGAGACGCCGTGCATGTCGACCTCACGGGCGATGGCGCGCTCGCTGGCGACCAGCAGCGGCCGGGACAGCTCCCGCTTCAGCAGTTCCAGCGACACACGGGGAGCGCGAGCCACCGAGGCGGCCAGTTCCCTGGCCACCGAAGGAACTTCGGTGTGCGGGACGACCGGAACGCTGATGCCGCGGGCGGCCAGCTCGGCACCCCGGTAGTTCTTGGCGCTGTAGAGCATTTCCTGCCCCAGCACCTGACCGAACCGAGTGGGCAGCAGGTGCGTCGCGCCCATGCCGGGAGTGAAGCCGTACCGCATGAAGTTCGCGGCGTAGACGGAACGTTCCGACAGCACAAGCATATCCGCGTACAGCGCGAGCACAAGACCCCCGCCGATGGCGTGCCCCTGCACGGCCGCGACGACCGGCAGCGGACAGTGCGCGAACACGCGGAAGAAGTCGTCGGTGTCGAAAGTGCCGTTGCCCTCGGCGAAGTTGAGCAGCTCGGTCTGCGAGCCGCCGGCGCAGAACAGCTCCGGCAGGCCCTCGACGAGCACGACCCGGGTGTCCTCGCGGGCCACCGCCTGGTCGAACCGCGACACCAGGCCGGCCGCAAGGTCGGCGCTGAAGGTGTTGCGACGGCCGGTGTCGGCCATCCGTACCACGGCCACCGGGCCCTCGAACTCCAGGTGCACCACGGAGCTCACGACGCCACCGCCTTCATCATCGTCCGCACCAGATCGGAGTCAAGGCGGTCCAGGAACGCCTGCCCGGCAACGGTGCCGAGGTCGTCCCGCCACCCGAACGCCGTGTTGCGGTAGTTCTTCAGCGCGGCAACGGTTTCCCGCTGCACGCGGCGCAGACCGACGAGCAGCGGGCGTAGCAGCTCCTGCCCGCTCGCCCCGACGCGATCGACGAGGCCGAGCCCCAGTGCGGCCTCGGCGTCGATGTCGTCGGCAAGCAGGGCGGCGGTGAACGCCCGCTGCTCTCCGGTCCGGCGCACGACGAACGGCAGCGCCATCGCCGGCACCAGTCCGAGAAGCGTTTCGGTGAGCCGGAAGCGGGCGTCGCGCCCGGCGAGCACCACATCACAGGCCGCCGCCAGACCGACACCGCCTGCCGTCGCCGCACCATCCACAACGGACACCGTGACCAGCGGGGAGGTGGTGAGACGGCGCAGCAGCTTCCAGTACGGCAGCTCGCCGGTCACCGGTCCGTCCGGCGGCGTGGTGTCCAGCTCCATCCCGGCACAGAAGTCCTCACCCGTAGCCGAGATCACGAAGAACCGACTGTCCGAAGTGGACTCGGCCAGAGTCAGGGCCTTGTCGAGGTCGGCCAGCACGGCCTCGTTGATCGTGTTGCGCCGGCCGGGCCGGTCCAGCACGTAACCCGCGTACGGCGCCATCAGCCCTCACCGCCGAGCCACACGTACTCGCGGTGGTGACCACGGACCTCGGACAGCACCAGCAGTTTCCGGTTGGCCAGCTGCGACTTCACGATCTGCGGGAAGCGGTCCAGGTCGAAAGTGAAGTCCGGGGTGCCGAACGTCAGCTCGGCGGTGGCGGCCAGCAGCTCGTCGTACTCCTCCATGGCCAGCGAGTAGCGGCCGTTCAGCCGCTCGCTGATGCCCATCTGCCGCACGGCGCGCTGCGACTCCGGTGTGACGACCGCGCTGTAGAACTCGGAGGCGCAGCCGGAGCCGTAGGAGAAGATGCCCAGGCGCGTCTCGCGATCGATGCGGGCGTTGTCGATGGTGCTGGCGAGGGCAAGGAAAACCGTGCCGGCATAGATGTTGCCGACCTCGCGCGGGTAGGTGATGGCGGGGCCGAGGCGGCGGGTGAAGTCGTCCTCCAGCTCCTGCGGGGACATCTTCTTCAGCCGGCGCAGCACGGTGCGGTGCGCGCCCTTGACCATGCCCGGGAACGGGGTGTGCATGGCCAGCAGATCGAAGGAGTCGACGATGTCGGCCCCGTCGACCTTGCTGGCGTAGTCGGTGAACGAGCCGCGCAGGCAGTCGATATAGGTCAGCAGGGACAGGTCGACGTCGCCGGCCTCGGCCTCCGGCGTGGGCCGGCAGGTGTCCATGACCTCGTAGCTGAAGTAGCCGTTGGCGCCGTGGTCGAACGCGGCCACCACCGGGTTGTCGCTGATCAGCATGGCCATCGCGCCCGCGCCCTGGCTGGGCTCGACGTAGGTGTGCGGCACCGGGCGGGCCACGTCGCTGGAGATCACCAGGGCCCGCACGCCCTCGAACGGGCTGGCCGCGACGACCGCGGCGGCCATCTGCATCGCGGCGGTGCCGCTGTAGCAGGCCTGCTTGGTCTCGAACAGCCGGCAGTTGCGACTGAGCCCCAGCGCGTCGTGCACGTAGGTGGCCAGCGACTTGCCGAAGTCCACACCGGACTCGGTGCCCACGATCAGCAGCTCGATGGAGTCACGCTGCTCGGGGCTGAGCGCGTCCACGATGGGTTTGGCCGCGTTGACCGCGAACGACACCGCGTCCTCGCAGTGCAGCGCCACGCTCTTGCGGCTCATCATCAGGTTGTCCAGCCGGCTGGTGTCCAGGCCGCGTGCCGCGAACAGGGTCGGCACGTCCACATAGGTCTCGCCGCAGTAGGCGTTGATGGCTTCGATCCCGACGTGCTTCATGACTTCTCTCCTCCAGGTCACGCGGCCCGGACCAGGACCGACGCGTTGATGCCGCCGAATGCGAAACTGTTGGACAGCGCGGTGCGGATGGGGTGGGCCTCGGCCGACCGGCCGACCAGGGCCAGTTCGGGGTCGAGCGGGGTGTCGAGGTTCGGGTTGGGGTGGCAGGCGCCGGCGTTCGCCTGGGCGACGGTGGCGATCAGCTCGATCAGCCCGGCGGCGGAAAGGCAGTGCCCGACAAGGGGTTTGGTGGAGTTGACCCGCAGCGACGACCGCGGGCCGAACACCGTGCTGATCGAGCGTGCCTCGGTTTCATCGCCGAGCACCGAGCCCGTGCCGTGCGCGTTGACGTAGTCGACCGCTGAAGCCTCGACGCCGGCGACACGCAGGGCCGCCCGCATCGCGGTCACCTGCCCCGCACTGTCGGGTTCGGTGCCACGCTTGGCATCCAGGCACTGGCCGTAGCCGGCGATCTCCGCCAACGCCGTCGCGCCACGCTTGTCTGCCACGCTCGCGCGCTCCAACAGTACGGCAGCAGCCGCCTGACCGTACACAAATCCTTGCCGCGCAACGTCAAACGGCCGGCACTCGCCGGTCGGCGACATCGCACCCGTACGCCGGAAGGCCTCGATCTCGGCTGCGGACAGCTCGGCCAGCGGCGCGACCACCAGGCAGTGGTCGAGCCAGCCGGCCGCGAGCATCCGAGCCGCCTGCACGACCGCGAGCGTGCCGCTGGCCGAGCCACCGCCGAGAACCCAGCCCTCGCCGCGGATCCCGGTCAGCTCGCTGACCGCCCCGACCACGTCGACATCCATGTGGGTCAAGGCATACGAGGCGCGCAGGCCGCCCGGCGACGAGTCGAAGTCCAGTGCCGTACGAGCCTGGTGGGCCAGCGCCAGGTTGCCGCCGGCCACGATCAGCCCGCTGCGCTCGCCCAGCTGGACGTTGGCGCTGGTGACGGCCTCGACCGCGACGCAGGCGGCGGTCTGGGCCGGCGTCGCCGCCCGCCAGACGACCTTGCGCAGCCGCGCGGCCGCGTCCGGGTCGTCGGGCAGGTGCCGGGCGGTCCAGTCCGCCAGGCCGAAGCCGGTCAGCGGGGACGCCCCGCGCCGGCCGGCGAGCAGGGCGTCCGCGAAGCCGGCCAGGTCCTCGGCGAGCGGGCAGAGCACCGCCGCCGAGGTCAGCAGCACGCGATCGAGGCCGGTCATCACACGTGCGCCTGGATGGCCGCGACCAGCGAGCGCAGGTTGTGCACGCTGGTCAGCTCGTGGTTGGGCACGGTGATGCCGAGCTCGTCCTGCACGCCGATGACCAGGTCCATCCGGTCGATCGAGTTGGCGCCCAGCTCGCGCATGCTCACGTCCGGCTGGACGCGGGCGGTGTCCAGGTCGGGCAGCACCTCGGCGAGGTGCCGCCGGACCACGTCGAAGATCTCCTGCTCGGTCACGGGTTCGCGCTCACTTTCCCAGCAGGCTCATGGCGTCGTCGACGCTGAGCTGGTTGTCACGGACGGCGGCGAGCAGGGCGTCCAGCTCGCCGGTCACGTCGCGCAGGCCGGCGACGTAGGTGGCCAGACGGCCGAGGCTCGGGTGGTCGTAGAGCACGCCGGCCTTCTCGTCCAGGCCGTAGGTGCGGTTGACGAAGGCCACGAACTCCACGCCGAGGATCGAGTCCAGGCCGAGCGCGTTGAAGGTCTCGTCGTCGTCGATCTCGTCGACCGACGTGTAGAGCACCTCGGCCAGCTGGGACCGCAGGGTGGCCCGGATCTCCGCCGTGGTGTCGGTCTTCGGCTGTGCGACAACAGGTTCCGGGGCGGCAGTGCCGCCCAGCCGCGCGGCGACGTGCGCCGCGAAGGTGGCCGGCGTCGGGAAGTCGTACAGCTCCGTCGCCTTGATCGCCAGCTGGAAGCGGCGGTTGACCGCGCCGACGAACTCGACGCCGAGGATGGAGTCCACGCCCAGGTCCTGGAAGGACTGGTCGGGGTCGAGCTCGCCGGCCGCGAGGTAGAGGACCTCGCTCAGCATGGCGGCCAGGTCACTGTCCACTTCGGACGTCGTGGCCACCGGCGCGGCGACCGGGGCCGGCGCTGGCACGACCGGAGGCGGCGGCGGGGTCGGTGCGCCGCCGAGTCGGCGCAGGGAGATCTTCTGGTCGCGTGGCATCGACTTGTCCTCCAGGCGGTTCGTGGTTTCCTTGCGCAGCCGGATCGGCGCGACGGCGGCCGGCTCGGGTTTCGGTGCGGGCCGCGACGCGGCGGGCTGCCGTCCGGCCGGCTGCGTCGCGGCGGGCTGCGTTACGGCGGGCTGCGGTCCAGCCTGCGCGGGCTGCGGTGCGGCCGGCTTGACGGCCGGCG
>DATJJB010000188.1:0-11467 GCA_035492655.1 Kutzneria sp. | reverse complement strand
TCGGACTGCACCGAGTGGAACACCGTCGGCAGCAGGTAGTCGCCGTTGGCCGCGGCCTCGGCCGGCATGGCCACGAACAGCGTGTTGGTGAACGCCGTCTCGGCCACGATGGTCAGGTAGATGCTGGCCGCGGTGATGGCGTCGCCGGTGATGAAGCCCTCGGCGAACTGCCGGCCGATGGTGCCGCAGTAGTCGTTCTGGAAGTTGCGCAGGCTGGAGTTGAAGCCGGCGGGGTCGATGTAGTTGTTCATGTACAGGCGCTTGAGGTTCTGCTGGATCGTCGAGTGCCGGACCTCGTCGATCATCTGGATCGCCTGGCCGTTGTGCAGCTCCGGGTTGGGCACCGTGCGGAACAGCAGCGGCATCGCCCGGGCGGCCGAGATCTCCGGCAGCGGGATGATGGACAGGAACAGCTTCTGCCATTCCAGCCAGCGTTCCTGGACCTGTCGGAACATGTTGCCGCGAATGGCGCCGTCCTCGGCGCCGTACACGCGGTGGTCCTTCTCCTCCTGCATCGGGAAGTAGGACCGCAGCACCTGCTTGAGCGGGTCCTTCTTCTTCGCCTTGCGGAAGGTGTAGTCGGTGCCGTACTGCGAGACCGGCTCGTGGTACACCGGGTCCCAGCTCAGCTCCTGGATCTTCTGGTGTGCTTTCGCCACGCTCTGGCGGCTCATGGTCACTCCTAACCCGCCGGTCGCCGGCGGTGAGCGCGTCGTCGTTGCGCCTGTCGCGCTAGGAATTACAACCGGGGAAACGGGTCGCGCCGGGTCTCAAAATGAGACAGTCAGCGCGGCCCGAACTCCTTGTCGAGCATTTCCGCGAGCTTCGCGCGGTTCTCCTGGACCACCCGTTCGTCGGTACCGCCGACAACGGGTGTGATGCCGAGTGCCCGCAGCAGCTGCGCCGCGGGCTCGCCGGGATGCCCGGACTCGCCGAGCACCGGGTGGTAGCCCTGTTCGACCAAGTGAGTGAAGACGACGTTGACAATCGTCCAGGGGTTGTAGGACTCGTTCTCCGTCATTGCCCACACACCTCCGACCTCTCATCCCACTCCGGTCCGGGGAAGGCGGGTGTCTCAATTTGAGACACCCGCCGCGACGGGAAGGGGCCTACGCTGGGCCGAGCGGGAGGCACCGCCGGGTGCCCGCGGCCAGAGCTGTCCGTGGGTAGGAGGTCCATGTGCAGGACGTAGTGGCGGCCGACGAGCGGCGACTGGCCCGCACCCGGGAGCGGTTCCTGACCTCCGAATCCATTCCCTCCGACCAGGTGCGCAAGGCGATCCTGGACTCGTGGTGGCGGTCCCGGCAGCTGCGGGTGCCGGCCGACAAGATCGTGTTGCCCTACGTCCGCGAGCCCGAGCTGGACTCGCCGCTGATCCGGGCCGCGACGCCGGTCCTGCAACGTCTGGGCGACCAGCTCGACGGCCAGCCCATCAGCCTCATCCTCACCGATCCGACGGGTGTGGTGCTGACCCAGCGCACCGGCGACGCCGACCTGCACCGCAAGCTGGAGCGGGTGGAGCTGGTGCCCGGTTTCAGCTACGGCGAGCAGTTCGTCGGCACCAACGGCATCGGCACCGCGCTGGAGGAGGGCCGGCCGACCCACGTGTTCGGGCACGAGCACTACGCCGAGAACCTGGAGACGCTGGCCTGCGCCGGCGCGCCGATCCAGCACCCGGTGACCGGCAAGCTGGTCGGCGCGATCGACCTGACCTGCTGGAGCCGCGACGCCGGCCGGCTGCTGGTGGCGCTGGCCCAGTCCACCGCCGAGCAGATCAGCCAGACCCTGTTGACCCACAGCAATCCCCGTGAGCTGGCGCTGTTCCAGGCCTATCTGCGGGCCTGCCGGCGGACCACCGGCATCGTGCTGGCGTTCAACGACGGCATCGTGATGATGAACGACCACGCCCGGCAGCTGCTGGACCCGGCCGACCAGTCGGTGCTGATCGGGCACGCCACCCAGGCGGTGGCCGAGCGGCGGTCCAGCACCGCCGACGTGGCCCTGCCGACCGGCAGCAAGGTGCGGTCCCAGTGCCGCAAGGTGTTCGGCCAGCACCGCACCGACGTGGCCGGCGTGGTGCTGTGCGGCAAGCTGATCGACTCCGAGCCGGAGGGGGCGGGTGTGCCCGAGCCGCGGCTGCCGATGTTCCTGCCCGGCGCGGTCGGCTCCGCGCCGCTGTGGCTGCGCTGCGCCCACGACGTGGATTCGGCCTACAGCGCGGGCGAATGGCTGGTGCTGGGCGGGGATCCGGGCGTGGGCAAGACGACGCTGGCCCGCTGCGTGCACCAGCGCCGGCACCCGACCGGCCGGGTGCATGTGCTCGACGCGGCGACTGCGAACGCCGGGTGGCACGACGATCTGCGCCGCGAGTTGGTCGAGGATCCGGTGGACGCGCTGGTGATCCGGCACGTCGACCGGTTGGCCGGCCCGGCGCTCGCGACCACGATTCGCTTGCTACGCCTGGCTTCCCGCACCACGTGGGTGTCGCTGACGACGACCGAGACCGCCATCAACCGGCCGGAGCTGGCCGAGCTGCTGGCGCTGTTCCCCCGTACCGTGCGGGTGCCGCCGCTGCGCCGGCACGTGGAGGACCTGTCCGAGCTGGTGCCGTTGTTCCTCAACCGGTTGGGTCACGGCGGGCAGCTGACCTGTTCGCCGGCGGCGATGCACCTGCTGATGCGGGCCGACTGGCCGGGCAACGTCGCCGAGCTGCACCACGTGCTCAAGATCGCGGCGCAGCACCGGCGGACGGGCACCATCCAGCCCGGCGACCTGCCGGCCGAGTTCCGCGCCCTGACCCGCCGGCCGCTGTCCCGGCTGGAGTCGATCGAGCGGGACGCCATCGTGCAGGGCCTGGCCGACAGCGGCGGCAACAAGGTGCAGACCGCGCAGCTGCTGGGCATGTCCCGGGCGACGCTGTACCGCAAGATCCACGAGTACGGGATCGTCACGCCCGAACGTTAGAAGACCTGGCGGTGTGCCTTGGCGAACGGGATCGCCGCGGCCAGCGCGTCCAGGCCGTCGGCGTCGGCGCCGTAGATGTCGAACGCGGTGAACGTGGCGATGGCGCCGAGCCGGCCGAGCAGCTCCTTGGAGTGCTGGCTGTGCGCCCGGGACGCGGCCGCGTCCACGTACTCCTCGACGACCATGTAGACGCCCGGCTCAGCGCTGAACACCCGGTAGCTCAACGTGCCCGGCTCGTCGGCGGTGCCGGCGACCAGCGCCTTGGCGATCTCCTCGAACTCGGCCTGCTTGCCGTCCTGCACGGTGACCTCGACGCGCACATAGATGCTCATACGGCCAGGTTATCGGCCGGTGATCAGCAGCTCCAAGCCGTCGAAGACGCGGTCGAGCCCGAACTGCCAGCCGCTGTCCGGATTCGCGTCGGCGACGTCGTCGGTCGCCGCGACCAGGGCCGGGAACCGGTCGCCGTGCGCGGCGATCTGGGCGCGCAGGCTCTTGTCGCGGTGCCACGGCTGCGTGCCGGCGGTCGAGGTCGAGCGGGTGTTGCGGATGTGCCCGCTGACCAGGAAAACGGCGTCCATCCGCTCGGCGCCGGTCAGGCCCGTGCCGTCCAGCGCGGCGACCGCCGCCTCGGTCCAGCCGATCTCCCGCGGACCCATCGCCCGCTCCCCGACCGTCGCCGCCGGCAGCCACGGGTGCTGCTGCCAGGTCTCGCGCATCAGACGAGCCCATTCGGCCAGCTTGGGCCGCCAGCCGCCGGGCACCGCGGACAGGTCGGGCGGCTCCCCCACCGCGATCTCGATCATCACCGCGACCAGTTCGGCCTTGTTGGCGACGTGGCGGTAGAGCGCCATCTTGGTCACGTCAAGCATGCCGGCCACCTGCTGCATGGACACCGCTGCCGTGCCGGCCGCGTCGGCCAGCGCGATGCCGGCGGCCGCGATGCGAGGCACCGTCAGTGGGGTGCGCGTGACCGGTCGCCCCTGGTCGCCCAGCTCCCAGAGCAGATCCGTGCCGGCAAACCTGGCACTTTCCGTCACCGACGACCCCTTGCTGTCCTCCCCAGGCGTGTCTACCGTACACCGAAGTGTCCGGCAGACACTTGTGTGTCCCGGGGACACCGACCGCGAAGGGGCTCGCATGGTGATCCGCACCCACGTCGGGGTCAGCCTGGACGGGTTCGTGGCCGATGCGGACGGCGTGGCGGCCTGGGAGTCGCTGCCCGGTTACGAGCACCGCTCGCACGGCATCGCCGAGGTGCTGGAGCACTGCGAGGCCGTGGTGATGGGCCGGTCGACCTTCGACCGCGGGCTGGCCCGCTGGTCCCGCGACTGGCCGTGGACCGACAAAGAAGTGCACGTGCTGACCTCCCGGCCGTTGCCGTCCGACGTGCGGGCACGGGCCTGCGACAACCCGGCGGAACTGGTGCGCCGCCTGCAACTCACCGGCCTGATGGGCGACGTGCACCTGCTCGGCGGGGCCCGCACGATCCGAGCCTTCCTCGAACTCGGCGCCGTGGCCCGTCTCGGCGTCGTCGTGCTGCCGATGCTGCTGGGCTCCGGCGTGCCCCTGTTCGCCGGCGCCGCCGAGCAGCCACTGCACCTCCAGTGCCACCGCACCCACCCCAACGGCGCCATCGAGCTGATCTACACCCCGGCCTGAGTGTTTGGAAAGGACCATTCCTCACGTTGGATGAGAGGAATGGTCCTTTCCCAACATCGCAGCCTTGACAGGTGGGTCAGTTGTGGGTAAAGGCACCCATGGTGCGGGTGTACTGCCAGTCGGCCTGCTGGACGCCGGAACAGGCGTCGGAGTGCTGGCCGGGGCAGGAGCCGCTGTCGCGGCCGAGCGCCCAGAAGGACAGCGAGCCGATGTTGTGCAGCCACGACCACACCGTCACGTCGACGGCGTCGCGCGGGGTGAAGATCTCCAGCGGGCCGGTCTCGCCGCCCGAGCCGTAGTCGTCGACGCCGACCATCTCGATGATGCCGACCTGCTGCCACAGCTTGGCGTCCGGCGTGCCGGGGTGCAGCGCGCGCAGGTCGGCCAGCAGCAGGGTGGCCGCGGTCCTGGTGTCGTCGGCCATCTGGTGCGGCTTGTCGTCGTAGTAGTCGAAGGTCATGATGTTGACGATGTGGATCTCGGCGCCGTTGGCCTTGGCGTTGGCCAGCATGTCCCGCGAGCCCTGGGTGATGCCGATGACGTCGGTCGGCACGGTGTAGTCGAACTGGATCAGGCGGTGGTCGGCCGCCGCCCACTTCTCCACCTTGGCGATGGCCTTGTTGCGGCGGTCCACGCCGGCCAGGTTCTTCTGCATCGGGCCTTCGACGTCGAGGTCGATGCGGGTGATGTCGTAGGTCGTGATCACCTTTTCGAAGTTCTCGGCGATCTTGTCGACATCGGTGCAGCTGTCGGCGATGTCGGTGCCGTGCCCGGAGGCGTCGCCGCCGCCGTACGAGGCGATCACGTCGCCGCCCATGGCCCGCAGGCGCTTGATCGAGTCGCCGTACTGGGCCGCTGAGATCGGCCGGTTCGGGTCGCCGTCCCAGGTCGCCTCGCAGGAGCCGGCGACCGGCGTCTGCAGGAAGGCCATGGTCAGGTAGCGGGCGCCGGAGGCCGCCGCCTGCTCGGCCGGGTCGCCCGGCTTGTACGTCTGGAAGTACGGCGCGAACACGTGCGCCGGGATCGCCCGCTGGTGCTGCCCGGCCGCCGCCGCGCTGCCGGGAGTCACCGTGGCGGCCACCGCGGCGAGCGCCGCGGCCGCGGCCAGCCCACGGGCCAGTCGTGAGGTCAACATGACCCACAGCCTTGCGGTACCGGTTCCGAAGGTCCAGACCTTTGTCCGAAACAACCCGGGACCGGTTCCGACATTGACAGCGGATGACCGGCGCGTGACCATGAGAGCGCTCTCACACCCTGACCCGAGAGCACGGCCGCCTCGCCACCCTGCCCACGACGAGGGGAATTCAGGTATGCGCACGACAAGGATGTTGTGCACGCTCGCCGCCACGGCTCTGGCCGCCGGCGTCCTGGTCGCACCGGCGAACGCCGCGGTGCCGGCCACCATCCCGTTGACGATCGTCAACAACTCCGGCAAGTCCGGCCCGGTGTACCTCTACGACCTCGGCACCAACCTGGCCACCGGCCAGCAGGGCTGGGCCGATGCCAACGGCGGCTTCCACGCCTGGCCGCCGGGCGGCAATCCGCCGACCGCCGCCCCCGACGCCTCGATCGCCGGCCCGGCCAACGGCGGCTCGGTCACCATCCGGATCCCCAAGTTCTCCGGCCGGGTCTACTTCTCCTACGGCCAGAAGCTGGTGTTCAAGCTGACCACCGGCGGCCTGGTGCAGCCGGCCGTGCAGAACCCCAGCGACCCCAACCGGAACATCCTGTTCAACTGGTCCGAGTACACCCTCAACGACGCCGGCATCTGGATCAACAGCACCCAGGTCGACATGTTCTCCGCGCCCTACGCGGTGAGCGTGGGGTCGAAGACCACCGGGCACCTCAAGGCCGGCGGCTACAACGCCGTGCTGAACGGCCTGAAGTCGGCCGGTTGGGGCGGGTTGATCCAGACCTCCGGCAGCACCACCCTCCGCGCCCTCTCCCCCGGCCACGGCGTCGAGACCGGGGCGCTGACCGAGAGCGCGATGGCCGACTACGTCAACCGCGTGTGGAGCAGGTACGCCAGCTCCACGCTGACCGTGACGCCGTTCGCCGACCAGCCCAACACCAAGTACTTCGGGCGGGTCTCGGGCAACGTCATGAACTTCACCAACAGCGCCGGCCAGGTGGTCACGTCGTTCCAGAAGCCCGACGCCTCCAGCATCTTCGGCTGCTTCAAGCTCCTCGACGCGCCGAACGACCTGGTGCGCGGGCCGATCTCCCGCACGCTGTGCGCCGGCTACAACCGCGGCACGCTGCTGACCACGGCCAACCAGCCCGACAACAACGCCGGCGACTTCTACAAGGACAGCGTGACCAACCAGTACGCCAAGCTGATCCACGCGCAGATGGTCGACGGCAAGGCCTACGCGTTCGCCTTCGACGACGTGGGCAACTTCGAGTCCCTGGTCAACGACGGCAACCCGAGCAGCGCCACGATGACCCTGGATCCGTTCAACTAGATTCGGTCCGTGCACAAGCCCAGCAAGGCCGAGTTGGCCGCCGCCCACGGCACCGTCATCGACGACCTGATCGCGCCCGGGTTGAACGTCCTGTTCTGCGGGATCAATCCGGGTCTGTGGTCGGCGGCCACCGGTTTCCACTTCGCCCGTCCCGGCAACCGCTTCTGGCCGGCGCTGCACCAATCGGGCTTCACGCCACGGTTGTTCGCCGCGTCCGAGCAGAAGCTGTTGCTGGGACTGGGTTTGGGCATCACCAACGTCGTCGCCCGGGCCACCGCCCGGGCCGACGAGCTCACGCCTTCAGAATTTGTGACCGGCGGGAAGCGGTTGGTCTCCGTTGTCCAGGAGTACCGGCCGAACTTCCTGGCCGTAGTGGGCGTCGGCGCTTATCGGACGGCGTTCGGCGCACCGAAGGCCGTGGTTGGCTTGCAGGAGGCGATGATCGGCGACACCCGGGTGTGGGTGCTGCCCAATCCCAGCGGCCTCAACGCCCACTGGCAACTGCCGGCGCTGGCGGCGGAGTTCGGTCGGCTGCGGGAAGCAGCGACACCGTCCCGGCCGCCCCGTCGACCGTGATCACGTCGCCGGTGGCGATGCGCAGGGTGGCGTTCGGCACCCCGACCACCGCCGGGATTCCGTACTCACGGGCGACGACGGCGCCGTGCGAGTTGGCGCCGCCCATCTCCATCACGAGTCCACCGGCGGTGAGGAACAACGGCGTCCAGCCCGGATCCGTCGACGGGGCGACGAGAATCTCGCCCGGTTCGAGGTGCGCGCCGACCGGATCCAGCACCACGCGGGCAATCGCGGTGATCTGACCCGTTGAGGCGGCGGTGCCGATCATGGCCCCGTCGGCCGGCGGGGCGCTGATGGCCTCCGGGTCGGTGCCGTCGGACAGCAGCATCTGCGGCACCCGCCGACGCCTGATCTCCCGGTCGTACGACTCGTGCCGGCCGGCGACGATCTCCCGGAAGTCCTTGCCGCCCAACGCTTCCCGGCATTCCTTGAGCGACAGGAAGAACACGTCGTCGGCGCGGTCGAGCCGACCGGCACCGGCCAGCTCGCCCCCGATGTGCTGGAGCTGGCGGCGGATCTGGGCCAGGAACTGGATCAGGAAGAACTTCGGCGTCTCGCGCAACCCGGCCAGCCGCCGGGTCCGGCCAAGCGCGAACCGGACCAGCCGCCCACGGAGACCGCCAGCCTTGGCGGACAACGACCGGATCATCGCCTCGGCCTCGGCCGCACCGCGTTTGAACTGGGCGTCCGGGGCCGCGTCGGCGTCGTCCAGGCGCAGGTAATTGGCCAGCACGCCGAGAATGTGGGCCGGGTCGTCGGACCAGCGCGGCATCCCCGGGTCGATCTCGGCAACGGCCCGATGGCCGTAGCGTGCCAGGAACCGTTGCACCGCGGGCGAATCCGCTGTTGGTTCAGCCCCTTCGGCCCGCAGCTCGGTGGCCACCCGCCACAGCTCAAGGTCCATCTCGGTGGTCACGTTGTGCGGGAGTCCACGAAGGACGGTCTCCAGCCCTTCGCCGCTGCCCAGCAGCCTTCTCGCCCACGCCAGCATGACGAAGCCGGCCAGCGGCACCGGCAGCGCCCTGGGCAGCATGGTCGGGATCTGCGGCAACGCCCGGATCACGTGCTCCAGCCGGGTCCGCGAATCGTGCTCGCCGGTCAGTGTCGCGAAGCCCACCAACCGTGCGCCGAGTGCGTCGAGCCGCCGCTCGGCCGCCGACGGCCGCAGGATCGCCTCGACCAGCCGGAACGGGAAACCCATGCGCAGCGCCAGTTTCAGGATGCGCAGGGCGGCGCGAACAGCGCCCGGCCGCAGCGACATGTCGGGATCGTCGAACAGCGACCGCATCGCGGCGGCCGACCGCGCCTCCATGACGTCGAAGACCTTCGGCACGATGAATCGGCCCAGCCGGCTGCGGACGATCGCCGTGGCGTCGACGTACACACGCTCACCGGCGTCGGAGAAGAAGTTCGGCCCGGCCAGGGCATCCGCCACCGGCAGCCGGAACATGCGCCGGCCGCCGCTGGCGATGAGCCGGAACGAGGCGATGCCCATCGGCGTGATCGGCCGATACAGGCCCTGCGCAACGGAAACACAGAGGTAGGCGTGCCGGCCTCGGCCGTCGTTGGACGGGCTGTCGGGCACCGGGTACAGCGTCGTGATCGGCCGGGCCTGGGTCAGCCACAACCGTCCGTCGGCGTCGATGGCCCACTCCGTGTCCTGCGGGCTGCCGTAGTGCCGCTCGACTCGGTCGCCGAGTTCGGCCAGCGCCAGGATCTGCTGGTCCGACAGGCACGGTTCGGCGGAGTCGAGCGGAACCTCCTCGGTGCCACCGCCGGCGACCGACCGGATGGCGACCTTCTTGTCCCCCAAGCGCCGTTGCAGGATCTTCGCCGAAGCCGTGTCGACGACGAAGTGATCAGGGTTGACCGAGCCGGACACCACGGTCTCCCCCAGCCCGGCGTTGGCGTCGATCACGGCCTCGCGCCGCCGGCCGGTGACGGGATTGGCGGTGAACAGCACGCCGGCCACCGCGGAGTCGACCATGAGCTGCACGACCACGGCCAGCTCGACGGCTCCGTGGTCGATGCCGTTGCTCTCCCGGTAGGCGACGGCACGGTCGGTCCACAGCGACGCCCAGCACCGGCGGACCGCGTCCAGCACGCTGTCCACGCCGACCACATTGAGGAAAGTGTCCTGCTGGCCGGCGAAACTGGCGAACGGCAGGTCCTCGGCGGTGGCCGACGAGCGCACCGCGACCGGGGCGGCCGCGCCCAGCTCCAGGTAGCGGGTGCGGATCTCGTCGGCGATGTCGGCCGGGATCTCCACGCCCAGCAGCGCGTCCCGGACCTCGGCCAGCGGCACGCCGGCGGCCACCCGCCGGTACGCCTCGGTGGTGACGCAGAAGCCCGGCGGCACCGGCAGGCCGGCCGCGGTGAGCACGCCCAGGTTGGCCGCCTTGCCGCCGACCGTGGCCAGCATGGAGCCGTCGATCCGGGTGAAGTCCAAGGTCAGCATGACGCCGAGGTTAAGACCACTCGGCGAGAAACTCAACAGCTGTTGAATAACGAGTTCACGACTCGGTGTGCCGGTGCACCGCGAACATGGCCTGCTCGTCGCCCTCCCCCAGGCAGCCGACCAGCTGTTCTTCCAGTCCGCTCATGTCGACGCCGATCAACACCAGGCTGGTTTTCCTGCCCGATCGGGTCGGCCGGAAGCGCAGGAAGCTGCCGACCACCTGGAGTTCGCGGTCGCCGTGCCGTCCGAAGTGGACATAGCCCTTGATCCGGAACACGCCGTCCGGGCGGCCGTCGAGGAAGGCCGTCAGCCGCTCGGGATGCATCGGCTCGTCGGTCTCGAACACGATGCTCTGGTAGGCCGCGTGCACGTGCTGGCTGTGGTCCTCGAGGTCGTCGAAGGACAGCTGGGCCGGCTTCGGCCGCTCGCGCCGGTCGAACAACAGGCCGGGATCGAGCCGCCCGTGCTCGGTCGTGACGATCGCGGCGCCGTCGGCCAGCTCCGTCACCACGGCGAACACCTCGGCCAGCTCGGCCGCGGCCACCCGGTCGACCTTGTTCAGCACCACCAGGTCGGCCACGGCCAGGTGCTTGTCCAGCTCCGGATGCCGCGCGCGGGTGGCCGTGAACTCGACCGCGTCGACCACCTCGACCAGGCCGCCGTACTCGACCGCGGGATCGGCGCTGCCCAGCACCTGCTGGGCCACGGCCTGCGGCTCGGCGATGCCGCTGGCCTCCACCACGATCACGTCCACCGCGCCGGTGAGCTTGCCCAGCACGTCGTCCAGGCCGCCCTCGTCGGTCACGCAGCACACACAGCCGTTGGACAGCGACACCATCGAGTCCACCTGGCCGGCGACCGCCATCGCGTCGATGTTGACCGCGCCGAAGTCGTTGACCACCACCCCGATGCGCGTGCCACCACCGGCCCTGAGCAGGTGGTTGAGCAGGGTTGTCTTGCCAGCGCCGAGAAAACCGGCGAGCACGATCACGGGGACGCCCACCATGGTCCCTTTCCCGATTGTCCCGATTTCCGCCCATGATAACCGGTGTCGTGGTTACCCTCGGTACATGATTGACTTCGAGAAGGCGGCGCTGCTCAAGCTGGCCCAGATCGACCCGCGGGACATCGCCGGCAGTGTCGAGCCGCTCATCGTGCCCGGCGAGCAGCTGCATCTGGCGTTCAAGACGGTGCGCGACTTCGTCGTGTTCACCAACAAGCGGGTCATCGCGGTCAACGTGCAGGGCATGACCGGCAAGAAGAAGGACTTCACCTCGCTGCCGTACAGCAAGATCCAGGCCTTCTCGGTGGAGACCGCCGGCCACTTCGACCTGGACGCCGA
>DATJJB010000187.1:0-2119 GCA_035492655.1 Kutzneria sp. | reverse complement strand
GTTCGGATCGGTCAGCCAGCCCAGCCGGTCGACCACCGGCCCGGTGACCGAGTAGTCCTTGATCAGCTGCTGCTGGGCGTCGAAATAGATGCCGGCGTTGCGGATGTCCTGGTTGAGGCCCGACACCGGGTCCTTCCTCAGAAGGTCGATGTTGACCCGCGCCACCGCTTCGTAACGGGGCTGCACCAGGATCGCCACCACGTAGGCGCCGGCCACCGAGGCGACAAAGGCCAGGATGACGAGGATCCGGCGGGCCCAGATGATGCGCAGGAATTGGACGATGTTCATGGCGCGATGGGGCTCTAGAAGAGCCGCTCCCCGATCTGCAGGATGTCGCCGGCTTGCAACGGCGTTTCGAGCTTCACGTCCCCGACCAGGACATTCTTGCGGAACAGCTTGAGCTTCCTGTCGCTGCCCATCTCGGTCAGGCCGCCGCCGCGGGCGATGGCGTCCCGGACCGTCATGTTCCGGCTCAGGGGGAAGCCGCCCGGCGCGTGCACCTGACCGGAGACGAAGATCACCTCCGAGCCGACCGACGGGACGTAGAGCTTGTCGCCGGCCTGGATCAGCGGATCTCCGTCGCCGCTGCCGCCGGTGGCGATCTCCTCGAGGGTGTAGCGCCGCGACTGGCCGGTCGAATGGGTCAGCACGATGGTGCCGGCGCCGTCGCCGGAATGGACGCCGACCCGCGCGACGATGTCCGACAGGTGATAGGCGCGGTCGAGCGGCAGCAGCCCCGGCATGGCCACGTCGCCCAGCACCGCCACATAACGGCTGGCGACGCCGGTCACGCTGACATGGACCACCGGGTCGGAATAGTAGCCGCCCTTTTTCAGGCCGACCTGGATCGCCGTGGCCAGCTGGTCGGCGGTCAGGCCGAGGGCTTTCACCTCGCCCACGAGCGGAACGATGACCGTGCCGTCGCCGGCCACGGTGGCGTGGCTGTCGGCGTCCTTGCTGCCGACGAGTTGCACCAGGACGCTGTCGCCGATGCCCAGCTGGAAGTTGGCGTCGACGGCGACCGGCGGCGCTTCGGCCGGCGCAGGGGCCGTGGCGGATGCGGCGGCGGTCGCCGGGCCCGGGACGGCCGCGGGTTGGGCGCGGGCCGCAGTTTGAGCGTGGGCCGCGGGGGCGCCGAGCAGGGCGAGGGCGGCCAGGAGTCGGAAGGTGCGAATGGTTTGGCCTCCTTGCTAGAACGACGTCGAGAGCGTGAGGCCGACGTAGTTCGAGACGTAGTCGTACAGCGACAGGTCCGAGCGGCCCTGCAGACGGCGATATTCGAGCGACACGGCCGAGCTCCGGCCGATCTTGGCCGTGGCGCGGGCGAAGAGGGTGATCAGCTCCTGCCAATCGGGCGTCGTCAGAGCCAGCAGCGGGTCGCGGCCCTCATTGTCCGTGTGCAGCCAGTTGCCGCCGACGCTCGCCGTGATCCGCGAGGAGACGGTGTAGTCGGCGGAGAGGCCGGCGTTGGTCACCACCGCATAGCCGACCCCCTGCAGCAGGGTGCCCGACACCCGGCGGCCGACGTCGGCCGACAGTTGTAGCCGCGGCCCGGCCACGTAGGTCAGGTTGAGGGACGTCGTCAGACCGCTGAAGTCCTTCGCCCCGACCAAGGCGCCGGGGCGCGCCTCGTCCGCGGAATGGCTGTAGGACACCGAGGCCGATCCGGTCAGCCGGGCGCCGATCGGGCGGGTCAGCTGCACGCCGATGGACGTGACGTCCAGGCGTTCGGGCGTGGCGCTGCCAACCAGCGGCGCGGAGCTGTAATTGGTCCGGTCGTACGACAGGGTCAGACCGAGCGTGCCGAGCGTCGGATTGGAATAGCCGAGCATGCCGGCGACGCCGTTGACGTCGTAGTCGCTCAGGGTCGAGTTCGAGTTCGTCGTCGACGCATGCGACAGCGAGACGCTTTCGGTCAGCCCGCTGCTGGTTCCGCAGCGCTCCGAACCCTCGATCCGGTAGGTTTGGGTGGTGTTCTGGGTCACGTCGACCGTCAGATACTGCAGTTCACTCTGGCCGCGGTTGTAGGCCGCTGTGCCGCCCGCCGAGCAGAACGCGCCCACCGCAGCGTTCCCAGCCAGCGAGAGATCGAGATGCTCGCGGCTCAGGATGTTGTTCC
>DATJJB010000186.1:0-2963 GCA_035492655.1 Kutzneria sp. | reverse complement strand
GTCGCAGGGCGGCCTGCCGCCGGACAACATCGTCGAGGATCTCGAAGCGGCCTTGCTGGGCACGGAAAAGGCCATCAACGACTTCCATGACCCGGACCCGCTCGGCCTGATCCGCATCGCCGTCGGCCCCTGCTCGCCGTTCTCGGTCAGCCGCGAGCTGATGGAGCAGGCCGCCGCGCTGGCCCGGCGGCACGGTGTCCGCCTGCACACGCACCTGGCCGAGACCATCGACGAGGAAGAGCAGTGCCTGGCCGAGAACGGTTGCACGCCGGCGCAGTACGCCGAGCAGTTGGGCTGGCTCGGCGATGACGTGTGGCTGGCGCACACCATCCACCTGTCCGACGAGGCGATCAAGCGCTTCGGTCAGACCGGCACCGGCAGCGCGCACTGCCCCAGTTCCAACGGGCGGATCGCCGCCGGCATGGCCCCGGTGCGGCAGCTGCTGGACGCCGGCGCGCCGGTCGGACTCGGCGTCGACGGGGCCGCGTCCAACGAGTCCGGCGGACTCGGCGAGGAAATCCGCCAGGCGTTGCTGGTGGCCCGATTCCGCGGCGGCGCAACGGCTCTGAGCATCCGCGAGGCGCTGTGGATGGCCACCATGGGCGGCGCGCGCTGCCTCGGCCGCGACCACGAGATCGGCTCCATCGAGCCGGGCAAGGTCGCCGACCTCGCCGTCTGGCGGATGGACGACCTCGACCACGCCGGCATCGCCGACCCGGTGGCCGCGCTGGCGCTGGGCTCCGCCCCGACCGTGGACCGGCTGCTGGTCGGCGGCCGCAGCGTCGTCGCCGACGGCGAACTGCGCACCGCCGACGTCGAATCCATCACCCGTGATCTCTTCAACGCCGCGGAGGTGCTGCGATGACCTCCCCCACCAGGCAATCCACCAAAGGCGGGGTGGGCGAGAGCCCCTTGCGCCCCGATGGCGCGCTGAAGGTGCGCGGCGAGTTCGCGTACTCGTCGGACCTGTGGCACGAGGACATGCTGTGGGGCGCGACCCTGCGCAGCCCGCATCCGCACGCCAAGATCCGCAACGTCGACATCACCGAGGCACTGAAGGTGCCCGGCGTGTACGCGGTGCTCACGCACAACGACGTCCCCGGCACGAATCTGTACGGCCTTGAGCACCCCGACCAGCCGGTGTTGGCCGTGGACGTGGTGCGCTATCACGGCGAGGCGATCGCCCTGGTCGCCGCCGACCATCCGGAGACGGCCCGGCGGGCGATCAAGAAGATCAAGGTCGACTTCGATGTGCTGACGCCGATCGTCGACGCCGAGGAGGCGGTCAAGCCGGAGGCGCCGCTACTGCACCCAGGCGGCAACACCGTGCGCAAGGTGCACATCGAGCGCGGCGACCAGCAGGCGACGGCCGAGGTCGTGGTCAGCGGCGTGTACGAGGTCGGCATGCAGGACCAGGCGTTCCTCGGTCCCGAGTCCGGCCTGGCCGTCCCGGCCGAGGACGGCGGCGTCGACCTGTTCGTGGCCACGCAGTGGCTGCACGTGGACCAGAAGCAGATCTGCTTCGCGCTGGACCTGCCGACCGACAAGGTGCGGCTGACGCTGGCCGGTGTCGGCGGCGCGTTCGGCGGCCGCGAGGACCTGTCCATCCAGGTGCACGCGTGCCTGCTGGCCCGGCACACCGGCAAGCCGGTGAAGATGGTCTACAACCGCGAGGAGTCGTTCTACGGCCACGTGCACCGGCACCCGGCCAAGCTGTACTACGAACACGGGGCCGACCGGGACGGCACGCTGAAGTACGTGCGGTGCCGCATCTACCTCGACGGCGGCGCGTACGCGTCCAGCACGCCGGCTGTCGTGGCCAATGCCGCCACCCTCGGCATCGGTCCGTACAATGTGGACAACGTGACGATCGACTGCTGGGGCGCCTACACGAACAACCCGCCCTGCGGTGCCATGCGCGGATTCGGTGCTGTGCAAGCGGGTTTCGCCTACGAGTCACAGATGGACAAGCTCGCCGCGGCGCTGGGCATGGACCCGGTGGAGGTGCGAGTACGCAACGCCATGAGTGAAGGCAGCGTCATGCCGACCGGCCAGGTCGTCGACTCCGCCGCGCCGGTGGCCGAACTCCTGCGCCTCATCAAGGAACGCCCGCTGCCGGAGGTCCACAGTGGACCGCTGGATCTGACCGCCATGCCCGGCGGTGTCTCCAACACCACTCACGGCGAAGGTGTGGTCCGCGGTGTCGGCTACGCGGTCGGCATCAAGAACATCTGCTTCTCCGAGGGCTTCGACGACTACTCCACCGCCCGGCTCCGGCTGGAGATCATCAACGGCGAGCCGGCGGCCGTGATCCACACCGCCGCGGCCGAGGTCGGCCAGGGCCTGGTCACCATCCAGCAGCAGATCGTCCGCACCGAGCTGGGCATCGACCAGGTCACCGTGCACCCGGCCGACACCACTGTCGGCAACGGCGGCTCCACCTCGGCCTCCCGCCAGACCTACGTCACCGGCGGCGCGGTCAAGGCCGCCTGCGAGGCGGTCCGGGAGAAGCTGCTCAAGCTGGCCGTCGCCCGGTTCGGCGAGCCCCGCTCCGAGCTCACGACCGCGGACATCGTTGCCGTGCTGGGCACTGACGTGATCGAGGAGACCGTCGAGTGGCGGCACCGGCCGACCACCGGGCTGGATCCCGAGACCGGCCAAGGGTTCGCGCACGTGCAGTACGGCTTCGCCGCGCACCGGGCGGTCGTCGACGTGGACGTCGACCTCGGCCTGGTCAAGGTGGTCGAGCTGGCCTGCGCGCAGGACGTGGGCAAGGCGATGAACCCGCAGGCCGTGCTGGGCCAGATCCACGGCGGCAGCACCCAGGGCCTCGGCCTGGCCGTCATGGAGGAAATCCAGGTCTCGAACGGCAAGGTCCGCAACCCGTCGTTCACCGACTACCTGATCCCGACCGTGCTCGACACCCCGCCGATGCCGGTGGACGTGCTCGAACTGGCCGACCC
>DATJJB010000185.1:0-43046 GCA_035492655.1 Kutzneria sp. | reverse complement strand
GCGACCTTGCTGGTCAACGGGTGCGCGCCGCCGATGCCGTCGATCTGCCGCGGATCACCGCTGCCCATGATCCGAACCAGGAGGTCGTCCCGCTCGACGGGATCGGCCGGCAGGTCGCTGGCGAGGAAGTAGGCACCCTTGGACGTGCCGCCCCGCATCAGCATGCACGGAATGCCGGCCATCACCGAGCCCCGTACTCCGCGGCCGTCACGTACCGCACGCCCAACGCCGCCAGCTTCTCCCGCAGCCCGTACCGGTCCAGGCCGAGTTGCCCGGCGCGAAAGGCCTCCCGCGTCGCCTCCTCCTTCTCGACCCGGGCCCGGGCCCGTTCCAGGGCCGTCGCCACGTCGTCCCGAGGCACGCACAGCACGCCGTCGTCGTCGGCCAGGATCACGTCACCAGGGTTGATGCGTTGCGCCCCGACAACTACGGGCACGTTCACCGCGCCCGCGGTCGACTTGACGGTGCCCTGGGCGCTGACGGCCCGCGACCACACCGGAAACCCGAGCTGGTGCAGCTCGGCGATGTCGCGCACCCCGGCGTCGATGACCAGGCCGCGAACTCCGCGCTCCTGTAAGGAAGTCGCGAGCAGTTCCCCGAACATGCCGTCGGTGCAGGGCGAGGTCGTGGTGACGACAAGGACGTCGCCGGGCCGGCACTGCTCGACCGCGGCGTGGATCATCAGGTTGTCGCCCGGCCAGCACAGCGCGGTCACCGCGGACCCGCCGATCCGGCTGCCGAGATGGGTCGGCCGATGCGTGGCACCGACGAAACCGATGCGCCCCAACGCTTCGTGCACGGTCGCCACCCCGTACGGGGTCAACCGGTCGATCGCCGCCAGCGGCGCCCGCGGGATGTCCGTCACCACGACTGTGTCCATGCCTACTCCGTCTCCCTGAGGGCAGTGATCACGCTGCGCAGATGCGCGCGGGCCGCCTGCTCGGCGGCGTCGGGGTCGTGCCGGGCGATGGCGTCGATGATCTCCAGGTGCTCCGGCAGCGACACGTGCGTGCGCCCGTCGCGCATGGCCAACCGGAACTGGTGCCGCACGAGTTGCCCGTGCAGCCGTTCCAGCAGCTCGCCGGCCACCGGCTGGTCGGCGATCTCGCGCACCATGCGGTGCAGTTCCCGGTTGAGCGCCGAGTACTTCATCGGTTCGCCGTCGGAGACCGCGGCCCGCATCAGCTCGCCGACTTCGAGCAACGCCTCGATCTGGTCGTCGGTGGCCTTCTCGGCGGCCTTGGCCGCGCACAACCCTTCCAGCACCATGCGGCACTCGGTGATGGCCACCGCCTCGTCGACCGTGACGACCCGGACCCGCGCGCCCCGGTTGGGAATGCGCTCGATCAGGCCGTCGGCGGTGAGGTCGATCAGCGCCGCGCGCACGCTGGCCCGGGTCACCCCGAAGGCATCGGCCAGCTCGGCCTCGACCAGGCGCTGACCGGGCACGACGTCCCCAGCCATCAGGGCAGCGCGCAGTGCCGCCACCGCCGCCTGCCGGCCGGCCTCGCCCTCCTGCGGCGCGCTCGACATGGCTGCTCCCTTCCTCGACAACGGACGCTAAGCATCTCACACAAGATTGTCAACAATCTCGTTGACAAGCCTTGTGACGATCTCGTCGACGAAGCTACGGTTCGTGTCCATCGCCCCCACCGAGGAGGGTCCATGGCCGGCAACGAACCGACGACGGCAAGCGGCGCGGCAGCCCCGACCGCGCAATCCCGAGCCCTGGTGCTCGCCCGGCTGGACCGGTTACCGAGACGGGCCGTCAGCTACGCGGCCACCGGCATCGTCGGCCTGGCCATGTTCGTGATCTTCTACTGCAACTTCGACATCAACGTGTCATTCCTCCAGACGTGCGGGCAGATCGTGGCTGGCTGCACGCCGGCGGACGCGCAGTCCTGGCTGCCATTGCCGGTCTGCGCGTACCTGGCCGGTTACGTGGTCGGCTGTCTGCTGATCGCGCCGATGTCCGACCGGCTCGGCCGGCGCGCCGTAGTGGCCGGGTCGATCGGCTTCGCGGCCCTCGGTTCGCTGATCGCGGCGATCGCCACTGACTACGCGACCTTCACCGTCGGACGCGCGATCACCGGCATCGCCATGGGCGCGGTGCTGGCCGTCGGCAACACCTACATCGGCGAACTCGCCCCGCACGGCGCACGAGCCCGTTACACGGCAACGACTTTCGTGCTGTGCACGCTCGGCGCGATGGTCGGCATCGGCCTCGGCCTGATGCTCACCACCGAACCCGCCCCCTTCCCGGAAGGCATGCCGGTCGCGTTCGGACTGGCCGACGGCTGGCGCTGGATCCATTGGGTGGCGGTGATTCTGGGCGCGCTGGCGGTGCTGGCGGCGTTGCGGCTGCCCGAGTCCCCGCGCTGGTTGGTCGAGCACGGACGACTCGACGAGGCCGACGCGGTGGTGACCAGGTTCGAGGCCCGGATCGGCCAACCGCTGCCCGCGATCGAGCCGGCCGCGATCGCGCCGCCGGTCGAGCACGCGAGCCACGCCTACCGCGAGCTGTTCGCCAATCCACGCTACCGGCGCCGTGCGCTGCTGCTGGTCGCGATGTGGTTCACGGGTTATGCCACGGTTTTCTCCTATTCCACCGGTTCCACGGTTGTGCTCACCAGCCTGCACTTCACGCCGCCGGTCGCCGGCATGATCTCCGCCGCCGGCGGCGTCGGCTTCTTCGTGCAGGGCCTGTTCTCCGCCCGGTACTCCGAGGTGCTGGAGCGCCGGTACTGGCTGCCTGTCGGCGCCGCGCTGACCGTGCTCGGGGCAGTGGTCATCGCCCTGTTCGGCACCGACATCGGCTGGGCGCTCGGCGGCTCCTTCCTGGTCTTCTTCGGCTTCAACGTGTGGGTGCCGCCGACGTTCGCGCTGTCGGCGGAAAGCTTCCCGACCCGCGTCCGCTCCGCCGGCTTCGGCCTGGTGGACGGCATCGGCGTACTCGGCGGCGCGACCGGCGTGCTGGTCATCGCCCCGCTGGTGCCGCTGCTGGCGCCACTGCCGGCACTGCTGCTGGTGTCGAGCTTCCTCGTCGTCGCCGCGGTGTTGGCCCAGTTCACGCCGCGTGCCCGCAACCGCGCCCTGGAGGAGCTCTCCCCGTGATCATCGACTGCCACGGCCACTACACCACGGCACCGGCGGCCCACACCGCCTGGCGCGAGCGCCAGCTCGCCGGCGACGCCCCGACGTACCCGACCATCTCGGACGACGAGATCCGCGAGTCCGTCCAGGGACAGCTGCGGCTCATGGACGAACGCGGCATCGACCTGACGATCTTCTCACCACGCGCGTCCGCCATGGCCCATCACCTCGGCGACGCACGGACCAGCGCCGACTGGGCCCGAGTCTGCAACGACCTCGTGCACCGCGTCGTCACCCTCTACCCGGACCGGTTCGCCGGCGTCGGCCAGCTCCCGCAGTACCCGGGCGTGCCCGTCGAACGCTCGATCCCGGAGCTGCGACGCTGCGTCGAGGAACTAGGCTTCATCGGCTGCAATCTCAATCCCGACCCCAGCGGCGGCCACTGGACCGCGCCGGCCCTGACCGACCCGACCTGGTATCCCTGCTACGAGGCGATGATCGAGCTGGACGTGCCGGCCATGGTGCACGTGTCGGCCTCGGCCAACCGAGCGTTCCACGCCACCGGCGCGCACTACCTCAACGCCGACACCACTGCGTTCATGCAACTCCTCCAAGGTGATCTGTTCGCCGACCTACCCGGCCTGCGTCTGGTGATCCCGCACGGCGGCGGGGCCGTCCCGTACCACTGGGGCCGCTATCGAGGGCTGGCCGACATGCTGGACCGTCCGGATCCGGCCCGGCATGTGCTGGCCAACGTCTCCTTCGACACCTGCGTCTACCACCAACCTGGCATGGACCTCCTCTTCGACGTCATCCCCGCGGACGCCATCCTGTTCGGCTCGGAGGCGCTCGGCGCGGTCCGCGGCCTCGACGACCGCACCGGCCACCATTTCGACGACACCCGGCGGTACGTCGACGCCGTGCCACTGTCCGAAGAGGACCGGGCCAAGGTGTACGAACACAACGCCTGCCGGGTGTATCCGCGCCTCACTGTTCGGCCATCCCGGCCGTGAGCGACTGCCGCGCGGCGCGACGGGCGGGGAGCAGGGCGGCCAGGGGCGCGGCCAGCACGGCCGCACCCAGCAGGACGCCGAGCCGGTTCCACGGCAGCGTGAACAGCACCGGCTCGGCGTCGGTCGATGCCACGCGGGCCAGCAGCCACGCCGCCACGATGCCGACCACGAGCCCGCACACCGCCCCGAGCAGGGCCACGAACACCGACTCGGTCATGACGGCGGCCCGGAGACCGCCCCTGGTGAGACCGAGCGCCCGGAGCAGAGCCGATTCCCGGGTCCGCTCCAGCACCGACAGGGACAGGGTGTTGGCGATGCCGGCGAAGGCGATGAGCACGGCAAGAGCGGTCAGGGCCCACAACAGGTTGAGGGTGCCCTGAAGGGGCTTGGCGAGTTGCGCCTTGATGTCAGCGATGCTGTTGAGCTGGAGCAACGGATCGGTGGCCAGTGCGTGGTCCAGAGCCGGACGGGCCTGCGCCGGATCCACAGTGGACGAAAGCTTGAGCAGAAGGCTCTGGTCGTAGGGAAGACTGCCGGCGACCGAGATGGCGGCCTCCTGAGCCAGATCGACCAGGGCGAGCTCGAGGTTCGCGCCGGGGGCTTCGACGCTGTCGTAGACGGCAATGACGTGCAACGGCACCTTGGCCTGGACGGTGTCGCCGACATTGAGTCCGGTCTCGCCGGCGAGCTGTTTGCTGATGGCCAGTTCGCCGGGGCCCAGGCGGTCCAACCGACCGGACAGGACGACGGGACGCAGCACCGAGCCGAGGGCGTCGCCCTGGATGGCGGACATGCCGAAAGCCCCGTACGAGCCGAGGTCACCGGAGAAGGACACCCGCCGAGCCGTGCCGGCGACGCCGGGCACCCGGCCGAGAGTGGTGGACAAGTTGTCGGGCAAGGGATGGTTGAACACGGCGCTGGTCACCACGAAGTCGGCGGCGAGCTGCTGGTCGACGCCGCGGCTGCGACCGGCCTCGATACCGGCGGTCATGGTGGTCACCAGGGACACGACGGCCAGTCCGATGGTGAGCGCGGCGGCGGTGGCGGCGGTACGGCGGGGATTGCGGTCGGCGTTGAGCGCGGCGAGCTTCGCGGGCTGGCCAAGGGCCGGCGCGAAAACGGTGCTCAGCACTCGCACCACCGGCCCGACCAGCAGCGGCCCGACGGCCAAGGCGGCCACCAACAGCGCCACCATGGCGACGATGGCCAACGCCGCGGCGGTGTCCAGATCGGTGCTGTTCAACGACACCGCAGCGGCCCCGACACCCACCACGAAGGCCAGCACGGCACCGAAGGTCCGTACCTTGCCGGCACGCGCGGCCTTGCCTTCGAGTGGTGTGCGCAGCGCCTCCACGGGTGCGACCCGTGTTGCCGCGCGGGCCGGTAATGCCGCGGCGAGCGCCGTCACCAGCACGCCGATCGCCACCGACTCGACGGCCGTACGCGCACTGAGCGGTACGTGCACGCCGGCCGGATTGCCGAGCTGCAACAGCGCGGCGACACCCAGCCCGCCGAACAGCCCGACCGCGGACGCCGCCGCGCCGACCACCACGGCCTCGATCAGCACGCTGGTGAACACCTGCGTGCGGCCCGCGCCGACACAGCGCAGCAGGGCCAGCTCGCGGGCCCGCTGCGTGACGAGGATGGTGAACGAATTGACGATCACCAGGCCGGCCACCACCATCGCCAGCACCGCGAACGCCGTGAAGAACTTGGTCAGGCTGGCCGAGTCCGGCGCGGCGTTGCTGAGCAACGCCGTCGCGGCCTGTTCGCCGGTCACGGCGTCGCCCCCGGGCACGGCCTGCGCGACACGATCCGCGAGCTCGGCCGGGCTGACGCCCGCCTTGCCACGCACGACGATGTCGGAGTAGCCGGCACTGGGCGCGAGCCGGCGCACGGCCTCCGGCGTGAGCACGAGTTCGGTCGAGCCGATGCCGGCGTCGGTCGGCCGCGAGAACGTGCCGACCACGGTGTACTGGTGCTGATGGCCGCCCTGGTCGAACACCGTCAGGCGCTGCCCCGGCGTGTACCCGGTCGACGTGGCGGTCGCGATCTCGTCGGCGTTGCTCGGCAGACGGCCGTCGGCGAGGTCGAACGGCCGCAGCTGTTCGTCCGCCGGCAGCGCCATCGCTCCGGCGTCGCGGGCGTGGCCGTTGACGAGCAGCGGCGCCCCGACAGTCGTCCGTCCCTCGGCCGCCGCGACGCCCGGCAGCTGACGCACCTTGGTCAGCGTGGCGTCATCGAGATCTCCGTGCTTCACCGTGACATCCACGTCGACGCCGCGCAGCTGGTACGCGACGGCGGCGCGCACGCCTGCGTGCAGGGCATCGGCGAGGATCAGTGAGCCGGACACGAACGCCACGCCGAGCGCGATCGCCACCGCTGACAGCAACAGCCGTTTGGGCCGGGCCTTGAGACCGGCGATGACCGTGCGCAGCATCACGCCCCCAGGCTCGCGAGCGCGGACAACACGGTGTCGGCGGTCGGCCGTTGCAGGTGCGCGGCGATGCGCCCGTCGGCCAGCAGCACACCGTGGTCGGCATAGGAGGCGGCGACCGGGTCGTGCGTCACCATCACCACCGTCTGCCCCAGCTCGTGCACGGACGCCCGCAGGAAGCCCAGCACCTCCGCGCCGGACCGCGAGTCGAGGTTGCCGGTGGGCTCGTCGGCGAACACCACGTCCGGCTGCCCGACCAGGGCCCGCGCGCAGGCCACGCGCTGCTGCTGGCCACCGGACAGCTCGCCGGGCTTGTGCGCGAGCCGCGGCCGCAGACCCAGGGCGTTCACCACGGTGTCGAACCACTGCCGGTCCACGACCCGGCCGGCCAGCCGTAGACCGAGCAGGATGTTGTCCTCGGCGGTCAGCGTCGGCAGCAGGTTGAAGGACTGGAACACGAAGCCCACGTGGTCCCGCCGCAACCGCGTGAGTGCCGCGTCGGATCGGCCGGTCACCTCGTGCCGGCCGATCCGCACCCGCCCCGAGTCGACGGTGTCCAGGCCGGCCAGGCAGTGCATCAGTGTGGACTTGCCGGAGCCGGACGGCCCCATGATCGCGGTGAACCGGCGGGCCAGGAAGTTCACGGACACGTGGTCGAGTGCCCGCACCGCGGTGTCACCGCGGCCGTACACCTTCACCACGTCGACCACTTCGGCCGCTGTCGGACTGTCCACTGTGCTCTCCCGAGGCGCTGGGCGTGCTGACCCGGCGATGATGCCGGGCCGCACCTGAACGGATCCTGAACCAACCTGAAGTTCTCTTCAGGATCGGTCGGCGCGATCTGGGAGGATCGAGGCATGCGAGTGCTCGTCGTGGAAGATGAGAGGCGGCTGGCCGAGTCGCTCCAGTGGGGACTGGAGGCGGAGGGCTACACCGTCGACCTCGCGTACGACGGTCTGGAGGGACTGCACCTCGCGCAGGAGTACCCGTATCAGGTGATCGTGCTGGACATCATGTTGCCCAAAATGAACGGGTACAAGGTGTGCGAGGCGCTGCGTGCTCGCGGCGTCGCGACGCCCATCCTCATGCTCACGGCCAAGAACGGCGAGTACGACGAGGCCGAGGCACTGGACACCGGGGCCGACGACTTCCTCAGCAAACCGTTCTCCTACGTGGTGTTGACGGCCCGGCTGCGCGCGCTCACCCGTCGTGGGCGGGCCGGCGCCGGGGTCGGCACCTTGCTGGAGTTCGACGACATCGTGCTGGATCCGGCCCGGCGCGAGGTGCGCCGGGCCGGGCGGCCGGTGGAGGTGACGACCAAGCAGTTCGCGGTGCTGGAATGCCTGCTGCGGCACAACGGGCAGGTGGTGACCAAACAGGACATCCTCGACCAGGTGTGGGACATGGCCTACGACGGCGACCCGAACATCGTGGAGGTGTACGTGAGCGCGTTGCGCCGCAAGCTGGACACGCCGTTCGAGCGCCGCACCATCGCGACCGTGCGGGGCATCGGCTACCGGTTGGTGGACGATGAGTAGCTGGTGGCCGGCCTCGATCCGGACCAGCATGGCGCTGGCCACCTTCCTGGTGTGCGGCGTGTTGTTCACGCTGGGCTGGATCGGTATCCGAGCGTTCGTCGACGCCCGACTGTCCATTCAGGCCTCCAGTCAGGCCAGCGGGCAGTTGACCCGGCTGGTGGACGCGCTCACCCACGACCGACAGCCGGCGTTGGACGGCGACCCGATGTACGTGGTGGTGGACGGGTCCGGCCGGGCCGTCACGGTCAGCGCCGCCATCGCCCGGTTGAATCCACAGTGGACCCCGCCGGCTCCCGCGCCCGCGAACGTGCCGAAGACCTGGAGCACCGAGGTCGAGGTGACGCTGCGGTCGGCCGAGCATCCGCAGTGGCGCGAGTTCCGCACGTACACGGCGTTGGGTGCGGTCGCGGGACCGCTCACCGCGTACGTGTTCGTGCTGCCGTGGGACACGCAGAGCACCCTGCGCCTGTTCGACGACACGATGGCCGTCTTCGTGCCGCTGGCGACCGTGATCGCCGTCGCGGTGTCGTGGTTCGCGCTGAGACGTGCGCTGCGGTCGGTGGAGGCCATCCGCCAGGAGCTGTCCGAGGTCAGCGGCAGCCGACTGGACCGGCGGGTGCCGGTGCCGCCGTCCCGTGACGAGATCGCCAAGCTGGCCACGACCACCAATGAGACGCTCGACCGGCTCCAGCGGTCGCACGAGCAGCAGGAGCGCCTCGTCGGCGACGCCAGCCACGAGCTGCGCAGCCCGCTGGCCAGCCTGCGCACCGGGCTGGAGGTCGCCCTGGTCCATCCGGAGCGAGCCAACTGGCCGGCGGTGGCGCAGCGGTCGTTGCAGGATGTGGACCGGCTGCAGCGGATCACCACCGACCTGTTGCAGCTGGCCGTGCAGGACCGGCCGCTGTCCACCGAGCTGATCGATCTCGCCGAGGTGGCGGTCGAGCAGGTCGACGAGGAGAACATGCTCGGTCTGCGCGACGTGCGGGCCGTGCTGGACGGCCTCCCGGCGCTGGTCCGCGGCGACCGCCTCCAGCTGGAGCGGCTGCTGCGCAACCTGATCGAGAACGCCATGCGCCACTGCGTCCGGCACATCAGGGTGACGGTACGCGTCCGCAAGGACAGGCCCGTGGTGGTGGAGGTGCTCGACGACGGTCCCGGCATCCCGGTCGGCGACCGCGAGCGGGTGTTCGACCGGTTTGTACGGCTGGACGACGCCCGGGCGCGGGACGCCGGCGGCTCCGGCCTCGGGCTGACGCTGGCCCGGGACATCGCGGTCCGGCACGGCGGCACCCTCACCGTCGAGGACAGCGACATCGGCGCCCGCTTCGTGCTGCGCTTGCCGGGTGTGCCCGACGAAGGCGGGTTACCGTGAGCCCATGGCGAGCCCGGTCGAGCTGGATGTCGACGGTCTCCCGGTGCGGCTGTCCAGCCCGGACCGGGTCTACTTCGCCGCCCGCGGCGAGACCAAGCTGGACCTGGCCAACTACTACCTGGCCGTCGGCCCGGGCATCGTGCGCGCGCTGCGGGAGCGGCCATGCATGATGCACCGGTTCCCGACCGGGACCAGCGGCGAGAAGGTGCACCAGAAGCGGGTGCCGGCCGGCGCACCGCCGTGGCTGGAGACCGTGCGGGTGCACTTCCCGCGCTACAAGCGCTACGCCGACGAGCTGTGCGTGACCAAGCTGGCCGACGTGATCTGGTCGGTGCAGATGTCGACGGTGGAGTTCCACCCGTGGAACTCG
The DNA here is from genome assembly GCA_035492655.1 of Kutzneria sp. Taxonomy (GTDB): domain Bacteria; phylum Actinomycetota; class Actinomycetes; order Mycobacteriales; family Pseudonocardiaceae; genus Kutzneria. The sequence continues at coordinate 33,223 of DATJJB010000185.1, read as the reverse complement.
CGGCGGGCCGACACCGAGCGGCCCGACGAGTGGCGCATCGACCTGGACCCGATGCCGGAGTGCGGGTTCGACACGGTGCGCCAGGTGGCCGGTGTGGTACGGGAGCTGTTGGCCGAGCTGGGTATCACCGGCTACCCGAAGACCTCCGGCGGCCGGGGCTTGCATGTCTACGTGCGGATCCGGCCGGACTGGGAGTTCGGGCTGGTGCGCCGGGCCGCGCTGGCCTTCGCCCGGGAGGTGGAGCGGCGGGCGCCGGACGTGGTGACCACGACGTGGTGGCGCAAGGACCGGGATCCGCGGACCTTGTTCGTCGACTACAACCAGAACGCCCGGGACCACACCATCGCCAGCGCCTACTCGGTGCGGGGCAACGCCGAGGCCACGGTGTCGACGCCGATCCGCTGGGACGAGCTGGCCGACGTCGACCCGCGGGACTTCACCATCGCCACCGTGCCGGCCCGGTTCGCCGAGCTCGGGGACCTCCACGAGGGCATCGACGACGTGGCGCACTCGCTGGAGACGCTGCTGGAGTGGGCCGAGCGTGACGGCGTGGAGGAGCCGGACGAGTCAGCAGGTGCTTGACCGGCACGGGCGGCGGCTCAGCGCGTCGAAGAGCACGGCCCGGAACGCGGGGCCGTCCAGGGCCTGGTAGGCCTTGCCGCCGGTCACGGCCGCGATCTGGTTGAGCACGCCCATGTCGGCGTCCGGCCCGAGGCCGATGCCGATGATCTCGACCGGTCGGCTGGGGTCGTCGGCCGCCCGCAGCTTGGCCAGCAGGCCGTTGAGGTCGAGGCCACCGGCGCGCTCGTTGCGGCCGTCGGTGATCAGCACCTCGGCGTTGACCTTGGTGGCGTCGAAGTTGTTCTGCAGGGCTTGGAAGCCGGCCAGGGCGGTGTCGTAGAGCGCGGTGCTGCCGCCGACCCGGGCGGGCAGCGAGGCGCCGGCTCGCTGTAGCGCGAGGCGCTGCGGCACGCCGTTGTCGAGACTGCCGAGCGGTTCCAGTGGCACGAGTTCGGAGGTGGTGAGCGAGAACGTCCACAGGCCGACGGACGTGCTGTCCGGCATCAGGGACAGCCCGGCCAGCGCCCCGTCGCGGGCGACCTCGATACGGGTCTGGCCGCCGGGCATCGGCTCCTTCATCGAGCCCGAGGTGTCGATGATCGCCAGCGTGCGGCCGTCGAGGTGCACGACGCTCCACGCCCGCAGCACGGTGGTGACCTGGTCGGCGGTCGGGGCGGGGATGAGCCTCGGCGTCTGGGAGCGGACGCCGTCCTTGCCGCCCCAGGAGGACGACGCCACGGCCCGCGGGTCGCGGAAGCCGGCGGCGCTGAGGATGCCCATGGAACGGGCTGAGTGAAGCTCGGACTCGAACGCCGTCGCGGCCGCGTTGGTGCCGGTCGGCTCGGTGGAGGTGGTGACGCGGACGACGGGATAGTCGAACAGGACGCTGCCCTCGGTGGGGTAGACGGCGACGACCTTGTTGCCGGCGGTGGTGTTGGCGACCGCGGCGTTGTGGGCGACGACGGACTGCTCGGTGGCCGAGAACACCGTCTCGGAATGTTGTTGCAGCGCCTGGAAAGCCGCGTCGGTAGTGGCCACGGTCGCGTTGCGCAGCTTGAGCAGCGCGGCGATGAGCTGCGGCGGCGGGGCGCCGGTGGGCGCGGGGGAGAGGCGCTGCGCCAGCGCCAGCGTCGCGATGCCCTCGGTGTTGCTGAGCGGGTCGGCGATCATGACGTTGCCGGCGAGCAGTTGTTGCCAGGACGTCAACTTGGCCGCCTGCTGCGGGGACGCGGCGATCACCAGCGGCGAGGACGCGATCGAGGGATGCTCGGCCAGTCGCGGCGTCGGTCCGGTGACCCGACCTTCGAGCTGCTGTGCCGTCGGCACCCAGAGCGTGGAGTCGGGGATCCACAGTGCCGGTGGGTCGATGGGGTTGACCGGCAGGTCCTGCACGACCTGCGCGGCCGGCTCGGCGCTGACCTCCACAGTGGCGCATTGGCCTGGGGTGTCCGAACTGTCGTGGTTGAACGCGTCGGCGATGGTCTGCACCGGGCCGAGCATCGCCGGCGTGACGGCGACGCGCAGCGGCACGGTCGCGCCGTGGCAGTGCGACTGGGCGACCGTGGTGGCCACGACCACGCTGGTCACGGCTAAGGAACCGACCAGGAGCGGCAGCAGGAACGGCCGCAGCGGATGCTGGGGGCTGCGAGACTGGTGACGGGCCGCCATGTGCCTCTCCTCGCGGGTGCGTGGACGTGGATCGCCACGATCTAATACGCGAGGGAGCCGCGGACGGTTCAGGCGGTCAGTGTGGCCAGCGCGTTTGCCGCCGCGTCAACGGCGACGGTCCATCGTGGATCGGGCGAGCAGCAGGCGTCGGGGTGGCCCTCGCCGAGGTCGGGGATCAGGGGCTGCAGCAGCGTGATCACCGCGCCAACCGCCTCGGCTTCACGTTTGTCGCGCAGCATGTCGCCGATGTAGCGGAGATCGAGGTCGACGATGGCCCGCGCCAGGTGTCGGTGGCCGGCGGCCAAGGCAAAGAGGTTCTCAAGGAGCTCGATCCGGCGGCCGGGCCTGCGCACCTCCGGCGCGCCCGCACTCACCTGCCGCCAGCGTTCGGCCGCCTGCTCGGCTGCTTCCCGGTTGTCCCAGAGGTGCAGCGGACGATCACCCCACTGCTCCCACGGGCGCGTCAGCTCCCGGTGGACCGCCGGGCTGTAGACGCCGCGCACACGGAAGTTGGTGAGGTGTCGGCGTTCCACCACCATCCGCGCCAGTCTGCCGGGGCCGGGGTCCCGGTGGCGGCCGATGACGAACAGGCAGAGCCCGCCGTCGCCCCACTGCGGCGGCAGCACCCACAGCTTGGCACCGGCGGAGAAGTGCCTGAGGCCACGCTGCGGCTCGGCGTTCGGGCCGTGCGATGTCTGCTCGGCGACGTTGGCGACGACGCACCACGCCAGGACCTCGGCCGCGGATTCCCCCATGGCCGGCATTGTGGCAATCAGGCGCCGAAGGCCGCCACGACTTTGTCGGTGAGCCGGTCCAGGTAGTCCGCGGCCGGCTCGGAGTTGATCGCGGTCAGCCGCCAGTAGAGCGGGCCGGCCAGGAAGTCCAGGCACAGCTCGACGTCGGTGTCGGCCGGCAGCTCGCCACGTGCGATGGCCCGCGTGACCACATCGCCGGCCTTGGCCCGCCGGGGATCACGCACGCTGCCCAGCAGCGCCTCGGCCAGCTCCTCGTTGCGGCGGGCCTCGGCCAGCAGGTCGGGGATGATCGCCTGGGCCAGCGGATGCTCCAGCGCCGCCCGGGCGTTGACCAGGTACTGCCGCACGTCGCCGCGCAGGGTGCCGGTGTCGGGGACGTCGATCGCCGCCACCGCGACCGCGGCGGTCAGCTCGACGGCCATGCGCTGCTTGGACGGCCAGCGGCGGTAGATCGCCGCCTTGCCGACGCCGGCCCGCTTGGCCACGGCGTCCACGGACAGCCGGCCGTAGCCGGTCTCGGCCAGCTCCTCGAAGAAGGCGGTGCCGATCGCGTCCGTGACGTCGTCACGCAGCGCCTTGCCTGCGGTCATGGCGATCAGCCTAACACCGGAACGGAACGGTTGCGTCTCGTCTAGCGGCGCGCTAGCTTGATGGAACGATACCGATCCGTTCCGTTGAAAGGCGCTGGTCATGAGGTTCCTGTTCGAGGACGAGTCGTTCTCCTTCGAGACGCTGCGGGCCGCCGGCTTCGCCAACTACGGCGGCGCCGACCTGGGCGAGATCCTGGTGACGGCCCGGCGCATCCCGGAGGGCGACGAGGTCGCGTGGCACCGCGAATGGAAGGCCACGGCTGAGCGTGTGGAGGCGCTGGGCCGCGAGTCGCTGGCTGCCGGCCACAAGGTCAGCGCCCGGGAGGCGCTGCTGCGGGCGTCCAACTACTTCCGCACCGCCGAGTTCTACCGCCGCGACGATCCGAAGAACGATCCTGAGGTGGCCGAGCTGTCGGCCCGGTCGCGCGACACCTTCGTCACCGCCGCCGAACTGTTCGACTTCGATTTCCAGCCGGTCGAAATCCCTTACGAGGGCACGACTCTGCCCGGCTACCTGTACTCGCTGGGCTACGCGCCACGGCCGACGATCATCTACAACTCCGGCTACGACTCGACGCTGGAGGAGTCGTACTTCGCCATCGCCGCCGCGGCATTGGCCCGTGGCTACAACGTGTTGGCGTTCGACGGTCCCGGTCAGGGGGCGGCGCTGCGCAAGCAGGGGCTGGTGTTCCGGCCCGACTGGGAGGCCGTGCTCACGCCCGTGATCGACTTCGCGTTGACCCGGCGTGAGGTCGACCCCGACCGGATCGCGCTGTTCGGCTACAGCCTCGGCGGCTATCTGGTGGCCCGCGCCGCCGCCTTCGACCAGCGGCCGGCCGCGATCATCCTCGACGACGGCGTCTTCGACTTCGCCACCGCCATGAAGAACTCGATGCCGCCGTTCCTGATGGAGTGGATCGAGCAGGGTCGCGACGATGCCGCGATTCCGGTCCTGGCCATGCTGCGGGCCTTCGACACGCAGGTGCGGTGGGCCATGCGCAACGGCGTGTGGGCGATGGGCGTCGACTCGGATGCCGCGCTGGCCCGGGAGTTCCGCCGCTACACCCTGGACGGCGTCGCCGACCGGATCACGTCGGCGACGCTCGTCCTGGACGCCGAGAACGACCAGTTCTTCAAGGGGCAGCCGGCAGAGGTGGCGCGGGCGCTGACCAAGGCGCCGACGACTCTCGTCACCCTCCGGGGGGCCGACGGGGCCGGCGAGCACTGCCACATGGGCGCGATGTCCCGGGCCCACCAGGTCATCTTCGACTGGTTGGACTCAGCAGTCGCGTAGTTCGGGGCTCTGGTTCAGCAGTTGGCCGCGCGGCGACACGAACGCGCGGTACCGGTCACTGTCCACTGCGGACGGCCGGAAAGCGGCGACCCGGTGGCAGTTCTGGAAGGCCAGCGTCACGCCGAAATGGCGCTCCAGCCCACCGCGGATGGCATCCGAGGCCAGCGCGCGCAGCAGTTGCCCGCGATCGGCCTCGCTCGGCGGGGGCGTGGCGTGGTCCGCGAAGTCGCGGTCGCCGAGGTCGGCGGCGACGCCGCTGATCACCTGCCAGGCGTAGGGCAGCGAGTCGCGCACGCAGGCGACGAACTCGCCGTCGGTGACGTCGCCGCTGGTGGCGCGGGCGAGCAGCGCGTCGGACACGTCCAGGGACATGGTCTTGCACCTCCGGTGATCGTGAGCTGCTACCGTTTTACTGAACATCGAAATCATTATCAACAGGGGTCACCCGAATGAAGATCGCCTTCGTCGGCAAGGGCGGCAGCGGCAAGACCACGCTCTCGGCGCTGTTCACCCGCCGGCTCGTCGCGGCGGGCGCGCCGGTGCTCGCCATCGACGCCGACATCAACCAGCACCTCGCCGCCGCGCTCGGCGCGACCGACGAGCAGGTGCTCACGCTGCCCACGCTCAGCGCCCACCTGCTGCTGATCAAGGACTGGCTGCGCGGCAGCAATCCGCGCATCGCCACGGCGGCACAGATGATCAAGACGACCCCGCCCGGCAGCGGCTCACGGCTGCTGAAAGTGGTGGAGGACAACCCGGTCTACGCCGCCTGCGTGCGGGAGGTCAACGGTGCGCGGCTGGCGCTGACCGGGCCGTTCACCGACGACGACCTCGGCGTCGCCTGCTACCACTCCAAGGTCGGGGCGGCCGAGCTGCTGCTCAACCACCTGGCCGACGAGGCGGGGGAGTACGTCGTGGTGGACATGACCGCCGGCGCCGATTCCTTCGCCTCCGGGTTGTTCACCCGGTTCGACCTCACCGCGCTGGTGTGCGAGCCGACCCGGCGCAGTGTCGGCGTGTACCGGCAGTATCTGGGCTACGCCAAGGACTTCGGCATCCGGGTCGCGGTGATCGGCAACAAGGTCTGCGACGAGGACGACCTGGACTTCCTCCGTGACCAGGTCGGCGACGACCTGCTGTGCTGGCTGGGACGCTCGGCGCACGTCCGGTCGGCCGAACGCGGTCAGGTGCGGCCGGTCGACGAGCTGGAGCCGGACAACCTCGCCGCGCTCGACACCATCCGGGCCGAGCTGGACGGGACCGTCCGCGACTGGGCGGCGTACCAGCGGCAGGCCGTCGAGTTCCACCTGCGCAATGCTCGGGCATGGGCCGGGGAAGACCTTGCCGCGCAGGTGGATCCGGACTTCGTGAGGTAGCGGTCAGGGCGACTCGGGATCCGGCTCGGCGATGCTGACCGAGTCGATCCGGCCGGACTGGACCACGTTGCGCGTCTCGCCGTCGACCACGTTCTTGGTCTCCACCGTCTCGCCGGTCTCGTCCCCGGCGTGCGCGTTGTCGCCGACGGCGATGTTGTCGGCGTTGATGGTGCCGCCGAACATCTGGATGCCCTTGTTCACGTGCTGCGCCATGGGCCCATTGTCGCAGCGAAGCCTAAGATCATGGGTGTGACCGACACCGAGGTGCTGCGCAAGGACACTCGCTACGAGCTGCGGATCGACGGCAAGCTGGCCGGCCTGGCGGCCTTTCTCGACCGCGACGGGCAGCGGGTCTTCCACCATACGGAGGTCAACAACGCCTATCGCGGGCAGGGACTGTCCACTGTGCTCATCGAGCAGGCGCTGGCCGACACCAAGGCGGCGGGCCTGCGCGTCGTGGCGGTGTGTCCGGCGGCGGCGGCGTATCTGGGCAAGCATGACGGGTTCGCCGACGCGACCGACCCGGTGACGGACGAGATCATGGATTGGCTCGAGGCGAAGTTCGACAAGAAGCGCTAGGCAGCACCGCGGTGAGTGCGACCGCGGCCGGCGGCGGCAGCGGGCGGGCGTGCTCGGCGCGGAACGAGTCGAGCAGGTAGGCCACCAGGCGTCGGGAGGTGGCGAGCGTGGCTTCCGGGGTGTCGGCGACGATGCCGTTGTTGGCCATCAACACGAGCGTGAGATCGGCCGGCACGAAGTCGGGGCGCAGCTGCCCGGCCTGCTTGGCCCGCTCGATCAGCACCTCGATGCCGCGCACTGCCCGCGCGTGCTCGCGCTGGACCTCGACGGTGGTCGGGAAGGACGCCAGGAACACGTCGCTGAAGCCCCGGTCGGCGGCCTGCATGTCGGCGATCCGCTCGATCACGCCGGTCAGGCCACGCCACGGGTCGGGATCGGCCAGTGCGGCGTCCATGCCGGCCACGCATGCCGCCAACTGGTCCACGAACACCTCGTTGACCAGCGACTCCTTGGTCGGGAAGCGGCGGTAGAGGGTGGCGACGCCGACCCCGGCCCGGCGGGCGATGGTGGCCATCTGCACGTCGAGGCCGCGCTCGGCGAACAGCTCGCGGGCGACCGTGAGGATGCGGCCGCGGTTCTCGGCGGCGTCCGAGCGTAGGTGAGACGTCGCGGTGCTCATGTCTCTCACTTTAGCGTAAGTGGACTAGGTGCTCCACTTTTGGTGATACGATTTCGGTAATCGCCTTGCGTGGAGGACAGATGAATTTCCAGGAAACGGCGCTCGGCCGGGTGGTCACCGGATTCAACGGCCGAATGCTGCGGTTGCGCTCATCGCGGCTGTTCGGGTCGTTGGTGAGCCGCTACATCACCGTGGTCAGCTACACCGGCCGCAGGTCCGGGCGGACCTTCAGCACGCCGGTCGGGTACCGGCGCGCCGGCGACACGGTCACCATCCAGGTGATGATGGCCGACTCGAAGAGCTGGTGGCGCAACTTCACCGGCGACGGCGGCCCGCTGACCGTGGACCTGCCGGGCGGCCCGGTCACCGGGCACGCCGTCGCGGAACGCATTCGCGAGAACCGGGTGAACGTCACCGTCGCGTTGTGACGGTAGAACAAAGCCGGAAAATCGACCTCGGATTACCGGAATTTCTGGCAGGGACCGATTCGCCAGCGTACGCGAGGCGGTGGGTGCGGACGTGCAGGCCTGACCGGCCGGGCAGGGCATTGTCGTCATTCGGGCATCGTCGGGACCGGGCCAACGGGAATTCGGCGTTAAGCTCGGGTTGTCCTCGTCGGTCGCGCTCCTGGTCACCGCCGGTTTCGGGCGGTGCTTCGACGACAGTGCCGCCGACAAGGTGTTGGGGCCCGCGGAACTCGCCGAGGACAAGGTCGGGATCGGCCATGGGGGAGTGGGACGACGCCATGGCGGCGATGGAGGTCGCCGTCGACTATTTGCCCGATCCGGACGCGTGGCCGGAGCTCTGGGAACGTGTGTACGGCATCAAGGCGTTCATCGCCGGGCACCGCGACGACGTCGCCACCGTAGCGGCGGATCTGGCCCGCCCCAAGGTGGGCCGACTCGCGTGCCCGCAAGCACGGCGGCCGCGGCCAGCACGGGCCGCACAACCGACCCGCGACCGGCTGGGACGCCCTCACCGGCGCCGAGCTCAAGGTCGCCGTCCTTGTCGCCCACGGACTGTCCAATCCGGACATAGCCGCCCGGCTCTTCCTGTCCCGGCGCACGGTGCGGACCCACGTCTCGCACGTCCTGGCCAAGCTCGGCGCCCGGTCCCAGGTCGAGATCGCCCGGCTCAGCGGAGAGCGCTCAGGGTGACGGCGTCGGGAACGCGACCGGACTGCGGCGGCCGGCGGTGTCGACCGCCCGCACGCCGAAGAACACGTTGTCCTTGGCCAGGTTCACGGTGAACGAGGTGGCGTTGCCGGCCATCAGACCGTGCGTCCAGTCCGGTTCGGTGGCCTCCCGCCACACCACCTCGTAGCCGGCCAGACCGGCCTCGGCGCTCGGCTGCCAGGTCAGGGTGGTGGTGTTGCCGAGTTGGGCATCGAGCAGCAGCGCGTTGCGCGGCGTGCCGGGACCGTTGGCCAGCGACCAGATCGCGGCCGCGTTGACCCGGGCGACCCGCTGGACGTAGTCGAACTCGCAGAACTCGACCAGGTCGCCGAACTGCACCCCGTTCTCCACCCGCGTGTCCTGGTGCTGGTGGGCGAAGTTCTCGTGCGGCTCGGTGAACCGACCGGCCGGGTAACCCTGTTGCAGGAACGGGATGTGGTCGCCGCCGCGGAGGTAGCGGTCGCGTCGGTAGATCACCCGCACGGTCATGCCCGTGGCGGAGTTGCTCGCGACATTGGTGACAAACCGGGCCAGCTGGCGGCTCGGCGAGTCCGCCTCGCCACCGACCGCCTGCCGCACCGCCGCCTGCGCGGGAGTTTCCGACGTCGGCACGCCCTCGGCGAACAGCCGGATCGTGTGCGGGTCGCGGATGCCGTCGTCCCCGCGGCTGCTGCCGACGATGTCGTTGGTGAACATCCCCTGCACGTCCGTGCCGGCCGCCTTGAACAGCTGGGCCATGTGCCCCGAGCCGAACAGCCCTTGTTCCTCGCCGGCCACCGCGGCGAACACGATGGTGGCCTTCGGGCGGTGGGTGGCCATCACGCGGGCCATCTCCAGCACGACCGCCACGCCGGAGGCGTCGTCGTCCGCGCCGGGGGCGTCGCTGGTGAAGTTCATGACGTCGCTGACGCGGGAGTCGTAGTGGCCGGTCACCACGTAGACCCGCGCCGGCGAGGTGCTGCCGGCGAGCGTGGCAACCAGGTTCGTGATCACTGTGGGCGTCGGGATGCGGCTGGCGACCCCCTGCACGTACGACTGTGCCTCCGCGGTCATCGCACCGCGCGATGTCGCCGCGATTTCCTGCATCTGGGCCAGGATCCAGTCCCTCGCCGCCCCGATGCCGCGCTGCGGGTCGGTCTGGCTGGACAGGGTGTGGCGGGTGCCGAAGGCAGCCAGGCGGCGGATGGTCGCCTCGATCCGATGCTGGTCGATACGGGCCAGGATGCCGCGCAACTCGGCGTCCGGGTCTTGGGGCCGCAGCCGTTGCCCAGGCCCTGGCGGCCAGGCCGCCGGGCCGGTGTCGGCTGCTGCTGATGGTGCGGATGACGTCGCTGCGCCGACGGCCGTCGCCGCTGCTGCGGCGAGGAAGCCTCGGCGACCAGGTCGTAAGGGATCCATGGCGCCAAAGCTCCGCCGGGCCGGATCCGCTGTCAACGCGGCCGATCGGCGCGGGCCGAACGGGGCAAGCCGCGCTGCTCCGGTCAACGCAGGTAGTCGTTCACCCTCCCTAGGTACACGAGTCCGCTGCCGCCGCCGGCCAGTTCGCCGGCGGCGGGGGCGACGCGGGCGCGGAGGTCGGGGAGTAGATCGCGGTCGAGGCGCTGGGCGGCGGTGATCTGGAGGCAGGTCAGGAACTCGTACATGAGGTCGGCGGGTGGCTCGGGGGCGGCGTGGAGGGCGTCGCGGGCGGCGGAGGAGTCTCCGTTGTCCAGCAACAGGAACGGCTCGATCCACGGGCGGTAAGGGCCCCAGTCGACGGCGGGATCGGCCTGGTGGGAGAGGGAGAACAGGGCCAGCGGGAGCAGACCGCGCTCGACGCCGGGCATGCCGGTGCCGGCGAGGCGTGCGGCGGCGTCGTGATAGGCGGTGGCGGAGCGGGAGAGCATGGCGCGGAACCAGGTGGTGAAGACGCCGACGAGAGGGAGTTCGTGTTGTGCGGCCAGGGAATCCGCGGCGGAGGCGTGTGACGAGGCGGCGGGGAAGTCGCCGACGGCGCTGCGGGACTGGAGGCGGATGAGGTGACCGAGCACGGTGAAGCTGACCAGATCGTGGCGGGTGCCGAGGGCGATGAGCTCGGTGCCAATGGCATCGCGGCGAGGGGAGAGGCCGGCGCTGGTACAGGACTGCATGAAGCGGGCGTTGAGGGCGAACGCCAACAGGCCCGGATCTCCGAGGGAGCGGGCGAGGGACTCGGCTTCCAAGGCGGCCGCAGGACCGCGCGGGGATCGGGTGCCGCGCATCTCCAACGCGACGGTGGCCAACAAACGGCAGCGTGCGGCGGGAATGTCGGGAAGTGCGGCCAAAGTGCGCTCGGCGGCGGCGACAATCTGCTGTGCCTGCACGGGATCGTCGCTACGGGTCCAGATCGCCGGCACGTCGTAAGCGCCGATGACCCGGGCGGTCAGGGCCGGATCGCCGAACTCCTCAGCCGCGGTGACGGCGGCAACGCGATGATCCTGCGCCGCCTGGAGACCGCCGGTCAGGGCCAACGTGCGCAGCAGACCGACGGTCGACTCCAGTCGGACCCGAGAACCGACGGCCACGGTCCGGTCATACACCTCCGCGGCACGCGTCCACAGCCCGGACGAGTCCAGCCGGGCATCCTGGGCGAGGACATCGGCTTCGAGCTGGCGAAGCTGCGGACCGGGATCCAGGCCCAACTGATCGGCCAGTACGGATCGGGCCTGCCGCAACACGGTCAGCGCATCGGCCTGGCGGCCGGACTGGTACAACGCCAACGCCAGCAGCCGCCAACCCTCCTCACGCCACGGATGCGCGGTCACATGGGCGTCCAGATCGGGCACGGCCTCCGCCGCTCGACCGGAGGAAAGACGTTGGGCGGCAAGGCGTTCCACGGCCTGCAAACGCAGCTCGGCCAACCGGGACCGCTCGGCGGCGGCCCACGGCGAGTCGGCGAAGTCGGCATAGGCCGGCCCGTGCCACAAGGCCAACGCCGCCGGGATATCCGACGTGACAAGGGATTCGAACTCCCAGGCGTCGACATCCGTGGCCAGCAAGGCATAACCAGGACCGGTGGTCACGAGCAGCCGGGGAGCCGCACGAGGAGGCCGCGAGGGTTCGAGGATCCGGCGCAGATCGGCGACGAACGTCTGCACGGCCCCGACGGCGCCGGCCGGCGGATCCTCCCACAGATCGTCGACGAGGTGGGCCACCGGCACGACCCGCCGCCGGGCGATCAGCAACCGGGCCAGCACGGCGCGATGACGGGGCCCCTTCAGGCCAAGGGCAGATCCCGACAGGGCCGCGGTGACCGGGCCGAGGACCGAGAAGCGGACTTGCTGATCGGTTGCTGATTCGCGGCCGGCAGGCTCGTGCACATGACCACTATTCCCGGCTTCGACCTGCACCGCATCCCGGTGGCCGACGGCGTGCGGCTCACCGCGGCGGTGGGCGGCCAGGGCCGTCCGATCGTGCTGCTGCACGGCTTTCCGCAGACCCACCTGATGTGGCGGCACGTCGCCGAGGACCTGGCCGAGGACCACACGGTGATCTGCCCGGACCTGCGCGGCTACGGGGCCAGCGACAAGCCCGACCACGGTTATGACAAGCGCACGATGGCCGCGGACATCGTGAACCTGGCCCGGGAGCTCGGCCATGACGAGTTCGAGCTGGCCGGTCACGACCGAGGGGCCCTGGTCGCCTTCCGGGCCGGCCTCGACCACCCCGACAAGATCACCCGACTGACCTGCCTGGACGTGCTGCCGACGCTGGACATGTGGGATGTCATGCACGGCACGACCGCCGCGGTCGGCTTCCACCTCTACCTGATGGCGCAGCCGCCCGGCCTGCCGGAGCAGCTGATCGCCGCCGCCCCGGACCTGTTCTTCGGCCACTTCCTCGACGCCTGGACCCGGGACGACGCAGCTATCCCGCTGGACGTCCGGGCCCACTACCTCGACGCCTGCCGCGACGCGATCCCGTCGATCGTCGCCGACTACCGAGCCTCGGCCACGATCGACGTCGAGCACGACACCGCGGACCGGGGCAAGCAACTCCGGATGCCGGTCACCGTGCTGCAGCAGGACTGGGGCTTCGGCGGCGAGGAGCTGTGGCGGGCCTGGGCCCCGAAGCTGGACCACCGGACGGTGAACTGCGGCCACTTCATGGCCGAGGAGGACCCGCAGCTGATCGCGGACGTGCTCAGGGCTTGAGGTCCCGAAGCTCGGCCACCACCTCGGCGCCGGACGGCGCGGTGTCCGGGTCGACCAGCCATTGCAGCATCAGGCCGGTCAGGATCGCGTTCGGCACCGAGCCGCCCAGCCCGTCCCGGGCCTCGCGCTGCCCGGTGGCCAGGTGTGCCCGGATCTCCTCGTTGTGCTCGGCCTGCACAACCGCCTCCAGCTGGGCCACCAACAGCGTCCGGTGGGTGGTGAAGGTGTCGATCAGCGCCTGCCAGCGGTGCTCAGGCTCGGCGTCGGCCAGCCGGCTGGCCATCTCGTCGCCGAGCTCGTCCATCGCCGCCATCACGGCCTGGGTGAGCAGCGCCTCGCGGGAGCCGAAGTGGTAGCCGATGGCGGCGTGATTGACGCCCGCGGCCGCGGCGATGTCGCGCACGGTACGGTCCTGGGCGGGTGCGGGCCGTGGACACCAAGATGCGCGTCACGATGCTGGTCGACGCGACGATCGCCGAGCTGCCGGCCGAGGTCTTCTCCGGCGAGCTGGAGGTGCCCAAGGTCGACCTGACCCAGGGGCGCGGCGGTCTACCAGCACAGCGCCGGCGACCCGAGCCGACTGACCGTCAGCATGTCGTTCGCCACCGACTCACCCGAGCTCGACCGCTGGTCGCGCGGCCGGGTGGCCCCGATCGGCGACGTCGGCTTCTGCGCGGCGCCGACCAGCGGCATGGGCACCTCGCAGGCGCTGATCGCCGCCCGGTCGCTGGCCAGTCACCTCATCGCCCGCCGACCACGACACCGCGTTCGACGCCTACGACGTACGTGGAGGAGAACCAGGAGAAGGGCCGGCAGGCCGCCCGAATCCTGACGTCTCAGCGTTTGACGGCCACGCCCGCGTAGCCGGCGTTCGGGATGTCGAAAGCCGGGACGGCGTCGGCCGGATCGGGCCGCCAGTCGGGAATCCACACCACGCCCGGCGGCAGCAGCTCCCAGCCGGCGAACAGCGCCTGCACCTCGGGCCTGGTCCGCAGCCGCACCTGGGCCACCGACCGCTCGTACATCTCGCGTGCGTCGTGCAGGTGCTCGTCCGGCATGTTCTCGGTGTTCGGGCTGCCGTGTGCGATGGCCAGCATGCTGCCGGCCGGCAGCGCGTCCCGGAACCGGGTCAGCACGCCGACCGGGTCGTCCGCGTCCTGGATGAAATGCATGATCATGATCAGCATGACGGCAACCGGCTGGTCCAGGTCCAGCGTGCCGTTCACCTCGGGGCTGTCCAGGATCTCCTGCGGATCGCGGAGGTCGGCCCGCAGCACGGTGGTCGTCGGGTCCGCGCCCAGCATCTGCCGGGTGTGGCTGACGGCGACCGCATCGGTGTCCACGTAGACCACCCGGGACTGCGGATCGGCGGCACGGGCGATCTCGTGCACGTTGCCCACGGTCGGGATGCCGGAACCGATGTCCAGGAACTGGGTCACGCCCGCGGCCGCGCACATCCGCACCGCGCGGCGCAGGAACGCCCGGCTGGCCTGGGCCATCCGCGGCCCCTCCGGCATCAGCTTCAGCATCTGCTTGGCCACCTCGCGGTCCACCGCGAAGTTGTGCGAGCCGTCCAGGAACCAGTCCCAGATCCGGCTCACGCTCGGCTGGTCGATGTCCACGTCCGGCGGCGCCCAGGTGGGTCGGTCCATGTCGCCAACCCTAGAACACCGCCGGACGGGTCGACATCACCGATCGAACTCGGGGATCAGCTCACCGATCAGGCGGATGCTGGTGGTCACCGCGTCGTCCGGGATGCTGCCGATCTGGTGCAGGCACATCAGCCGGTCGATGCCCAGGTCGGCGTAGGCCCGCAGCTTCTCGCGGCAGGTCTCGGGGCTGCCGACGATCAGCGACTGCTGGGCGCTGAGCACCCGGAACACCTCCTCGTCGGGCACGTCCTCGCCCTGCAGCACGCGGCCGATCAGCAGCTGCGCCGCGGTCGGCGCGTTGTCGACCTCGCCGCGCAGGAACTCGCCGGTGAGCCCGCCGCCGTCGGGGGCGTCCAGCAGGTCCTGGTGCCGCTGCATGGTGGCGGCGAACTCGGTGGCGGCCTCGAAGAAACGCAGCGCCGTCACGGTGTACCAGGCGGCGGCCGCGGCGGCCCCGTTGCGCATGGCCTGCTCGTCGGTCTCCGCGCAGTGCACGAAGGTGAAGTAGCCGACCTGGTTGTTCACGAACGAGCCCACCGGCTCCGTGCAGGACTCGGCTGCCGCCCGGTACAGCTTGATCATCCGGCCGACGCGTTCCAGCGACTCCCACATCGTCGTGCCCAGCACTCCGACGCCCCGCCGGCCGGCGTCCTCGAACGAGGTCGGACTGGCCGCGGCCTGCCACAGCGGCGGATGCGGCCGCTGCAACGGCTTCGGGCTGATGGCGATGTTCGAGATCTGGTAGTTCTCGCTGTGGTGCGAGAAATCGTCGCTGGTCCACATCCTCGGGACCATCTCGAACGCCTCCTGGGTCTGCGCCCTGGCCTGCTCCGGCGAGATGTTGAACAGCCGCCACTCCGGGATGGTCGACCGGGTCAGCCCCAGTTCGACCCGGCCGCCGCTGAGGTGGTCCAGGGTGGCTGCCCGCTCGGCCACCCGGATCGGGTGGTTGAACCGCCCGGGCGCGAGCACCGCGGAGTGGCCGATCCGGATTCGGTTGGTGTGCTGGGCGATCGCCGCCAGCACCAGCTCCGGCGCGGAGGACAGGCTGAACTCGCCGGCCCCGTGGTGCTCGACCTGCCACCAACAGCCGTAGCCGAGCTCGTCGGCCAGCTTGGCCTGCTCGATGGCCCGCCGGAATCGTTGCTGTTCGTGACCGGCCGGCCACGGACGGGGATTCTGGATCTCGTTGAACAGATCGATCTTCACGGCGGACGCCCCTTCGTCGCGACGGTCACTGCACGCTGATGTCCATCGACCGAGCGTGTTCGTTACACCATCGCGCTCAGCGGGATCGCCATCCGGGAACGCTCCCGCAGAGTTGCCTGGGAATACCTCGACTCCGCACGGGTGGCGAAGGTACGGTTCCCCCGCCGGCCCACGAAAGCTCGGGGGACGGGGGGGAAATCGATCGGACTGGGGTGTCCAGAGACCGTCGTGTCGGCACGTACACCTCTGCGCTGGTCGAATCCCGCCCCGAAGGAGCACCCCGTTGTCGACGGTCAATCTGCCTGCTGCCATTGCCGTTGTGACGCCGCAGGCGCTGCGTCCGCTGCGTGACGGCTTCGACACGCCGCGTGCTCGTGCCGACGAGGGACTGGTCGGCGACGACTCGGTGCTGCGCCGCTACACCGCGCCGTGGTTGCCGATGGTGCTGGGCGGCTGGTCCGCGTTCACCACGCTGGTGCTCGTCGACCACATGAGACAGTCGATATCGATGGTCATGGCCCACCGTCCCAACTTCAACGAGTTCCGCCAGCTCACCCGCGGGATGATCATCGCCATCTTCGGCGACTCCGAGCAGGTGGAGGAACAGCGGGTCGGCGCGTGGAACGCGCATGCCCGGCTGCGCGGCGTCGACGCCGACGGTCGCGAGTGGACGGCCAACGACCCGGACCTGACCAGCCGCGTCTACACCGTGCTGATGTGGCATCTGCTGGCCGCGCAGGAAAAGCTGATCGGCCGGTTGGCCGAGTCCGAGCGGAACGCTTACTGCGCCGACGCGGTCCGCACGGTAGGCCATGTCTTCGGCAACCCCTCGGTGCTGCCGGTGACCTACGAGCAGTTGGCCGCCGAGTACGCGACCGTGCTCAAGCAGCTGACCGTCAATCCCGAGGCGCTGGCGGTGTTCCAGGAGAACCGGGCGCTCCGGGTGAAGGACGTGCCGATGGAGGATCTGGTGCGGGCCACCGCCGGCCTGCTCGACCCTGAGGTGGCCGACGTGTTCGGCATCGACCGGTCGGCCGCGGTGGAATTCCCGCGGATCGACCTCGCCGCCGTGACCGAGGACGACCTGCTGCCGCTGGCCTGCCTCAGCCGGTGACGCTCACGTCCCAGTCGATGTGGTGCAGATGCAGCCAGTCGGCATCGGGGTGTCGTGCTCGGCGGGCCACCGCCCGGTCTCGCAGCAGTCGTTGCAGCGGACCGGGAACGCGTGGCCCCAGCTTGCGGAAGCCGGTCCGCACAACACGTTCCACGCGGTCGCGGCGCAGCCGCTCGTACAGGTGCAGCGCTGCTGTCAGGTCCGGCTCGTCCCGCAGGCACTTGGCCAGTGTGACGCCGTCCTCGATGGCCATGGACGCGCCCTGCGTGGTCGACGGTGACGCCACATGCAGTGCGTCGCCGACGAGAGTCATGCCGTTGCCGGACCACCTCGGCACGGTCGGCAATTGATAGCAGGCGGTCGCGGACAGCTGGTCGTCGGCGGTGGCTCGGATCGCTTGCACGGTCCCGATCCGGTCGCCGGCGAACAGGCCGCCGAGCCGCTGCCGCAGCTGCGCCGGGGTGGCTCCGGCGAGTTCCCGTTCACCGCACGGCACATTGGCGAACCACCACGTCTCGCCGTCCGGCGCGGTGATGTGCCCGCAGGTGGCCCGGCGGCCGAAGTACATGTAGTAGCAGTCCCGTCGACTGGTCGGCAGCACGTCCCTGACCGCGCCCATCGCGATGTTCCACCCGGTGTATTCCGGTTGCGGCGCTTGGGGATCGATCAGCGTCCGGGTCGTGGAGCGCACGCCGTCCGCGCCGATCAGCAGGTCGCCGCCGATGCGGGTGTCATCACCGAAATACGCGGTCACGGTGCCGTGATGGCGCACCCCGACCAACCGCTTGCCGTGGTGGATCTCCACGCCCCGCCGTCGCGCTTCCTCGGCCAGAACGCGGTGCAGGTCGGCGCGGCGCATGGTGCGCGGGCCGTGCGCCGGATCGGGGCTGGGGATGCTGAGTTCGCCGAGCGGCCGGTCGTGTCCGTTGCGCATGCGGACCGCGATGGAGGGGAACGACCGGTCCAGCGCCAGATGCTCGGCGTCGATGGCGCGCAACGCGTCCAGCCCATTGGCCATGATCGTCAGGAAGGCGCCCTTGCCGTCGGCCCCGGTCGGATGGGCCTCGAACACCGCGACCTGGAACCCCGCGTGCCGCAGGGCGATCGCCGTCACCAGGCCGGCGACACCGCCGCCCGCGACGAGAATGCGGCTCATACCCGCAATTCCCGGGACAGCGCGACAAGTTCGCGGACATCGGCTTCGAGTCCGCCGTCGGCCGGCACCGCGATCGGGTGCGCGGCAACGATGTCGTCCTCGCTGGGCGTGGTCCGCAGGGCGGCACGCAGCCAGTCCGCGATGGCCGCCGGGTCCGTCGGGGCGCCGGCCGGCAGACGGCCGCTGGCCCGGACGAGGCCGTCACGGCATTCGATGACCCGGCGGTAGAAGCGGCGGTTGACCGCGCGCAGGCTGAGCGTGTCCCGCCACGCGCTGGCCGGGGCGCGGCTGAGCGCGTCCTCGGGGAACGCCTCGTGCAGCATGGTCCACAGTGGACGCAACCGGTGGTAGTCCCGCAGGTGCCGCCACCACACCCGGCCGGCGGCCCAGCGCACGCGGGCACCGGGCAGCACGAAGCCGATGAGCACCAACAGGTTCGCCACCATGACCACCGGGGTCGGCAGCTCGAGGGCGATCGCCGTGTCCGGGTTGGCCAGCCGGATCACCATCGACACCGCGATCAACGTGGAGCCGAGGCCGATCAGCGCCAGCCCGGCCGAGGCGACCGTGAGCCCGCGGGCCAGCCAGCGCTGGGTGATCTTCGCGTGCCGGCGCATCCACACGATGCACGTGATCACGCCGTAGACGGTGTAGGTGTTGGCCACGAAGCGAAACGCGTCCATGGTGGCCCGGGGGTACTCGGTCGGGTCCAGCCGCTGCGGCACGGTCGCGGCGAGCATGCCCAGCACTACCAACGTGATCCCCAGCCGCACCGCCTCGCGCACGGCCTGTCGCCACGCCGCACGGCCCTGCCCGGCCGAGAAGACGAACACACAGATCAGCGAGTACAGCATGGTCAGCAGCAGCGCTTCGCCCAGCCACATCAACCAGATCGGGCCGGTGCCGGACACACCGCCCTCGACGCCGGCGCCGGCGTACGGCGCGACGCCGAACGCCGCCGCGGACAGCGCGAAGCAGGCCACGACCCACCACAGCGAGATCCGCTTCGGCGTCCGGGCCAGCTGGGACGCCTTCCAGATGCCGATGACGATCGCGGCCAGCACCTGAACCGTCATAGCCACCCCAGCCGGTCGCTCAACGCGGCGTCCACACCCTCGGCGGCGTCGGCGCTCTGCGGCAGCCGCATGGCGTCCAAAATGGACGCCCATTCCAGGATGATCGTGGCCACGGTCTCGGCCTCGCGCTCTTCCCGCTCCTCGTAGGCGGTGCGGCAGCGCAGCGTCTCCGGCGGCTCCGGCAGCGCACCGGCCAGCAGGTCGCACACCGTCTCCGCGCCCTCGTCGGACGGGTGGTCGGCCAGGATGTGCCCGACCTCGTGCAGGATGATGTGCCGCTGGTGCGGCTTGGTGGTGTGCTCCTGGTAGACGATGAAGTCGGTGGTGCGCCCCTTGAACCACATCCCGAACGGCCCGTCGGCCCACAGCGCGTAGGGCACCAGCTTGATCGGCCGGCCGCGGACCACGGCCAGCCGGGCGCAGAACTCGTGCACGTCCAGCGGCGGCTGCACGTCCAGTTCGCGCAGCAGTCCCCGGCACCGTTTGCGCAGCTCGCGCTCGCTGGCGCCGGTGTCGCGACGGCCGAATCGCATCGGCTCAGCTCCCGGTGCCCGGCAGCGCCTCGCCGCCACCCGGGTCGATCACTTCGATCATCTCCACCAGCATGCGCAGCCGTTCCGGGCTCATCCGGCCGGCCCGCATGGCGATGGCCCGGACCTGCTCGGCCCGTTCCGGCAGCGCCTGCTGGACCGGGAGCTGCGGCTCGTCGCCCTCGGCCAGCAGCCAGGCAGCGGTGACCCGGGGCGCGCCTTCGGGGCGGTGGTCGTCGAAGAACTTGGCGATGGCACGGACCTTCTCCATGGTCGGATTGGCCTTGCCCTCGCGGACCTTCCACAGCGTCACCCGGGAGATGGAGATCGGGTGTGAGGGATCCTCGGTGATCGCGGCGGCCACCTCGGGCGTGGAGAAGCGCACCGGACGGCCGCGCTTGTCGACGGCCTTCACCGTGGTGGTGAACAGGTGGTTGAGCCGGCGGGCCAACGCGAACTCCGGCGGGGCGGTCCCCTCGCTGCTGGCGTCCACGGCAGTCCTCCCTCGTTGCGTGGAACGCAGCGATGTTAACCGGGACTGCACCACGGGGTACAGGGCGTTGCGCCGAGTGGGTGATTCGACCGGGATCACGTGACTTCCGTTAATTATATTGTAGCGTTGGGGCTCGCTGGGTTCATCGGCGACGCGCGGGTTGGCCTGGGGGTGGACCCGCCGGGGTTTTTCACATGCGCTTCCCATGTGGCATCTGGGCGCAAGTAGGAAGCGCATGTGGCAGAAAAGTGGTGGGCGTGGGGCTATGAGGCCACACTGTGGATGAGGCCCTGGTGCACCGCTGTCATCAGGGCCTGGGCGCGGTTGCTGGCCCCGAGCTTCTCGTACAGGCGGGTGACGTAGGTCTTCGCCGTCGACTGGCTGACGTACATCCGGCCGGCGATCGCCGGCACCGACAGGCCGCGGCTGAGCAGGTCCAGCGTCTCCCGTTCACGGGGGCTCAGGCCGGTCCGCGCCCCGGCGTCCCGCTGCCGGGCGAACGCCCCGGCCAGGCCGCTCGCGGTGAACGAGGAGGCGGCCACCGAGGCGTGCCGCATGGCGCCGAGCACCTCGCTGGTCGGCGCGGTCTTCGGCACGAACGCGGACGCGCCGGTCTCCATCGCCCGGAAGAGCACGTCGTCCTCGCCACGCGAGGTCAGCACTACGATGCCCAGCTCGGGATCGCGGTCGCGGAGCTGGCGGGCCAACGCGATGCCGTCGACATCGGGCAGCGTGAGGGCCAGCGTGACCACGTCCGGCCGCTGGGCGGCGACCAGGTGCGCGGCCTCGGCCCCCGAGCACGCCTCACCGACCAGCTCCATGTCCGGCTGCTGCTCGATCAGTTGGGCCAGGCCGTAACGGACCAGCGTGTGCTCCTCGATGACCACCGTTCTGATCGTCATGGCCCTCGCCGTCCTTCACGGTCGTGCTGCGTTCAACCATTCATCGCAGAAACGGCGCGTGTGCTACACCATTCGGGGAAATCGCCGCGGTACAGGGGGTGGCCGGTGGTCGTGCTGGTGGTCTTCGTCGGGCTGTTGGGCCTGGTCGTGGGCTCATTTTTGAATGTCGTCGTCCATCGCGTGCCGGCTGGCGCCTCGATCGTCTCGCCGCCGTCGGCGTGCCCGAACTGTGATGTGAGGATCCGTCCGCGGCACAACATCCCGGTGGTCGGCTGGTTGTTGCTGCGCGGCAAGTGTGCCGACTGCGGCGCGCCGATCAGCGTGCGCTACCCACTGATCGAGCTGCTGACCGGCGTGCTGTTCGTGGCGGTGGCGCTGCGCGTGACGACCCCGGAACTGCCGGCGTACCTGTACTTCACGGCGATGGGCATCGCGCTGTCGGCGATCGACCTGGAGACGCGGCGACTGCCCAACGCCATCGTGCTGCCGTCCTATCCGGTCGTCGCGGTGCTGCTGACCGCGGCCGCGGCCTGGCAATGGGACTTCTGGGCGCTGCTGCGGGCCGGCATCGGGGGAGCGGCCCTGTTCGCGTTCTTCTGCGTGCTGGCAGTGTCCTTTCCGGCCGGCATGGGCTTCGGTGACGTGAAGCTGGCCGGCATCATCGGCATGATGCTCGGCTTCCTGTCCTGGCGGGCGCTGGTGATCGGCGGCTTCGCCGGCTTCGTGCTCGGCGCGGTGGTCGGCGTCGCGGTGATGGCGGCGCGCAAGGGCAACCGCCGCACGGCGCTGCCGTTCGGGCCGTTCATGGTCGCCGGGGCGCTGCTGGCGGTGTTCACCGCCGACGCGCTGACCGGGGCGTACCTGCGCACGCTGGGCTTGTTCTAGCGTGTGCTGGACCAGCTGAGCACCGAGATCTGTCGACGTCCCGGGGCCGGCGTCGTCGGGTCGGCATCCACAATGGCCACTCGGGCGGTGAGCGCCGGGGCGCTGCCTGGCGTACAGGTCGCGGAGTTCGGGCACAGGTAGGCCGACAGAAAGACGCTGAGCACGAAGCCGGGGGCGTCGTCGGGGACCTCGATCACCGGTCCGGTGTAGCCGAAGCTGCCGGTCTCCTTGACCCACAGCGAACGGGCGATCACGCCGAACCGGAACACCTGCTCGGTGGCGTTGTTCAGGGTGATGTCCAGTACCGCGGCCGGCGTGTAGGTGGTGCCCTGCACGTAGAACAGGCCGCCGGCGTTGTTCACCGTCGTCACGACGGCGCACGAGCCGCCGCTGCCGTACGGGGTGGTGGTGACGCAGCCGTTCTGGGCGCGCAGCGCCGGCGGTGTGTACGTCAGGTCGAGCTGGACTGCGTCCAGCTGCTCGGTGCCCTTGTGCTTGACCGCGGCAGTGTACGCCAGCTGTGCGCCGGTGAACGTGCCGTTGTACACCTGCTGGGCCAATGTGCCGGTGCCGCCCTGGAGCACGTCGATCAGGTCGGTGTGCAAGACGTTGTCGCCGTAGGACGGCACGGTTGCGGTGTAGGCGGTTCCGCCGGTCGGGGTGATCTTGACCGAGAGGTTGTCCATTGTGGAGCCGGCGGTGTTGCCGTGCACGACGCGCAGCTGGGCCGAGCGCAGGACCGACCCGGCGGGGATGGCGGCCGGCGGACCGTAACCGTCAAGGGTCACCGTCGTGGACTGGTTGCCGTTGCCGTTGTTCACCCAGGTCGCCAGGTTGCCGTCTACATTGGACAGGCTGGCGGGTGTCGCGTTGGTGAAGTTGCCGGCCGACACCACGGTGGTGGCCTTGAGGGTGTTGGTGCTGTTGGTCTCCGTGCCGGCGGTGAGGCCGTACACGGCGATCGGCGGCTTGTTCGCGCTGTACGTGCCACAGACCTCGGCCTGCCCGGCCTTCACCGCCAGTTGGCTGTCGCCGCCGAAGACGAACTGCACGCCGACCGCGTGCGCGTCGTTGATCGGGTTGTCGCAGGCGCCCGGGATCGCCGCCGGCACCGGCGGCTGGGCGATGATGCCGCCGGCCGAGTTCACCGGTGTGCCGGCGACCAGGTAGCCGTCGTTGACCGTCCACAGGTCGCTGCCGCTGCCGAGTAGCGGATTCGTGCTGTTGTGAAAGTCGAAGTAGTAGGTGCCGGGCGTGAACCACCAGGTGCTGTGCTTGCACGAGCTGTTGCCGGCCATCATGGCCGACAGGCCGACGGCGTCGTCGTAGTAGCCGGGCAGGAACTTGACCACCGAGTTCGCCGTGGTGCAGGCCGGCAGGTTCTGGTGCGCGGGCACGGTGCTGACCGTCGCCGCGTAGCCGGGGTCGTCGCCCAGTGGGTTGGCCGTGTTGCCGTAGTTGCACTGCGCGGCCGGCGTGCTGGTCACAGTGCCGCTGCACACGCCGCGGGCGTACGCCGCCGCGTTGGTGACGAGGCTGCCCTTGACCATGTTGATGTTCGAGTTGGAGAACACCACACCGTGCACGTTGAACGCCGAGCCGGTCGGCTGCGTGATGTTGACGCCGTCCTCGCCGGCTACCCGGCCCAGCGTCAGGATGGCAGTGCCGGGTCGGTTGCACGAGGACAGCGACGGGCACTGGATCAGCACCTTGGCCGGGTCGGCCGTGCAGGTCACGGCGGCCGAGTCGGCACCGGAGAAGTTGTTCAGCGCCAACGTGTCCGTGGCCCCGAAGCAGTGCTGGCCGGCGGCGGCGTTGTAGGAGCCGTTGCGCAGGTTGTTGATCGCCGCCTGCACCGCGCCGTCCGCCTCGTACGCCGCGGTGGCCTGGTCCCGCAGCGCCAGCGTGGTGCGCAGGCTGGTGTCGGTGATCGACAGCAGCGTGCCCAGCACGAGACCGAGCACGGTGACCACGATGAGCACCAGGATCAGCGCCGCGCCGCTGTCGTCGCCGCGTTTCATGACTGCCTCCGCTGGCCGGTCAGCGTGATCGGGTAGGGGTCGGCCTTCGGCATGGTGACCGTGAAGGCCAGGGTCATCTGCTGCGGCACCGGAAGGGCCGTGCAGGAGCTCGAGCAGGTCACCGCCGGCGTCGTGACGTCGACGTCATGGGCCAGCACCGCGTCCGAGGTCTGAGCGCCGGCGACGCACTTCAGCCGGTGCAACTCGGTGCCGCGCAGGTAGTACGCCACGACATCGGTACGCACCGCCGGCGAGGGGCCGGAGTAGTCCCAGTCGTCGGACAGCAGCCGCAGCACCGCGGTCGGCGTGGCCGCGGTGCCGCAAGTAACGCCACCAGCGTTATATGCGGCGTTCAGCTGCACCGATGGCAGGAAACCGACCGCGCCACCGGCCGAGCCGGCGGAGTAGTCACGCCGGCCGGTGGCGGCGAAGTCCTGGGCGAAGTAGGCGGCGCTGATCTGGGCGTCGTGCGACAACGCCAGCCGGGCCTCGGTGGCGTCGGTGTTGCGGAACGCCACCACCAGCACGTTGCCGAAGCCGAGCACGATGATGCCCAGCACCACCACCGCGATCAGCAGCTCGATGAGGGTGAATCCACTGTCGTCACGAGTCAGGCGCATGGCGAGTCCGAGAGTCCGCAGGGCTTGCGCACGACCACGACCAGCTGCTCGCCGGCCCGGTCGTCCGCGCTCGACACCTTGATCGTCAGCTGTTGCAGGCCGGTGTCCGTGGCGCAGGCCGCCTGCCAGGCCGAGCCGTTCCAGTACCGCACCTGCTGAACCGACTTCGTGAAGCCCGAGGGGGCCGTGAAGCCGGTGGCGTAGCTGCCCGTCCCGGCGCAGGCGACGTATCCGCCGCCGGCCACGGCGTTGGTGATCGCCTCGCCGTAGTCCCGCACGGCCGCGGCGGCGGTGGCCTGCTTGCGGTGCACGTCCGAGAGCTGGACGCTGTTCACCAGCGCGCCGACCACCGCGACCACCGCGACGCCCATGATCACCACGGCGATCAGCAGCTCCAGCAGGGTCTCGCCCCGGTCGTCGGCCATCTCACACCTGCACCTGGTTGAAGATGCCGTACATGGCCGACACCAGGGCGATGGCCACGAAGCCGACGATCAGGCCCATCACCACGATCACGATCGGCTCGATCAGCGCGGTCGCCTTCTTCAGCCGGTAGTCCAGCTCGCCCTCGTAGTACGCGGCGGTGACCTCCAGTTGCGTGTCGAGCGTGCCGGTGTCCTCGCCGACCCGCATCATCTGCGCGGCCGTGCGCGGGAACAGGCCGGTGGCGGCCAGCGGCCCGGCCAGCCCCTGGCCCTCCATCATCGCCTCGGCCACCCGCCACAGCGCCCGGGTGAACACCCGGTTGCGCACCGACTCGGTCGCGACCCGCAACGCCTCCGGCAGGGACACGCCCGCGCCGACCATGGACGCCAGGATCCGGGAAAACCGCTCCACCAAGGCGAATCTGATGGTGTCGCCGATCACCGGCAGGCCGAGGTACACCCGGTCCCGGGCGTACTTCCCCCACTCGAACTGGAGCACGACGATCAGCGTCGCGATGACCACGGCCGCGCCGGACATCAGGGCCCACCACCACTGGGTGAGGAAGTCCGTGACCGCCAACAACATCCGCGTCGGCAGCGGCAGCGTGGCGTGCAGGTTGGCGAAGAAGTCCTTGAACCGCGGCAGCACGAAGGTGGCCAGCACGACCACGGTCACGATGGCCATCACGAAGATCATGGCCGGGTAGATCAGCGCCGCGGTGATCTTGCGCCGGGCCTCCAGGTCCCGCTCCAGGTAGCGGGCCAGCCGGTCCAGCACGGTGTCCAGCCGGCCGGACAGCTCGGCCGAGCGCAGGATGCCCCGGTAGAACTCGGGGAAGATCTTCGGGTGCCGGTCGAGGCAGTCCGACAGCTTGTCGCCGCCGCGCAGACCGTCCTCGACCTGGCCCATCATTCGCCGCACCGACGAGTTCGGCGCCTCCTCGCCCAGCGACCGCACGGCGTCGATCAGCGGCAGCCCGGCCCGGACGAACGCGCCGAGCTGGCGGGACAGGTGCATGACCTCCTCGCGCTTGACCCGCGGCGCGGACAGCTCCGTGCGCAGCAGGCTCGGCCGCTCGGTGACCCGCACGTCCCGCAGCTCGCGCTCGTACAGGGCCAGCTCGGCCGCCTCACGGCTGGCCGCCTTCTGCGTGCCGCGTGCCGGCAGGCCGTCCGGACCGGTTGCCACGTAAGCGAATCTGGTCATCACGCCACCCCGGGCAGGTAGACCGACCGCAGCACCTCGGACAGACTGGTGACGCCCTCGCCGACCAGCCGCACCGCCTCGTCCTGGAGCGTGCGCATGCCCTCGTAACGGGCCAGCTTGCGGATCTCCCCGTGCGGCGCGCGTTCCAGCACCAGCTCCCGCACGCCGTCGGTGACCGGCATCATCTCGTACACCCCGATTCGGTCCAGGAATCCGGTGTGGGCGCAGAAGTTGCAGCCCGAGCCGTGCAGGAAACCGCCGGGCGGGGCGGCGCCGCCGATCGCGTCCAGGAACGCCAGCTCCTGGGCTGTCGGCTGGTAGTACGAGCGGCAGTGCCCGCAGATCCGGCGCACCAGCCGTTGCGACAGCACGGTGCTGACCGACGAGGCGACCAGGAAGTTCTCGATCCCCATGTCCAGCAACCGGTGCAGGGCCGAGGCGGCGTCGGTGGCGTGCAGCGAGGACAGCACCAGGTGCCCGGTCAGCGCCGACTGCACGGCGATCCGCGCGGTCTCCACGTCCCGCACCTCGCCGACCAGGATGACGTCCGGGTCCTGGCGCAGGACGGACCGCAGCCCGCCGGCGAAGGTGATGCCGGCCGCCTCGCTGATCTGGATCTGGTTGATCGACGGGAAGGTGTACTCGACCGGGTCCTCGATGGTCATGATGTTGCGGTCGGGGCTGTTGATCTCGCCCAGCGAGCCGTAGAGCGTGGTGGTCTTGCCGCTGCCGGTCGGGCCGGCGCAGATCAGCATGCCGTACGGGGCGCGCAGCAGCGTGGTGTAGTGCTCGACCATCGCCGCCGGCATGCCCAGCTGGTCCAGCCGGTACAGCGGCCGGCTCTTGTCCAGCAGCCGCAGCACCGCCTTCTCGCCGCCGACCACCGCCAGGGTGGACACCCGGATGTCCACCGCCCGGCCCTCCACCTCGGTGCTGATCTGGCCGTCCTGCGGGCGGCGGCGCTCCACGATGTTCATGCCGGCCAGGATCTTGATCCGGCTGACCACCGCCGGCCCCATCGACTCCGGCAGGTCGAGCACGTCGTGCAGGGCCCCGTCGACCCGGTAGCGCACCCGGATGCGCTCGTCGCCGGGCTCGATGTGGATGTCGGAGGCCCGGTCCCGCAGCGCCTGGGTGATGATCATCTGCACCACGTGGACCACCGGCGCGTCCTCGTTGACGCCGATGCCCTCGGCCCGGACCTGGTTGCGGCGGACGGCGTCTCGGGCCTCGAACTCCTTGACCTGCAAGCCGATGCCGGACAGTGCGCGGTAGCTGTTGCCGATGACGCCTTCGATGTCGGCACGGTCGGCCACCTGGGCGGTGATCGACCGGCCGATCGCGACGCGGAGCTTGTCCAGCACCTCCCGCGTCGGCTCGGCCACGGCGACCACGACACCGTCACCGTCGACGGACAGCGGGATCGCCACGAGCGCACGGGCCTGCTGCTCGGACAGCAGCGCGGTGGCCGCCGGGTCCGGCGCGACGGCGCTCAGGTCGACGCGTTCGAAGTCACGCAAGGGATTCCGGGGCCTCATGCCGTCGCCCCCGCCCGCAGCCGCGGCTGCACGTCCTGCGGATACAGGCTGCGTGCCACCGCGTCCTCGTAGGTCACCCAGCCGCCCTGCACCAGCGCCGACAGCGACTGCTCGAAGGTCACCATGCCCTCCCGCTGTCCGGTCACCAGCGAGTTCCGCAGCTGGTTGGTCTTGCCCTCCTTGACCAGGTTGCGCACGGCCGAGTTGGCCACCAGCACCTCGTACGCGGCGACCAGCCCGCCGCCGATGCGGGGGAGCAGCCGCTGGTAGACGATGCCGGTCAGCGCGGCCGCCAGTTGCACCCGCACCTGCGCCTGCTGCTCGGCCGGGAACACGTCGATGATCCGGGCCAGCGACTGGGCGGTGTCGTTGGTGTGCAGGGTGGCCAGCACCAGGTGCCCGGTCTCGGCGATGGTCAGCGCGAAGCGGATCGACTCCAGGTCGCGCATCTCGCCGACCAGCAGCACGTCCGGGTCTTCGCGCAGGGCGGCCCGCAGCGCGTGCGGGAAGGACGGGGTGTCCGTCCCGACCTCGCGCTGGTTGACCGCGGCCCGCTTGTGCCGATGCACATACTCGATGGGGTCCTCCACGGTGAGGATGTGGCAGGCCCGCTCGGTGTTGATCCGGTCGACGACTGCGGCCAGCGTGGTCGACTTGCCCGAGCCGGTCGGGCCGGTCACCAGCACCAGACCCTGGTGCCGGCGGGCGAAGTCGCTCAGCACCGGCGGCAGGCCCAGACTTTCCATGGTGGGCACGGCCATCGGGATCATCCGCAGCGCCACGGTGGTGCTGCCGCGTTGGGTGAAGGCGTTGCCACGGACTCGGGCGTCGGTCCGCCAGCTGAACGCGAAGTCGTACTCCTGCACGGTTTTCCACGCTTCCTGCTGATCGGCGTCGAGCAGCTCGGCCAGCAGGGCGTCGGTGTGCTCGCCGGTCAGCGGCGGCCAGCCTGGCACGGCCGTGAGCTGCCCGTGCACTCGCAGCTGCGGCGGCATGCCGGCGGTGAGCAGCAGGTCGGTGCCGCCGGCCTGCCAGAGTTCGGCGAGCAGGCCGTCGACCCGGCCGCCCGCTTCCGGTCCGTGCATCGCTTTCCTCCCAACGAAAGTGCTAGGAGGGCCGGTCGCCCGGCCCTCCTCAGTGGACGGTCACGGAGTCGGGTAGCAGGCAGCGCCGCCGGTGATCGTGCCGGTCACGGTGCCCTCGGTGGTGCCGGTGCCAGGGGTGTAGGTGATCGTGTACTTGCCGGTCGCCGGGGCCTGCTTCAGGTAGTTGTTGCTGACCAGCGTCGCGATGTCGGGGGACCAGGTGCCCTTCTTGGCGTAGTAGGCCTCGCTGGCGACCTCGACGTTCTTCGCGTCGGCCTTGCAGGCCGCCGCCACACCGTCGTTGTTGAAGGCGCTGACCGCGAACACGACGATGCCGGCCAGCACGCCGAGGATGACGATGACGATCAGCAGTTCGATCAGGGTGAAGCCGCTCTCGTTCTCGCGGGCGGCACGGATCTGCTCAATCATGGCGCGTTTCCTTTACCGGTTGGGTTGACGTCAGCAGTGGTCGATGCACGTTGCGGCGAACCGGCGCACGGACCGGCTGAACGGGTGGTCCGGGAGAGCGGCGGCCAGCGGCACGCCCTGGTTGATGGACGCCGGCACGGCACGGGTCGCCGGCAGCTCGCCGTCCACGCGGTTGCGCACGACGGCGTCGATCTCCCGCGGGCCGAGCCGGATCGCCGGATCCACGCGGTTGAGCACGATCCGGCGCCCCCGCCGGTCGTACGTGAGCAGGTCGAGCATGTCCAGCGCGAGCCGCATGGCCTTGAGCGACGGGCGTTCGGACGTGCCCACGAGCACGTGGTGGCGGGCCGTGTCGAGCGCGGTCAGCACCTGCTCGGTGAACCGGGTCGGCGTGTCCACGACCACGTGGTCGTACTCGCCTTCCAGCGCGACGAGCAGCTCCGCCACGAACATCGGCGAGAACCGCTCGACGTCGCCCGGCTTGGCCTGCGCCAACGCGCAGTCCAGGCCCGGCCGGTACGGCGTGACCAGCGGCGACACCGGGTCGATGCCCAGCGCCGCGGCCGTCCCGCCGGTGTCCAGGGACAGATCGACGAGGCAGACCTGCGCGCCCTCCGCGGCGAGCACGGCGGCCAGGTTGATCGCGACCGTGGTCTTGCCGCAGCCGCCAGTGGCGCCGAGCACCACCGTGATCTGGCCGGGCCGGTAGGACACCTCGGCCGGGTGGGCGTGCCGGCAGGCGTTGGCCACGGCGGTGGAGTCGTTGGCGTCGACCACGACCAGCACGCCGCCACGGATCGCGCGCACCAGCAGGTCGTCGTCGATCACGTGGCGGAGCAGGACGATGCCGGCGCCGGGACGGGCCAGCCGGGCCTCGGTCGCCACCTCGAGCGCCGTGTGCAGCGGCAGGGACGGGCCGAGCACCAGGACCGCGTCGTCGTCGTGGGCCAGCGCGCCGATGGCGTTGGCCCGCGTCGTCGCCACCCGAGGCTCGTCGGGGATGGCGGTCATCAGGCCGACCGCGATGACCGCGGTCGGCTCGTACAGGAGAGTCATGTCGGTCACCCCGCTTCCGCTCGACGGCTGGACACTGCACAGCGTGAGCTTCTCGGGGTGGCCGTCACAGAGGGTGAACGGCCGACGTGCGCCGCTGATCAGACGACGCACGTCGGCCGTTCGGCCGACAGGGTCAGATCGTCTGGGTCAGATCACGACGAGCGCGAACACGTCGGAGTACGCCGAGACGTACAGCGTGCTCTCCGGGTGGTAGACCCGCAGCGACAGCGTCGCCGACACGTTGAAGCTGACGTCGATGTCGAACGCGCCGTTGGGGCGGCAGGTGTCGCTGAAGACGTTCACCCAGACACCGGCCTGCAACTGCTGCACGAACAGCGTCTCCGTGCCGGTGGCGTTGGACCGGGCCAGGTCGTCGATCCGGCCCTTGACCTGGGTGTGCTCACCCTTCTTGACCTTGCCCTTGGCCGCGGCGGCCTGGACCTTCATCTTGTGCTTGGCCGGCGCGTGCACGGCCGCCGGGGCGGCGGAGGCGATGACGGGGGTGGCGGTGAGCGCCGCACAGCCCACCGTCAGCGCGGCGAGGGTGCGGACCAGTGGTGACATACGCATGCCGGCAGTGCAGCGCACTGTTCGTGAACGTTCACGGCAGACGCGCCGTACAAGATCATTTGATCAGCCCTTCGAGTGAAGCAACGTCGCGATCCGGTCGGCTTCCGCCGGCCCCGCCCGGAACGTGACGAGCTTCTGCTCCGGGTCGTCGGCCACCTGGAGCACCAGCAGCCCCAGATCCAGCCGGCCGAGCTCAGGATGGTGCAGCACCTTGCGACCGGAGCTGAGCGGCGCGATGTCGTGCCGCGGCCACCAGTCCCGAACCTCCTTGCTGCACAAACGAAGCCGTTCCAGCAATGCCTCGTACGCCGGGTCGTCCGGATGCCGCGCGGCCGCCGCGCGGAACCGGGCCAGCTGCGCCCGCGCCTCCGCCTCCCACTCGACCAGCACCGTCCGCGCCTTCGGATCGGCGAACGTCCACCACAGGATGTTGCGCTCCGCCGGCGGCAGCGTCGGCCAGTCCGTCCACAATGCACACGCCGACTTGTTGGCGTGCAACACATCCCAGTGCCGGCCGCTGACATACGCCGGATGCGGGTCGAGCCGGTCCACCAGATCCGCCACGCCCGGCACGAGCACCTCCGGCGGCCGCTCTTCACGCGCACCGTGCACCAAGGCCCGCATGTGGTCACGTTCCGCCGGCGTCAGCCGCAGCGCGCCGGCGAGGGCGTCGAGGATCTGCTGTGACGGGCTGACATCCCGACCCTGCTCCAGAAACGTGTAGTACGTCGTCGAGATCCCGGCCAGCTGGGCCACTTCCTCGCGCCGCAGCCCCGGCGTACGACGACGGCCGTGCGGCGGCAGTCCCACGTCCGCCGGCTGGAGCGCCTCCCGGCGGGTGCGCAGCAGATCGGCCAGCTCACTCATCCTGGTACCCGTCTTACTAGCAAGAACAGCAGCTGGTTGGCAGCCTAGCCGCCGGTTAGCGTCGCCACGTGAAGATCGAGAACCACTGGCTCGACGTGTCCGTCGACGGCTCGGCCGAGCCCATGTCCGCCTACGTCGCCCAGCCCGCCGAGCCCGGTCCGCGCCCGACCGTCCTCGTCGGCTTCGAGATGTTCGGCATCACCGACTACGTCCGCGCCGTCGCCGACCGCATCGCCGCCCTCGGCTACACCGCCGTCGTGCCCGACTTCTACCACCGCTCCGGCCGTCGCATCGCCTTACCCGCCACCGCCGAAGGCCGTTCCCGTGGCCTCGAACTGCTGTCGCACGTCACCCGCGACACCGTCGACCGCGACCTCCAGGCCCTGCTCGCCCATTTCCCCGGCCCCCACGGCATGGTCGGCCTCAGCGTCGGTGGCCACCTCGCCTACTACGCCGCCACCCGTTTCCCCCTCGCCGCCGTCGCCACGTTCTACCCCGGCTGGCTCACCGACGACACCATCCCCCTCGGCCGCCCCACCCCCACCGTGGACCTCACTCCCGGCATCAAGGGACGACTGCTCTTCCTCGTCGGCGACGGCGACCACCTCTTCACCCCCGCCGTCCTCGACCAGATCGCCGCCCGACTCGACGGCATCGACCACGACTTCGTCGTCTACCCCGACACCCCGCACGGCTTCTTCTGCCACGAGCGCGACACCTATCGCCCCGCCGCAGCCGACGACGCCTTCGCCCGCGTCACGAAACTACTGGCCGATCACCTGGGCTAGCGGTCCGCGGAAGGCCAGTTCGGCGAAGCGCGCGCCGATCAGGCGATGCGTCTCGGCGTCGGGGTGGAGGTCGTCGGGCAGCGCCGGGTCGCCCTCGCCGTAGAGCTCCTGGCCGTCGAGGTAGTACAGGTTGGGGTCATCGGCGGCACGCTGCTTGACGATGCGGGAGAGTTCCTCGCGGATGACGGCGAGGGTGAGCTTGCCGGGGGCGGGTTCGCCGGTGGCGCGGAAGCGAAGGCGGTCGCCGTCCAGGTAGGGCATGGCGGGGCCGGGGGTCTCCTCGTGAATGGGGCAGTAGATGGGGGAGACGACCAGCAGTGGCGTCGAAGGGTGGCCCTCGCGGATGGTGTCGAGGAAGCCGTGCACCGCGGGACCGAAGGCGCGCAGGCGCATCAGGTCGGCGTTGACGATGTTGATGCCCAGCTTGAGGGTGATCACGTCGGCCGCGGTGTCCCGGATCGCCCGGGCGGTGAACGGATCCAGCAGGCAAGCGCCGCCGAAGCCCAGGTTGATCAGCTCGACCCCGGCTTTGGTCGCCGCGAGGGCGGCCCATGTGCTGCTCGGGCTGGCGGCGTTGGAGCCGTGGCTGATGGAACTGCCGTGGTGCAGCCAGACCCGGCGGTCCGCGGTGACCGGCTCGATCGGGGCGTCGGTGCGCAGCGCCACCAGTTCGGTGATCTCGTTGTACGGCAACCAGATCACCACCTCCTTCGACCCGGCCGGCAGGTCGAACCGGATCGTGCCGACGGGTCCGGGAACCAGCTGGTTCTGGCCGGTGGCCATGGTGATCCGCAGCTGATTGCCGCCGGGG
>DATJJB010000184.1:0-7128 GCA_035492655.1 Kutzneria sp. | reverse complement strand
CAGGACATCCCGTTCCTGCGGTCGATCGGCGGCATCAAGGGGCTGGATCTTTCCTCCTTCGTGGACGGCTCCGCCCTGGCCAAACTCTCCGTTCCCGCGCCCCATCGACCGTCCAACGCGGGCGAGGTGTGGTTCGCCGGTGACGCTGCCACGGTCACTGCCGCGTCGCCGGATGCCTTGCTGCGCTTGATCCGTGACAGCGGAAAGAAGGTGCGCGCCGCCTACGTGGACGACGCCGTCACCGGCACCCGCTGGTTCGCCGACAAGTCCTTCTGGGTGTACGACAACGGATTGCACCCGTTCGACGTCGAGACCGAGGCGCGGTCGTACGTCTCGGCCCATGCCGGTTCCCGAATCGTCGACTATCCCACCGCACTGAGGCTGGCATGAGAAAACACCTGCTGCGCGGCGGTTCCCTGGTCGCCGCCCTGCTGTTATGGCAACTGCTGACGAGCCTGCACGTGAACTTCTGGCTGCACTTCGACCGGCTGCCGACGGTCGTCGACGTGGCCAAGGATCTCGGCTACCAGCTGCAAACCCCGTTGTACTACCAGGATCTGGCGACAGCCTGGTCCGCATCCTGATGGGCTTCGCGCTGGCGGCGCTGGCCGGCGTGGCGATCGGCGTCGCCGTCGGACGATCGGCGCTGACCGGCGACATCGTGTCGCCGCCGCTGGAGGTGCTGCGGCCGATCCCGGCCATCGCGATGGTGCCGATCGCCATCCTGCTGTTCCCCAGCAACGAGCAGGGCATCGTGTTCATCACCTTTCTTGCCGCGTTCTTCCCGATCATGGTGTCCACCCGGCACGCCGTCGCCGCGCTGCCGTTGGTGTGGGAGGAAGCCGTGCTGACCATGGGCGGCAACCGGCGGCGGGTGCTGTGGAGCGTGGTGCTGCCCGGCGCGCTGCCCGGCGTCTTCTCCGGCCTGTCGGTCGGCATGGGCGTGGCCTGGATCTGCGTGATCTCGGCCGAGATGATCTCCGGCCAGTACGGCGTCGGCTACCGGACCTGGCAGGCCTACACGGTGGTCGACTACCCCGGCGTGATCGTCGGCATGCTCAGCATCGGGCTGCTCGGCTTCGGCAGCGCCGCCGCGGTGGAACTGGTCGGCCGGCGGGTCACCCGCTGGCTGCCTCGCGAAGTGGAGATCGCGCGATGATGCTGATCGAGGACCTGGCCGTCGGCTATCGGGAAACCGCGGTGCTGCACGGCATCGACCTCAAGATCGAGGCCGGTGAGATCCTGGTGCTGGTCGGCGGCTCCGGCTGCGGCAAGTCGACCGTGCTGCGGACGCTGGCCGGCCTGCACCGGCCGTCGGCCGGCACGATCACCCTGGACGGCCGGCCCATCGTGCGCACCTCGGCCGAGCGGGCCCTGGTGTTCCAGGAGGACGGGCTGCTGCCGTGGCGCAGCGTGCGGCGCAACGTCGAGCTGCCGCTGGCCATTCGGGGCGTGTCAAGGACTTCCCGGCGTTCCCAGGCGCTGTCCTGGATCGAGCGCGTCGGCCTGGACGGCTACGCCGACCACCTGCCACGGGAGCTGTCCGGCGGCATGCGGCAACGGGTGCAGCTGGCTCGGACACTGGCCTCCGGGCCGCGGGTGATCCTGGCGGATGAGCCGTTCGGCGCGCTGGACGCCCAGACCCGGCGGGCCATGCAGCTGCTGCTGGTCGACGTCTGGTCCCAGCAGCCGACCACCATCGTCTTCGTCACCCACGACGTCGACGAGGCCGTGTTCCTCGGCGACCGGGTCGCCGTGCTCGGCGGCCGCTCGATCAGGTCCATTGTGGACGTCCCGTTCCCGCGCGGCGACGGCGACAACTCCGCCGCCCGCGCCGAGATCCTGGCCGCACTGGGGAGCACTTCGTGACCGAACGCCGTGAGTTGAGCTGTGACGTGCTGGTGATCGGCGGCGGCACCGCCGGCACCATGGCCGCGATCTCCGCCGCCGAGCGCGGGGCTTCCGTGCTGCTGCTGGAGAAGGCCCATGTGCGGCACTCCGGGGCGTTGGCCATGGGCATGGACGGCGTCAACAACGCCGTGATCCCGGGCAAGGCCACGCCCGAGGACTACGTCGCCGAGATCACCCGGGCCAACGACGGGATCGTCAACCAGCGCACCATCATGCAGACCGCCACCCGTGGTTTCGACATGGTGCGGCGGTTGGAGGGCTACGGCGTCAAGTTCGAGAAGGACTCCTACGGCGAGTACGCCGTGCGCCGCGTGCACCGGTCCGGCAGCTACGTGTTGCCGATGCCGGAAGGAAAAGACGTCAAGAAGGTGCTCTACCGGGTGCTGCGTGAGAAGCGCATGCGGTCCCTGGTCACCATCACCAACCGCGTCATGCCCGTCCGCGTGCTCACCGACGACGGCCGGGCTGTCGGGGCCGTCGGCTTCGACACCCGCACCGGCGACTTCGTCACCGTTTCCGCCAAGGCCGTCGTGTTGGCGACCGGCCCTTGTGGACGGTTGGGTCTGCCGGCCAGCGGCTATCTCTATGGCACGTACGAGAATCCCACCAACGCCGGCGACGGCTACTCGATGGCCTACCACGCCGGCGCCGAGCTCTCCGGCATCGAGTGCTTCCAGATCAACCCGTTGATCAAGGACTACAACGGTCCCGCCTGCGCCTACGTGGCCAATCCCTTCGGCGGCTACCAGTCCAACGCTGCCGGCGACCGGTTCGTCGACTGCGACTACTGGTCCGGCCAGATGATGGCCGAGGTGGCGCGGGAGATCCACTCCGAGCGCGGTCCCGTCTACCTCCGGCTGTCCCACCTGCCCGAGGAATCCGTACGGGCTCTCGAAGGCATCCTGCACACCACCGAGCGGCCCACCCGTGGCACCTTCCACGCCGGCCGCGGGCACGACTACCGAACCCATGACGTCGAGATGCACATCTCCGAGATCGGCTTGTGCGGCGGGCATTCCGCGTCCGGCGTGTGGGTCGACGAGAACGGTCAGACCACGGTCCCCGGGTTGTACGCCGCCGGCGATCTCGCCTGCGTGCCGCACAACTACATGATCGGCGCCTTCGTCTTCGGCGACCTCGCCGGCACCCATGCCGCCTCGCTGGACGTTCCCCTGGTTTCCCTGCCCGAGGACCAGATCTCCGACGCCCACGAGCTCATCTACCGTCCACTGTCCAATCCAGACGGTCCGCCGCAGCCTCAGGTCGAGTACAAGCTCCGCCGCCTGGTCAACGACTACGTCGCGCCGCCAAAGAGCTCCAACCGTCTCGAGATCGCGCTGGAGCACTTCTCCCGCATGCGCACCGAGATCGCCGGTATGGGCGCTCGCACCCCGCACGAGCTCATGCGCTGCGCCGAGGTCTCCTTCATCCGCGACTGCGCCGAGATGGCCGCCCGTTCGTCCTTGGTTCGCACCGAATCCCGTTGGGGCCTCTACCACGACCGGATGGACCACCCCGCCCGCGACGACGCCGAGTGGTTCGCCCATCTCAACCTGCGCAAGGCCCCCGACGGCGCCATGGAGTTCATCCGCCGCCCCGTCGCCCCGTATGTGGTCCCCGTCCCCGAATTCCCCGTGCCCACCGGCGGTGCCGCCACCCTCCTCTCCCGCCACCTGCCCAGTTCGGTGGCCCCCGTGTCGTTGGCCCCCAAGGCTTCCCCCACCTCCACCGGGTCCCCCGACCTCGTCGCCCTCTTGGCGTTGGCCGAGGCCTCGCCGTCCCTGGACGACCTCCGCCCGTACCTCGCCAGTCCCGTAGAGGCCGTCCGCCTCACCGCCGTCCAGACGCTTACCGAGACCACCCCGATCGGCTTCGCCTTGGCCCTGGCGGATGCCTTCAACGACCCTTCCCCCGTCGTTCGCCAGGCCGCAGCCGCCGGATTGCGGGAATTGGTGGAGGTCGCCACCGCTTCTGACTCCTTGACCACCAAGCTGCTCCGGGCCGGGCACAACGCCGAACCCGCCGTCCGGTCCGCCGCCCTCTACCTCCTGCGCTCCCTACGAGTCGGCTCTTCGACCGCCTTCTCCGACGGCCTCTCCGACACCGAGCCCGAGGTCCGCATCGAGGCCGTCCATGGCCTCGTCTCCCTCGACGCCGCCGCTCCCCTCGCCTCCGCTGCCGCCGACCCGTCACGTGAGGTCCGCACCGCCGTCGCCCAGGGCCTGAGCTCCATCGCCGGCCCCGCCGCCCACACCGCCTTGATCCCTTTGGCCACCGACCCCGACCCCCTAGTCCGCGCCGCCGCCCTCGCCTCCGGCGCCGCCACCCTGCTGCCCTTCGCCGCCGACGCCCTCACCGACCCGTCTTGGCAGGTCCGCGAAGCCGCCACCGCCGTCGCCGACACCGGCCAGCTCCTCACCGCTGTCGCCGACCCCCACCCCAACGTCCGCCGCGCCGCCGTCCGCGCCCTCGGCCAACTCCCCGCCTCCGCCGAGTCCGTTACCGTCCTCACCGAAGCCCTCGCCGACCCCGACGCCGACGTCCGCGCCTACGCCCGCCACGCCCTGCGTTAGCCCTCGCCCAGCACCCGAAGGACGTCCTTGGCGAGGAACAGTCGGGCCCGGCCGGTGCTGGACACCTCGGTCAGTACGCCGGACTCGACCAACCGCTCGACGTTGAGGGTGGCACCGCGATGGGTGACGCCGAGCATGGCGGCGGCCCGGTTGATGGTCATGGCCGGCGACTCGAAGAGGGCATCGACCAGGCGCGGGGCGAGGCTGGACGAACGGACGTTGGTGACCCGGGCCCGGAGCTCCTCACGCAGGCCGTGCAGGGCCTGGGCCCGGCACAGGGCGTCGGCGGCCTGGTTGGCGACGACATCGAGGAAGAAGGAGATCCACCCCGGCCAGTCGCCGTCGATGGTCACGGCGAGCAGCCGCGCGTAGTACTCGTCGCGGCGCGGCTCGAGGTAGGCGGACAGGTCCAGCAGCGGCGCGGGCAGCAGACCCCACTCGACGAGCAGCAGCGCGATCAGCAGCCGGCCGACGCGGCCGTTGCCGTCGATGAACGGGTGGATCGCCTCGAACTGGTAGTGCAGGCAGGCGATGGTGATCAGCGGCGGCAGCTCGTGTTCGACATGCATGTGCTTCTCGAACGCGTCGAGGCACTCCCACATCCGGTCCGGGGGCGGCGGCACATAGGTGGCGGTGTCCAGCACGCAGCCGGGCGGGCCGATCCAGTTCTGGGAACGCCGGAACTCGCCGGGAGTGGCGTAGCCGCCGCGCACCCCGGACAACAGGATCTCGTGGGCCTCCCGCAGCAGCGGCAGGCTCAGCGGCAGCCGCCGGTCGGGCTTGAGCACGTGCTCCATCGCGGCGACGTAGTTGTAGACCTCAGCGACGTCGTCGGCCTGGGCTGCGGCCGGCTCGACCTCGTAGCGCACCAGGTCGGACAGCGTGGCCACGGTGCCCTCGATCCGGCTGGACAGCACCGCTTCACGCCGCACCATGGCATGGGCCAGCAGGTACGGGTTGGGCAGCGTACGGCCGACGCCGGCGAGCTGGCCCAGCGCCCGGTCGGCGACGGACAGCCGGCGCACCAGCGCGGTGTCGTAGACGACCTCGGGCGGCAGCTGCGGTGGCACGAACGCCAGGTAGCCGCGCTCGCTGCGCACGACGTGCTTGCGCTGGTGGACGCCGAACGCGTCGACAAGCATTGGCTACCAACTCCCCAATCAGTACCACAATGATACCGAAGGCGAGTTAGGTAGCACATCACCCGGCCTAGTGATAGTTCAGTACCACTATATCGACGGAGTGATACTGAAGGCGGCTTCAGTATCAGTTGTCAGAGCTTCACCAGGGGGACGCCGCCGATGAGCATGAGGCGGACGGTGCCGGCGGAGCCGAAGTCGATGGTGGCGGTGGCCCGGGGGCCGGAGCCGTCGGTGGCGACGACGGTGCCGAGGCCGTACTTGTCGTGGTTGACGCGGTCGCCGACCTCGAGCTCGAGGGTGGGGGTGTTCTGCCAGCCCTTGGCGAAGGCGGGGGTGCCACGGGTGGGAGCCTCGCCGAAGGAGGAGGACCGACGGCCCCAGGTGGTGGTGACGGTGGGAGCGGCCCGCTCGGGCTCGACGCGACGCCACTCGACGAGGTCGGAGGGGATCTCGCCGAGGAAGCGGGACTCGGGGTTGGCGGCGGGCTGGCCCCAGGCCGAGCGGATGAGGGCGCGCGACAGGTAGAGGCGCTCGCGGGCACGAGTGATGCCGACGTAGGCCAACCGGCGCTCCTCGGCCAGCTCGGCGGGATCGCCGAGGGCCCGGGAGTGCGGGAAGACGCCGTCCTCCCAACCGGTGGAGAAGACGACCGGGAACTCGAGGCCCTTGGCGGTGTGCAAGGTCATCAACGTCACCACGCCGTCGTCGGACTCGGGCACGGAGTCCGAGTCGGCGACGAGGGAGACCCGCTCCAGGAAGGCGTCCAGGCTGTTGACCGGCACCGGATCGTCCTCGTCCGGCTCGGGCAGGTTGAACTGGGTGAACTCCCGGGCCACGGTGATGAGCTCGGTCAGGTTGTCCAGCCGCGAGGCGTCCTGCGGGTCGTCGCTGGCCTCGAGCTCGGCCCGATAGCCGGTGACGTCGAGGACCTGGTCCAGGATGTCGCCCACCTCGTCGCCCCGCTCCACGGCCTGGTGCAGCTCGTCGAGCATGGCCACGAAACCGGAGATGGCGTTGCGGGACCGGGGATTGAGCAGCGCGACCTTGCCGGCGGCGGCCTCGCGCAGCGCGGTGGCGAAGCCGATCCGCTGCTGCTCGGCATGGGCCGACACGCACGCCTCGGCCCGATCGCCGATGCCGCGCTTGGGCACGTTGAGAATGCGCCGCAGACTCACGGCGTCGTCGGGATTGGCCAGCACCCGCAGGTAGGCCAAGGCATCCCGGACCTCTCGCCGCTCGTAGAACCGCACGCCGCCGACGACCTTGTACGGCAGCCCGAGGCGGATGAAGATCTCCTCGAACACCCGGGACTGGTTGTTGGTGCGGTAGAAGACGGCGATGTCGCCGTTGGTGTACGTGCCGGCGTCGACCAGCCGGTCGATCTCGCCGGCCACGAAGCCGGCCTCGTCGTGCTCGTTGTCGCCGACGTAGCCGACGATCTTCTCGCCCTCGCCGGAGTCGGTCCACAGCCGCTTGTCCCGGCGGTTGGGGTTGCGCGCGAT
>DATJJB010000183.1:0-12193 GCA_035492655.1 Kutzneria sp. | reverse complement strand
CCTGAAAGCCGCTGCGGCCCAAGGGATCACGGTGTGCGGCACGGCCAGTGCCTCGACGCCGCCGGTCGAGCTGACCTGGGCGTTGATCCTCGGCCTGTGCCGTCACCTCGTGCCGGAGAACGCGGCGTTCCGGACCGCGGGGGCGTGGCAGAGCACGATCGGCACCGACCTGGCCGGGGCCACGCTGGGCCTGCTCGGTCTGGGTAAGATCGGCACGCGCGTGGCCGCCATCGCGAAGGCGTTCGGCATGGAAGTGCTGGCCTGGAGCCAGAACCTGACCGCCGAACGAGCCGAGGAGGTCGGGGCGGTACTGGCTTCGTCCAAGGAAGAACTGTTGGCCGGCAGCGACATCGTGTCGATCCACCTGGCCCTGAGCGACCGCACCCGTGGCCTGGTCGACGCGGCCGCGCTGGCGACCATGAAGTCGTCCGCGCTGCTGGTCAACACCTCGCGGGCGGCGATCGTGGACACCGACGCCATGATCGCCGCGCTGGCCGCCGGGCGGCTGGCCGGGGCCGGGCTCGACGTCTTCGACCTCGAGCCACTGCCGTTCGACCATCCACTTCGGACACTGCCGACCGTGCTGGCCACGCCGCACCTCGGCTACGTGACCCGGGCCAACTACACCCGCTACTTCACCGAGGCCGTCGAGGACATCGACGCGTTCGTGGCCGGCGAGCCGATCAGGGTGCTGGGCTAACGGAGGCGGGGCCGGAAGCTGTCGAACAGCATCAGGATGTGCTGCGAGTTCACGCCGGCCGACTCGAACAGGGCGGCGACCCGGGCCGGCACCGGCCGGAACGGGTCGTTCTCCCTGGTCGGCGGCAGGCCCTCGGCGTCGCCGAGCAGCGACTCCGGGGTGGCCAGCGTGGTCAGCCGGTAGTAGCGCCAGCGCGGGGCGGTCGAGTCGGCCACCACGACCTCACGGCCGTTGCGGATGATCACGCTGGCCCGCTTGTCGTTGTAGGCCATGGTCACGCACTGGTCGCCGACCAGCGTCGCGATCCGGGCCGCGGCCCGGCGCGGGTTGCGGAACGTGCCCTTGGAGACCCAGACCCCGTCGATCAACTCGACGTCCAGGCCGGCGCTCTCGAACGCCGCCCGCAGCTCGGCGTGCGGGTCGTCGGCCGAGTCCACCGCCAGTTCGATCACCCAGTCCACGTCGGTGCGGGTGACGACCCGGGCGTAGGGCTGGTCCGGGTGGTACAGGTAGCGCTCGGCCTGCTCGGCGTCGGCGAACGCGGCGATCTCCGCCGCCTTGTCCCACGCCGACTTGGCGATCGCGTCGTTCGGGGCGCTGCCGAACAGGTCCGCCTCCTGGCACAGCAGCGCCAGGCACACCGCGATCAACGAGCTGAGGTACGACTCCAGCTGGCCCGGGGCACTCTCGCCGTCACGCAGGGGCAGCGTCGACACCACGTCCCGCAGCTCCGGCCGCCACTCCTCGCCGGATTCCCAGACGCCCGCCGCGAGCAGGTCCAGGTACAGGCGCGCGACCGTCATACGCAGTTCCGGCCACGGCTGCGGCTCGCTCGTGACGGCGTCGTGCATCGCCCGCAAGCGATTGCGCCACAGGTGCCGCTGGGTGGGCGGGAT
The DNA here is from genome assembly GCA_035492655.1 of Kutzneria sp. Lineage (GTDB taxonomy): Bacteria > Actinomycetota > Actinomycetes > Mycobacteriales > Pseudonocardiaceae > Kutzneria. Next base: position 10,597 of record DATJJB010000183.1, on the reverse strand, counting down.
GACCGGGGCGGTGGCCGGCGCGTCCGGCAGCACCATGTCCGTGAGCGACGGGCCGAGCGCGCGGGTGACCGCGGCGTGCCAGTCGTCCCAGGTGGACGACGGGTTTCGGGGCGTCTCCTTGGTCTCGGCCAACAGATGGTTCAGGTCGCTGGCGAAGCGCTGCGACAACGTCTGGTCGGCGTACACCTCGGCCATCGCGAGGTGCCGGGCCAACCTCGGCTGCGGATGTTCGGTCCCGGTCTCCACGGCGCCCCCTCGGGATGATCGGCGATGTGTGTCAAACCTACGCAATGCGGCGTGGGGATTGGCCCGATGTTGCCAGGGGTCCTGCTCACACTGACCGGAAGTGCCCCGTTGTGAGTGGCGGTCGGCTCTCGACTTACATACCGGCTGTCTGTATGTTGACGGCATGGGGAGTGACAGCAGAGAGATCGAGCTCAGTGGTGGCCGGATCCGCTATCGGGACGTCGGGTCCGGCCCGCCCGTCGTTTTCGTGCACGGTTTGCTGGTCAACGGGGACCTGTGGCGCAAGGTCGTGCCGATCGTCGCCGGCGCCGGTTATCGGTGCCTGGTCCCGGACTGGCCGTTGGGCGCGCATTCGGTCCCGGTGCCGGAGGCCGATCTCACGCCGCCGGGCCTGGCCGCGCTGATCGCCGAGTTCCTGGCCGCCCTGGACCTCGACGACGTCACGGTGATCGCCAACGACACCGGCGGGGCGCTCACCCAACTGGTGATGGCCGACCATCCGGAGCGGATCGGGCGTGTCGTGCTGGCCTCGTGCGACTGCTTCGAGGCGTTCTTCCCGTCGGTGTTCGCGCCGCTGCCGAAGTTGCTGCGCATGCCGGGCGCGGCCTGGCTGCTCGTCCAGTCGATGCGGATCAAGGCCCTGCACCGGCTGCCGATCGCCCTGGGCTGGGTGGCCAAGCGCCAGCCGCCGGCCGAGATCGTCGACTCCTACCTGCTGCCGACCCGCCGCGACCCGGCGATCCGCGCCGACCTGCGCCGGTTCGCGACGGCGGTCCACAACCGGTACACGCTGGCCGCCGCCGAGCGGCTCGGCGGCTTCGACCGGCCGGTGCTGCTGGCCTGGGCCCGTGAGGACCGGCTGTTCCCGGTCTCGCTGGCCGAGCGGCTGGCCGCCGTGCTGCCCGACGCCCGGCTGGAGTTGATCGACGACAGCTACACGTTCCTGCCCGAGGACCAGCCGCAGGCGCTCGGCCGGCTCGTGGTGAACTTTCTCGGTGCCACCACGCCGTAGCCAGGAGGAACGCACCCGTTCCACCCGGTCCGCCCTCACCACCGCCGCCCGGGGCCTGTTCGCCGAGCGGGGCTACGCCGCCGTGTCCACCGACGAGATCGTGCGGGCCGCCGGCGTCACCCGGGGGGCGCTGTACCACCACTACACCGACAAGCAGGCCCTGTTCCGCGACGTGTTCGAGCAGCTGGAGGCGGAGATCACCGCGGAGATCTCCGCCGTGGTCGCCGGCTCAACCGACCACCTCGTGGCCATGGCCGCCGGCGTCGAGTGCTTCCTCGACATCTGCCAGCGGCCCGAGGTGCTGCGCATCGGCCTCACCGACGCCCCGGCCGTGCTCGGCTGGGCCGCCTGGCGGGAGATCGAGGGCCGGCACGGCCTCGGCATCATCACGTCCATGCTCTCCGGGGCCGTCGACGAGGGCCTCCTCCCGGCCGGCTCCTCCGTGCCGGCCCTGTCCCAGCTCGTGCTCAGCGCCGTCATCGAGTCCGCCCTGATGATCGCCAACGGCGCCGGGCGCGAGCCCGTCCAACAGGCCCTGATGACCCTGCTGCTCGGGCCGGTCACGAAGTAGGTTGACGGCGGTGGTTCTGTGCTGGCGCCGCCTGCCGGCATGGGATGCTCTAGACGGCTTGGCGGACCGGCAGTGAGAGGCGAGACGAGTGACCACCTGGACCGATGTGATCAACTATGTCCGGACCCGGCACGAGGTGCTCGAGGAGACGGGCTCGTGGCTTCGGTTCCGGCTGGAGTGCGAGGGCGACCGCACGCAGCAGGTGGCCGTGCACCACGTGACCGACCCGGACGGGGCCGAGTGGCTGGAGATCTCCTCCCCGGTCGGCCGGGCCGACGCGATCGACCTGCGCCGGCTGCTGGAGCTGGCCGGTGAGGCGACCGTCGGCGGCGCGGCCGTGGTGGACGGCGTGGCCCTGCTCAAGCACGCCGCACCGCTGGAGGATTTGAGCGTGCTCGAAGAGTTCGCCCGGCCGCTGGAGCTGTTGGTGGCCCGCGCCGACACCCTGGAGCAGGAGCTCACCCAGTCCGACGAGTTCTGACCGAACACGACCACGAAGACGCCGCGCGGTTCGCGCGGCGTCTTTTTGTTTGTCGACAGGTGCTCGATTACGACGGTCCACATTGGATCAATTCGAGCCTGGTCGAAAACATGCTGCGTCACAACGCTTATAGTGCTTTCGGCGGATTGCCGCCGCCCGCCGCAGTCCTGAGACTGGTTCGGGCAACAGGGGGAAGTGCGTTGAGACTGCTGTGGATCAAAACCGTGGCCGCGTTGAGCGTGGCCGCGATCACCGCCGGTGCGCTGACCGCGCCGGCCAACGCCGACACACCGCCGCCGAGCGAACGGGTGCAGGTCGCCGCGCTGCTCACGGCCGGCGGCCCGGCGGTGGCGGCGGCCGCGGAGACCGCGCTGGCCGGCACCGATGACGACGTCCATGCGTTCCTGACGACGGTTCTGGCGCGGTGCCGGAACGCCGACGACCGGATCGCGGTGCAGCGGCTGCTGACCGGCGGCGGCCCGGCCACCCGCAACGCCGCCAACCAGGCGCTGTCCGGCACGCCCGCGGACCTGAGCACGTTCCTCGACACCGGGTGGACCCAGCCGTGGCAGACCGACCAGCGCGTCAAGGCGACCCAGCTGCTCTCCGCGGCGACCGGGCCGGCCGTGAAGGCCGCCGCCAACAAGGCGCTCAGCGGCACCATCCAGGACATCGAGGTCTTCAACGGGATCGGCGTGCAGCAGGCCCAGGTCACCGATGACCGGATCGCCGCGCAGAACCTGCTCAACAACGGCGGCCCCGAGGTTCGCAAAGCGGCCAATGCCGCGTTGAACGGCACGCCGGACGACGTCCGCTACTTCCTGGAGACCGGCTGGCAGGTCGCGTCGCAGCGGGACCAGGAGACACTCAGCATCTCGCAACTGGTCGACCTGGCCCACGCGGCCGGGCAGCGGGCCACCGAGCAGACCGCTGCGGCCAAGGACGCGGCCGACCGTGCCGCGGCCGCCGCGCAGGCGGCGAAGGACGCGGCCAAGCGCGCGTCCGAGGAGGCCGAAGCGGCCAAGGCATCTGCCGGCCAGGCCGCCGACGCGGCCAGCCGTGCGGCCAACGCGGCGAACGCGGCCGCGTCCGCCGCCCAGACCGCGATCAGCGCCGCCACGGCAGCCGTTTCCGCCGCACGGACCGCTTCCGCCGCGGCGCAGCAGGCCGCGTGGGCGGCGTCGATGGCCGGCCAGGCCGCCGCCAAGGCCCGCAATGCCGCCGCGGCGGCCCACCTCGACGCCGGGAACACCGCGGGCATCCGGGACGCCGCCCGACAGGCGGCCGCCAACGCCGTCGCCGCCGCGAACGGCGCCCGTGGTGCGGTCTCCGCCCTCGGTGACGCGCTGAACGCGCTCGACCTCGCGATCCAGGCCGTGTCCGAGGCTGCCGCCACAGCGAACGACGCGGCATTGGCCGGCGGGTATTCCGACTCCGCCGCCCAGTGGTCGGACAGCTCCAGCGCCAGTGCCCAAGCAGCCAAGCGGGCCGCTGACCGGGCTCGGTCCTACGCCGGGGAAGCCACCCGCGCCGCGAACGCCGCCCGGTCCATCGCCGCCCAGGCCCAGGCCGCCGCGAACGAGGCCAAGGCCGCGGCCAACGCGGCGGCGGCACACGCCGACGCCGCCGCGCAGGCCGCCCAGGCCGCGGCCGACGCCGCCTACAACGCCGATCACGCCGCTGACGAGGCCAAGGCCGACGCCGACGCGGCCAAGACCGCCGCCGACGACGCGCAGGCCGCGGCCGACCAGGCCAAGGCCACTGCCGCGACCGCCCGGGCGGCCGACGCGGAACGCCTTACCGCGCAACAGAACAAGGGCATGCAGGACGCCGCCGACGCGGCGCAGGCCGAGCGGGACAAACAGGCTGCCGTCGAGTGGCAGGCCGGTCAGGCCGCCCAGCTCGACGCCGAGGAGCAGCGTCTACTGGCCGAGGCGCAGGCCGTCGGCACCCCGGCCGCGACCGTCGTGGCCGACGGCCGCAAGGTGGCCGCCCGCCTCTGGCACACCGGTGGCCCGTGGGTGAAGTCGACCGCGCTGGCCGCGCTGTCCGACACGGACGCCGGCGTCGCCGCGTTCGTCCACATCGGACTCTCGACTGCCGTCGAGGAGGACGACCGGGCCAGCGTGACGACGATCGCCGACACCACAACGATTCCCGCGCAGCGCACCGCGGCGCTCGCCGTGCTGGCCGGAACCTATGACCAGGTCAAGGAATTCCTGCGCACCCGGGCCTACCCGGGCAAGGTCGACGACGACCGCATCGCCGTGCAGAAGATCCTCAACACCGGTGGGCCGGCAACCAAGGCCGCCGCGAACAAGGCGCTCAACGGCACCGCGGATGACGTCCAGGCGTTCCTGGCCACCGGTCAGTACCGGGCCGCCGAGGACGACGGCCGCGTGGCCGCGCAGGTGCTGGCCACCAACGGCGGTCCCGAGATCAAGGCCGCGGCCAACGCCGCGCTCTCCGGCCCTTGGTCGTACGTGAAGCAGTTCCTCCAGGTCGACCAGTACTCGGCGGCCCAGCGCGACGCCGACGCCGCCGTGCACAACGCGCAGATCGACGGCTACCTGGCCGACGCCGCCGAGACCGCGGCCAACGCCAGGAACCAGGCGGCCCAGGCGGCCGTCTACGCCGCCAACGCCCGTGGTGACGCGGCGGCCGCGGACCAGGCCCGTACCGACGCGGCCAATGCCGCTTCGGCCGCGCACGATGCCGCGACCGCCGCAGCCCAGTCCGCCACCGCCGCGCAGAATTCGGCCGATCAGGCCTCGGCGTCCGCCCGACAGGCCTCCGTGGCGGCACAGACCGCGCAGGCCGCGGCCGCCGACGCGGACAAGTCCGCTGCCGCGGCCAAGGCTTCCGCCGAGCAGGCCGCCGGTTACGCCGCCGAAGCGGCGGCCGCCGCCGCACAGGCGCGTCAGGACGCCGACGCCGCCCAGAAGTCGGCCGCCGAGGCGGCGCAGGCGGCCCAGGACGCGTTCGAGGCCGTGGCCAAGGCGGCCCGGCGGGAGGTGACCGGCCGTGAGGACGCCCCGCCGGCGCCCGGCGTCACCGGCGGACTCGACTGCCCGCCAACGTGTGTGGACGCGGACAAGCAGATCCCGGACAACCAGGCGTGGGACATGGCCATGCAGTTCATGCAGGGCGAGCTGGTCAACAACCCCCACAGCCCCATGGGCAACGCCATCCGCGCCGGGATCTCGCGGTGCAAGTCGTTGAGCAACTGCGACAAGGTGGCGTTGGGCGCGGGTCTCGCGTTGTTCGCGCTTCAGGTCAGGACCGACGGTCAGTGGGACCACAAAGGACGGTTGCTGCAAATCCTGCAGGGCAACGGCATCGACACCGACGAGCCCTACTTCCCGATCCCCGGCACCGACGAGGAACTCAACTTCGACTTCTGGTCCAACCTGCACTACGGCTACGTCGGCGCGTCCTGTGGCCTCAGCGAGACGGAGCTGGTCGCCGCGGGCAAGCTGTACCACGACATCTCGCCGAACAACCACTGGGGCCCGGACAAGGAGGCCGCCATCCGGGCCGGCGCCCGGATGTTCGCGCAGCACCCCAATTCGGCCGACCTGACCGACCCGAACATCATCCTTCAGGTGATCAAGGACAACCGGAACACGTTCCGGCATTCGATCCCGGGCGAGTCGGTCTACCTGCGGCCGCACCAGCAGTGACCATCCGGAAACCATTGAGCACCAAAGAGAAAGCGATCTGTCATGCGAAGAATTCCCCGTCTGCTCACGGTGTTCGGCGCGATGGCGCTGTGCGGCGCCGCGGCCGTGCCGATGGCGGCCGCCGACACCGGCCAGTCGCCGGCCGTCGAGGACTACGGATATCCCGGCGCCGCACAGGTTCTCGCTGACCGGGGGATCACCCTGCTCAAGGGTGACGGGCACATCACCTTCGTGGCGTGCGGCGGCACCGGCCTGATCGAGGTCCGCAGCACCAACGTGCCCGGTGACCACGGCTCCGATCTGTACCACTACTGCTTCCGCATCGACGGGCCGGTCGGCGACCTGACCCTGAACATTCCCAACGCCTATCAGGTCAAGGGCGACAACCACGACGTGCAGGCCACTGTGACGGTCAACGACAAGACCAGCACCGTGCCGGTGGACAAGAACGGCTGGACCGGCGTCGGCGTCGGCGCCGGCCCGGACCCGGCCACCCTGCTGGAGATCAAGTCGACCGGCGGCGGCTCCTCGACCCCGCCGGCCACCGACTACCCGTACCTGGCCAAGGTCGCCGTCGGCGCGCCCACCTCGGCCAACGGCCACGGCTGCACCGGTTTCCTCGTCGCCCCGCGCTGGCTGGCCACCGCGGCCGGCTGCTTCGCCGACGACCCGGCCTCGCCCGGCACCGTCCAGGCCGGTGCGCCGAGCCAGGCCAGCACCGCGACCTTCCCGAACGGCGAGGTCGCCACGATCACCTCGTTGACGCCGCGGACCGAACGTGACTTCGTGCTGGCCCAGCTGTCCAGGCCCGTCACCGACATCGCCGCCGCGCCGCTGGGCGTCACCGCCCCGGCCGTCGGCGACAGCCTGACCGTCGTCGGTTACGGCCGCACCGCCTCGATGTGGGCGCCGCTCCAGCCGCACGCCGGCGCCTACAGCGTCGGCTCCGTCACCGCGGTGAGCGCTGGCGTCTCCGCTTCCGTCGACACCTGCAAGGGTGACGCCGGCGGTCCGGCACTGCGCAACGGCCAGGTCGTCGCCATCAGCAGCGTGTCCGCCCAGCACGGCTGCTTCGGTTCCACCGCAACGGCTTCCGGTTCCACCGAGGTGCGCACCGACGACCTCACCCCGTGGATCAAGCAGACGGTCGGCGCCCACGCCGGGCCGGTGCAGAACGGCATGACCCTAACCAAATGCCTGGACGCGCAGACGCTCGACGGCAAGACGTTGACCGGCAGCATGCAGGTGTGGGACTGCAACGGCGGTACGCAGCAGTCCTGGACCGGCGTCGCCGACGGCCAGCTGCACAACGGCCTGGTCAGCACCAAGTGCTTGGACGCGCAGACGCTCGACGGCAAGACCCTGACCGGCACTATCCAGGTGTGGGACTGCAACGGCGGCTCGCAGCAGCTGTGGGTCCTCGACCCGGCCAGCCACACCCTGCACAACGGCTTGGACAGCACCAAGTGCTTGGACGCGCAGACCTTCGACGGCAAGACGCTGACCGGCACCATCCAGGTGTGGACCTGCAACGGCGGCCCGCAGCAGCAGTGGTTCTAATTTTGCGTTGACCCGTTCGCGGTGCCACGCACTTCGGCGTGGCACCGCGAACTTCTGCCTACCGGGCCCAGCCCGACAGACGCTGCTTCTGCGCGTGCGCCGAGCGGGTGCAGACCTCGCCGACGTCCACGGTCTGGCCGCGGTCGGCGAACACGTCGGCCACGCCGACCAGCTTGCCCTTGGGGGAAGTGCAGGTCAGCTGGTAGGCCTCCTTCGGACCGTAGGTGGCCGGGATCGGCGCGGCGAACGAGACGTCGCCGGTCCAGTCGTCCACCGCGTTCGGGTCGGTCTGGTCGAAGTTGACCGCGACCGCCTTGTAGTCGCCGGCCGGCGGATCGAACAACACCGCGTGCTCGGAGGTGGTGTTCCCGTTGGCCGACGACGTCACCAGATTGCCGGCGGCGTCGTAGACGTACAGATCCCAGTCCGTGGTGGGGTGCGCCCAGTTGATGTTGACGCTGAGCTTGCCGTTGTCGGCCTTGGGCAGACCGTCGACGTGGAAGGTGAAGCTCTCCGCCGTCGTGTTGTTCGGGTAGTCCTGGTTGATCGGCGGCACACCCGGCGGGTTGGTCACCGTGAAGCCCGGCTGGACCGGGCCGCGCGGATCACGCCCGTAGCGGCCGGCCACGTACGGCCGGGTCGACGGGTTGACCGACCAGGCGAATCGGCCGCCGGTCGTGGTCAGCGTCGAGTTCAGGTCGTCGGTGTAGTAGATCGGCGGCGCGGTCGAGCCGTCCGACTGGATCACCGGCGACGTCGGTGTCTGGAACGTCTTGTGCAGCTTGAGCTGGTAGCCCTTCGGCGCCGAGCCGATCAGTGTGGAGTGCTGCCCCGGGTCGGCCGCGTTGCTCAGGAAGTCCAGGAACGCCTGGCGGTTGCCGCCCTTGCCCGCGCCCGCCGCCGGGGCCAGGCCCTCGTACTCGGCGACGACGCTGTCCGCGTACGGGCCGTGGAAGCCGTTGCCGCCCACCTCGATCGTGAAGCCCCAGCCGCCGGTGGTCCAGTACGACCAGTCCTCCGTGGTGCCGGTCGTGTCGTACAGCTGCCAGCTCGGCTCGCTGGTGTATGCGTTGCGGGAAGCCATCTTGTCGCCCAGCGCCTTATACGCCGGCTCGTCCAGCGGCGGCCGCGTGTCGGCGATGCCCGGCGCGCGCAGCACCAGCGCCGCCACCGTGTGCAGGGTCATCAGGTTCGTCACCTGGCGTGACGACACCAGCCAGCGGACGTTGCGCGACTCCGGCTCCGAGAACGGCGCCGAACCGCGGAAGGTGTCCGAGCTCCAGTTCAGGTCGGCGCCCGGGCCGCCCCAGAAGCCGGCGTAGTTGCGGTTGATGTCCGTGCCGCGCACCCGGCCGCCCGGGTTCGCCTTGCACACGCCGGTCGCGTACTGCGGCGGCGAGTCGTTGACGTTGCAGTTCTTGCGCTTCATCTCGTAGTCGAACCGGCTGAAGTCGCCCTTGGGCTCCGCCTCGCGGGAGATGTCGAAGCCGTCCGGGTTGATGATCGGCACCACGATGTTGCGGGTCTTGCCGACCAGCGCCCGGATCGCGTTGTCGTGGCCGTAGCCGTTGATCAGCTCGTAGGCGAACTCCATCGCGTGCTCGCCGGCCGGCCACTCCCTGGCGTGGTGCACGCCCATCGTGAAGTCCACCGGCTTGCCGTCACTGATGTTCTTGACGTCCGTGGCGATCTCCAGGCCGACCACGTCGCGGCCTTCCCAGGTGGATTCCGGCATGGTGAAGGCCGACACCAGGTTCGGGTACTTGCGGGCCAGCTCCTTGATCTCGTACTCGTAGTCGTACAGGTGCCGGTACGTCGTCCGCCCCGACGGCAGCGCCGAGCTCTCCGTCTTGGCCGCGTAGGCCCGGTCCGCCGCCGCGTCTTGGATGGACTTCTGCGCCAGGTTCGGCTCGATGATGGTGGACTTGAACCCCGCGTCTTGCAGCGTCTTGCGGTCCTTGGCATCCGCCAGCACCACTTCGACGCCCGTAGCGTCACCCTTCTCGGTCACGTCCAGTCCCAGCGTGTTCAGCCGGTTCTTCTCCGCCCGCGTAGGCGTTTCCACCCTCACCAGCTCCGGCGGCGTGGTCGGTGTGCCTTGCGGCGTGATCGCCAGGAAGTCCACCCCCAGCTCCACCGTCTTCGCCTGGCCCGCATACCGACAGGCCTGCACGACGAGCTGTTGCCCCTTCTTCACAAAGCTCTCCGCCACCTCGCGACTACGCAACGCCGCCGACGCCGCCACCACACTCCCCGTGGCCTTGTCGAACACCGCCAGATCCCAGTCGCCTTCCACGCCCTTGGTCGGCTTCAGCCTCGCCTGCACCAGTCCGTCCACTGTGGACGTGAACTCCCGGCGGTCGGTCCCTTGCGCCCCTTGCGGCAGCTCCGCAGCGAAGCACGACCGGGTCACCGCCTTCTCCGCCTTCAGCACATTCGCCGCCGCCTCCGCCGTCCCCGGCAGGGCCACGAACACCCCGGCGAGCACCACCCCTACCGCTCCCACCACCAGCTGTCTTCTCGGTAATTGCCCCACAGCCACCCCTCCTCGACCGAGCGCACCGGAAGCTTTCGACCGTAAGAGGAGGAACCGGGCACCCGTAACCGCCGGAAGTCGGGACAACCGCCCCACCCTTGCGGCTATCGGCCGCCACCTGCGGCTTTCAGGTGGGGGACAGACCCGTGTCGCCACGTTGGGCCATCGTGTCCTCAGTCAGAGCTCGTAGGGAAACAGTCGAACCGCTCGCCGGTCGACCACGACCTCCAGCACCGTGCCCGCCACCAGGCTCGTGGGGGCGTCTGCCACTTCCACCATCACCAGGCTGTCCCCGACCGACAGCGTCACCAGTCCACCGTCGATCGCCTGACACCTCGCTCGGAACCGAACATCGTCACCCGCGGTGGACAGCGGGACCCCATCACCCGACGCAGGCCGAACCTGCGCTCCCCACTCGAGTTCATCCTCGATCTGGAACTCGACGTAGTAGCTCCGCCCCGGTGTCGGCGGCTCCGCCGCCCAACACCCGGCACCGGACTCGAACGGG
>DATJJB010000182.1:0-6335 GCA_035492655.1 Kutzneria sp. | reverse complement strand
GACGCCTGGCTCGACGCGGTCGGCGACCTGGCCGAGCTGGAGCTGACCGCCGGCGACCACAGGTCGGCGCGGAATCGGCTGCGCCCGGTGGTACGGGCCGACCCGTCCCGGCAGAAGCACGCCGAGCTGCTCATGCGGGCGTTGCTGGCCGGCGGCGACGATGTGGCGGCGATCCGCGTTTTCCGGGAGACCGCCGCCGCGCTGGCCGACGCGCATCTCGAACCCGGCCCCAAACTGCGCAATCTGCTGGCCCGGGCGGAGAAGGGCGAGCCCGCCGGATCACTGCCGTCCCGACCGGCCATGTTCACCGGACGGACCGCCGAACTGGACGCGATCGCCGCCGTGCCGGGGCCGGCGGCGTGGGTCAGCGGAGCTCCCGGCTCGGGCAAGAGCGGTCTGGCGATCGAGGCGGCGTACCGACTGCGTGACCGCCACCCGGACGGTCAGTTCCTGGTGCAGCTGAACGGGTTCACGCCCAACGTGCCGCCGATGACCACCTCCGAGGCGTTGACCCGGCTGTTGCTCGAGCTCGGTGTGCCGCCGGAGCAGATTCCGTCCTTGGAGAGCGCGAAGGCCGCGCGGTACCAGCAGGAGCTGTACGGCACCCGGCGGCTGGTGGTGCTGGACAACGCCTTCTCACCGGACCAGGTCAGGGCGCTGGTGCCGCAGGTGGAAGGCTGTTTCGCGATCATAACCAGCCGGCGGATGGGCGACCCGGACACCGGCGAGCCGGTGCGGTTGTCGCCGCTGCCGCTGGAGGACGCCATCACCATGTTCCGCGTGCTCACCAGCGCCCATCGGGTCCGCGGCAAGGCGGCCGAGGTCGCCGAGGTGGTCAAGCGGTGCGGCTACCTGCCGGTCGAGATCAAGGTCGCGGCGGCATTGTTCCGGCGGCACGACCGGTGGCCGCTGGAGCACCTGTTGCGGCAGTTGAGCGGCAGCGCGGCGGTCGAGGCGTCGTATCAGCAGCTGGATCCGGCGCAGCAGCGAACGTTTCGACTGTTCGGGCATGCGCCCGGGGATCTGCACGTGACCGGCGCGGCGGCGCTCGTCGACAGCGATGTCGCCCTGGCCCGACTGCTGCTCGACGCACTGCACGAGGTGTGCCTGCTGGAGGAGATCGCACCGGACCGGTACCAGATGCTGGATCCGTTGAAGGAGTTCGCCTCCGCCCAGCCACAGTCCGCATCGGACGCTCTGCTGCGGCTGCTCGACTACTACCTGGTGTCACTGGGCCGGGCCATGGCCGCCGGCTACCCGCTCGGCCAGCAGCCCACCGTGGACAGACAGTCGAGCGCCGCGCCCACCTTCGCCGACGGCGACACGGCGGTGGCCTGGATCGCCGCCGAGCGAGGCAACCTGGTCGCCGCGATCCGTTACGCCGCGAACAACGGCCTGCCCGAGCACACGTGGCAGCTGGCCGTGCTGATCTGGCGTTACTTCAACACGACCAACCAGTTCGAGGACTGGATGGGCACCATGCAGCTGGCCCGCGAGGTCGTCACCGGCGATTACGGGCAAGCCCATGTGCTGCTCAGGCTGGCCACCGCGCACGACCGCGTCGGCAAGGTGATCGAGGCGCGGGCGCTGGCCGAGCAAGCGTTGCCGCACTGGCAGCGAATCGGCGACGTGCGGGGCGAGGCCGCCACGTTGTGCGCTGTCGCCATTCCCACCATGGAGCTCGGCGACCACGAGCTGGCCATCACGCATTTCGCTGCGGCGCTGGAGAAGTACCGACAGTGCGACGACGTTCGCGGGCAGGCGCACGCGTTGAGCATGTTGGGCTACCTCAACCATCTCCGTGGCCGCCAGCAAACCGCACTGGAGCAGCAACAGGCGGCCGCCGTCATGCTGCGGGAGATCGGCCACGTGCAGGGCCTGGCCCACTCGTTGAACAATCTCGGTGCCGTGCAACAGGAACTGGGGCTACTGACCGAGGCCATGGCCAGCCACACCGAGGCGTACGAGCAGGCCCGCGAGGTGCACGACGACTGCGCCACCGCCCATGCGCTGAACAACATCGGCAACGTCCACCGCCGACAAGGCCGCCTGGCCGAGGCAATGCGCTATCAGGAGCGCGCCAAGGCCGTGGCCGCCGACGTGGCCGACGCCGATCTCCGAACCCAGCTCTACCATGATCGCGGCAGCACCGCGCTGGCCGACGCGCGCCTCGCCGACGCGCGCCGCGCCTTCCTGGCCGCCCTTGACCTCGCGACCGGCATGGGCAATCGGATCTATCAGGCCCATGCCAACCGTGGTGTCGCGCAGACCTTGCACGCCCTGGGCTACCACGCGAACGCCGTGACGCACTGGCGTGACGCCGAGCGGCAGTTCGCCGATCTGGGTCTGCCGGAGGCGGATCTGGTTCGCGCGGAGCGGGCCGACCTGTCGTGCGCGTGCCGTTAGTGCCCGTGCAGCACGCGGCTCAGCGACGGATGGATCTCCCGGACCGTGCGGTGCCCGCGCCAGCGGCCCAGCGTACGAGCCAGGTCGCGGAGGTCCATCCGGACCGTGGCCGAGTCAACACGGGCGACGTCGTCCAGGATGTCGGCCAGCGTCAGGCAGCTCTGGTCGATCTCGCCGGCCAGCGCGTGAGCCAGCGAGCGGCGCACCCCGAACCGGGCCCGGTTGCGGCGGGACATGGCCGGCAGCCGGGCCAGTTCCCCGTCGAGCACCTCGGCGGCCTCGGCGGTCCGGCCGAGGTCGCACAGGGCCCAGCCGCGGGCCAGGCCGATCGGATTCGGCGCGGTTGAGCCGAGAACCGGATAGCGCCGATCGTCCTCGGTGGACCGGCTGAGCAGTTCCAGGGCGCGGTCCATCGCGCTCTCGCAGGCGTATCGATCCCCGGCCAGCGCGTGTCCCTGGGCCTCCCGCCGTAGTGCGAGGCCCATCGTGCGCGTGGTCGTGCGACCGACGCGTTGGGCCTGTCGGGCCAGGTCGATCGTGCTCACCGGATCGTGCCGGTAGAGGGCGAGTCCGGCCTCGCGGACGAAGGCGTAGCTCTCGATCTCCGTGTCGCCACCGGCTTTCGCCAGCTCCGACGCCCGCCGGGTCCAGGCAAGGGCACCCGGCTCGTCGCCGGCCTCCTGGCTCATCCAGCCGGTGTACTCGGCGATCCGCCCGGCCAGCAGCAACAATCTCGACCCGATCGGGTCCGGGTTCTCGCCGGCCAGCGCGGTCACCGTGCCGACCTGGGCCCGCAGCGATTCCAGCACCACCACCGGGCTGGTGCGCGCGCCCAGCGCCCGCAGGTTCTCGAACGACGCCCGCATGCCGTCCAGGACGCTGTCGTCCAGCACCGGCCGGGGTCCGCCGGCCAGCGTCAGGCCGCCGGTGAGCGCCAGCATCGTGCCCGCCGCCAGCACCTGCCGGCGGTCCAGCGTGGGCCGCTCCCGGGCCGCCGCGATGAGCCGGCCGTCCGCGCCGAGCACCGCGTCACACAATTTGGCCATGGTCGGATTGGGCGGCTTCAGATCGTTCTCGATCTTGCTGAGATAGCCCTTGCTGTAGTTGACCCGCCGGGACAGCTCCCCCATCGAAATACCGGCGGCGTCCCGGCAGGCACGCAGCTGCGCACCGAACGATTCGGTCACGGGTTGCCTCCCCTGACGGCGTCGACCGATTAGACCACAATGACGTGACCGGCCGCGAGCATGTCGCGGCCGGCCAATTGTGTGCTCAGTCGTGCCAGGGGTTGCCGCCGTCGGTGGTGGCGCTGGTCGTGGTGGGCGGCGGGGTCGGGTCGCCACCGTCGAGGCGGTGGACCGCGCCGCTGGCCGGCGAGCCGAAAACGATGCACAACGCGACCAGTGCCGTCGCGGCGGCCGCGAGCAAACGGGACACAGAAGTGGACATGACAAATCCTCCAGGCAAGAGAAAGTGATTGCCGGGGCATTGATTCCGGGATTTCCGGTGCCCACATCAAGGATTCATCGCGTCAATCAGCGAAACAATTAGGTGACCGTTTCCCGTCGTGACGGGAAACGGGAAACGGTCGGTCAGCTGGTTAGACGTACGGCGGGCACTCGACGGTGGCCGGCATGTTGCCGTGCTGGTCGCCGACCAGGTACAGGGCGCTCACGAACAGCGGGATGCCGTCACGCAGGCACGGTCGGTTCATCCACGGCTCGTCCACTTCCCGTCGACATCCGGCCCGGATCCTGCTGGCACCCAGCCAATCGGAGCAGTGGAGGTCGGAGTGGACTACGACGTTGCCGTGTCGTTCGCCGAGGAGCAGCGGGACGCGGTCGGGGAGTGGGTCGAGGCGTGGCGGCAGCGGGGGCTCACCGTGCTGCACGGGCCCGAGCAGACGCATGAATGGTGGTCCCACAAGGAAAGCGGCGACCTGCCCGACGCCAGGGTGCGGTTCTTCGTGCCGTTCCTGTCGTCCGTCGACGACTTCGCGTCGGCCATGCTGCGGGCCGTGAAGTCCGGCGACGAGAACGTGCTGCCGGTGCTGGTCGGTTCCGTTGCCGTGCCAGCGCCTCTGCGGCATCCGCACGTTGCCTACCTGCGGGATTCCGACAACCTCACCGAGTCGTTGGCCGCCCGCATCGAGGCGTCCGACCTGTCCGCGCCCGTCGCCGACATCATCGACGGCGCCAAGGACTTCGCCGAGCCCGTCGCCGTTCCCGCGACCTTCAGCCGGTACGCCGAGCAGGACGCCGCCCTGCGCTACCTCGGCGAGCAGTTCGCCGCCGCCCTGCCCGGTCTCGGCCGTCGCGGCTTCGCCGGCTCCGTCCATGTCGGCGACTCCCGCATCGCCGTGCGCGTCGAGCGGGCCGGCGACACCGTGTACGCCTTGGACATCCAGCGCGGCGGCATCGGCGGCGACGAGACCGTCAACTTCGTCGTCGGCCGCCACGACGCCGGCAGCGCGTGCAGCAACGGCTGGGCCCGCCCCGTCTACGACCTCTCCGCCGGGGCCGCTCTCCTTGAGCTGCACGACCTTTCGTTGCTCGCCCGTGGCACCGAGCCCCGCGCCTACCGCCGCGAGGAGCTTTTCGCCGCGCTGTGGCAGCGCATCAACACCGTGCTCGCCTCGACCGTGAACTGACTCCATGCGAAAGTGCTCCCCACCGCCGGTGGGGAGCACTTTCTAGTGTTCTCTTCTGGCCCGGTCCAGGACTTCTTCCAGGCGCAGCGGGCTCGGCGGATGGTGGCTCAGGCACAGCGGCGTCCGGATCCGCCGGAACGCGAACGTGTCGCCGGTGGCGTAGAACTGCCCTCTCTCCAGCTTGGAGATGTCCGCCACCGTGCTTCCCTTGGCCCGCGCCATTTCCGTCGCCGCCGCGATCTGCGCCGGGCTGTTGAGCCGGCCGAAGAACTGCGTCGTCGCGTTGCCGACCACCTGGTTGTGCACGCCTTTCGGCGCCTGCGTGGCCAGGATCAGGCCGAGGCCGTACTTGCGGGCCTGCGAGGCCAGCAGGATCGTGCTCTGCGTGCTCGCCGTCAGATTTCCCGACGTGGCAATGGTTTGCGCCTCGTCCATGACGATCAGCCCGCCCAGCGGGCGATCCGCCGCCGGGTTCCGCTTGGCCCAGGCGAACACTTCCAGCTGGAGCTGGCTGACGAACCCCTGCCGCTGCTCGTCCGCCGCCAGTCCGACGAAGCTGATCACCGACACCCGCGCCCGCTTGCCCTTGGTCGGCGTCAGCAACAGCTCCGGATCCGTCGGCGTGCCGTTCCCGCCCAGCAGCGGGTCGTTCACCATCGCCGCCCGCAGCGTCTCCGCCAGATCCGCCGCCATCGCCGGCGCCGTGCTCAGCTGGCTCACCCCGTCCGGCAGCTCCGCCAGCGTCTCCACGAAGCCGCCCAGATCCCGCTTTCCCCTTCTGGCGTAGTACTTCAGCGCCTCCCTCAGCACCGCTTTGCCCCGCAGCGCCGCCTTCGACGCCCCGGTCAGGCCCGCGTGCGGCACCAGCCTCGCCACCGCCGCCTCCACCGCCGCCTGGAACTCGTCCGGGTCCTCCCGCACGCTCTCGAAGTCCGGCAACGGCTGAAAACTCAGCGGCCTACCCCCGGCCCTTCCCGGCGTCCACACCACCACCTCCGTGTTCGCCAGGTACTCCTTCGCCCTCCCGTCATCCCCTTCCCCCCACCCGTCCGGCTTCTCCGGCCAGGCATCCCCCATCCTCGCCAGGTCGTTGTTCGGGTCCAGCACGATCGCCGACACCCCGCGCAGCGCGCACTCCTCCACCATCCGCCGGAGCAGCACCGTCTTCCCGCTCCCCGACCCCGCGAAGATCATCACGTGCTTCCGCAACGACTCCAGCTCGATCCGCACCGAATCCAGCACAATCCCCGCCGCGGGCTCGGCCGCTTCCTCCGACACC
>DATJJB010000181.1:0-4205 GCA_035492655.1 Kutzneria sp. | reverse complement strand
CGGTCACGACCCCCGCCGCTTCGCGGCCGACCTGCTGGAACGGCTGCGCGACCTGGTGCTGCTGTCCGCGGTGCCGGACGCCGGCCAGCGCGGGTTGATCAACGCGCCGGAGGACGAGCTGGCGCAGATGCAGGAGCAGGTTTCCGGCCTCGGCCCGGCCACGCTCACCCGGTACGCCGAGATCGTGCACGCCGGCCTGATCGAGATGCGTGGCGCGACCGCGCCCCGGCTGGTGCTGGAACTGCTGTGCTCCCGCATGATGCTGCCGGCCGCCAGTGCCACGGATGCCGCACTGCTGCAACGGATCGAGCAGTTGGAGCACCGTCCGGTCGCCGCCGGTGGCGCGGTGGCGGCGGTCGCGGAAGCCCCGGTCGCGAGCAAGTTCCAGCGGCCGTCGCAGCGGACCGCCGAGCCCGAGCCGGCCGCCGCACCCCAGCCGACGGCGGCTCAGCCCGCGCCGGCCCAGTCAGCGCCGGTCGAGCCCGCGCCGACTCCAGCAGCGCCGGTTCAGCCGCCCGCGCCGCCGGTCTCTCAGGCCCCCGCGCCGAGGCAGCCGGAACCCCCGCAGCCACAGGTTCAGCCTGAGCCGGAACCGGTTGCCGCCCCGGCAAGCGGCGGCGCCACGGACGTGGCGGCGCTGCGTCGACTGTGGTCCCAGCTGCTGGCGGCGATCCCCAGCAAGTCCACGCAGGCCATGCTGATGAACGCCGCCGTGCAGTCGGTGGACGGCAACACCGTCACCATCGCGCACACCTCGGCCCCGCTGGCCCGCCGCCTTGCCGCCGCCCAGAACCAGGACGCCATCGCGGCGGCCGTGAGCAAGGTCGTCGGCGGCGACTGGCAGGTCAAGGTCGTGCACGGCGAGGCAGGCGGCGGACCAGGCGCGATGGCCGCCCCGGTCGCGGCCCCGCCCCGCCAGCGTCCTGCTCCCACCCGACCCAGCCAGGCCGCCCGCCCGCAGCCCGAGCCGACCCCGGCGCCCGCGCCGGTGGCCCGCCCGACCGCCGGCCCGGCCGACGACATCCCGCTGCCGCCGGAGCCGGACGAGCCGTCCGAACCCGAGCCGGAACCGGAGCCGGAGAGCGAAGAGTCGATGATGGCCGAGGCGGCCCGCGTGCCGGACCCCGGCGAGCTCGTCGACCGCCGCGACCCGCACGACGTGCTCCTCGCGATGCTGAACGAGGAGCTCGGCGCGGTGCCGATCGAGAAGAAGGCTAAGACAGCAGGCGGCTGACGAACTCGATCGCCTTCGGATAGGTGGCCAGCTTGTTGTCCAGGTTGGCCATCTGGTGCCCCTCGTCGGCGTGCACCACCAGCTCGCACTCCACGCCGTTGGCGCGCACGGCCGCGGCCAGCTGCTCGGCCTCGCTCAGCGGCACCCGCGGGTCGTTGGCCCCGTGCACCACGAACAAAGGCGCCCGGATCTGGTCGACCTTGTTCATCGGCGAGGCCTCCTCCAGGAAGTCCCGGTCGGTGTCCAGCCAGCCGTACTCCCGCTCCCGGACCCGCCGCCGGTAGGGCGAGGTGTTCTCCAGGAACGTCACGAGCGAGGAGATGCCGACGATGTCCACGCCGGCGGCCCACCGCTCCGGCAGGAAGGCCAGCCCGGCCAGCACCAGGTAGCCGCCGTAGGACCGGCCCCACAGCGCCACCTTGTCGGGGTCGACGCCGATCGACGGCAGCCAGTCGTGCAGCACCGCGAGGTCCTGGACCGAGTCCAGCCGCTTACGCCGGTCGTCGGCCGCGTAGTACGACTTGCCGTAGCCGACGGATCCTCGGATGTTCGGCACCACGACCACGTGCCCGGCGGCGACCAGGCCCTGCACCAGCGGATCGAACCGGCGCTGCGACTGACCCTCGGGGCCGCCGTGCAGGAACAGCACCGCGGACCTGCCGCTGCCGTAGACGAAACAAGGGATCTGGCCATTGGCCCGGACGTGCGTCGGCTCGACCATGCCGGCCAGCTGCGAACCGGTGTCGGTCAGCGGCGTGACCTTGGCCGACTCCAGGTCGACCAGCAGCACGTCCATCGGGATCGTCGGCGAGCTGAAGGTCAGCGCCACGTACCGGGAGTTCGGCGAGAACACCGGCTCCGGCAGCGGGGACGAGGTCCAGCCGTCGGCCGGCAGCTGGATCTCGTCGAGCTGGCGGCCGGTCGCGCCCTCGTGCACGGTCAGCCGGGCCACACCGTCGACATTGGTCAGCACCAGCAGCTTCTGCCCGTCCGGCGACAGCCAGCCGGTCAGGTCGTGCTTGTCCGACGCGACCAGCCAGGTCCACCGCGCGGTGGCCAGGTCGTAGCGGGCGATCGCCTTGAACTCGCGGTCCCGGTTGCTGGTGGCGATCAGCGCGGAGCCGTCGGGCAGCCAGCCGAGGTGGCCGATGTTGGTCTCCTCGGCCGCGCCGGTCAGCTCGGCCACCCGGTCGGTCTCGGTCGCCGGCATGGTGTCGACCAGCAGCAGCTGCATGGAGTTGGCCTGGTCGGTGCCGACCGTGGTGGCCACGTAGCGGCTGTCCGGGGAGAGCTTGGCGTCGGCCGAGTAGCCGCCGCGGTCGTAGACGACCTCCTCGGCGCCGCTGAACAGGTTGCGCACCACGACGTCGAAGTCGACCTTGTTGCGACGGTTGGTCGCGTACACCACCCGGCCCGGCCGCATGCTGACCAGCCGGTGGATGTACCGGTCGTCGTGCACGACCGGCTCGAAGTCCGCGTCGCCGATGCGCAGCAGCGACAGCTGCCCGCGCTCGTTGCCGCCGCTGTCGTGCTCGACGACCACGGCCCGTTCGCCCTTCACGTACCGGGCGGCGCTCACTCCGGTCAGGTGCGGCAGCGGGGTCGCCGTGCCGTCCGGCGCCAGCTCGACGAGCTGCACCCGGCCGGTCTCGTCCGAGCCGGCCAGCACCCGCCCCTCGTCGTCGACGTCGAACGCCCGCCAGGTGTGCAGTTCCAGTAGTCGCTTCACGTCCAGCCCCATGGAGCCACCCTGTCACACCCGGCGACTACGCTGGTGCTGGTCAAACCGACGAGAGGAGCCGCGGTGCAGCCCGGCCAGCCCAACATGCAACAGATCCTGCAACAGGCCCAGCAGATGCAGCAGCAGCTGGTCAACGCCCAGCAGGAGCTGGCGGCCGCGGAGGTCACCGGCACCGCGGGCGGCGGCTTGGTGACGGCGACGGTGACCGGTGCCGGCGAGCTCACGGCGCTGACCATCGACCCCAAGGTGGTCGACCCCGACGACGTCGAGACGCTGTCCGACCTGGTCGTCGCGGCGGTGCGCGACGCCAACAACAACGCGCAGGCGCTGGCCGCGCAGAAGATGGGCCCGCTGGCCGGTGGCCTCGGCGGCGGGTTCGACCTCGGTGGCCTGAGCCTGCCCGGGTTCTGACCGTGTACGAGGGACCGGTACAGGATCTGATCGACGAGCTGGGGCGGCTGCCCGGCGTCGGTCCGAAGAGCGCCCAGCGCATCGCGTTCCACCTGCTGGCGGCCGATCCGGCCGACATCGGGCGGTTGCAGGACGCGCTCCAAAAAGTGCGCGAAGGGGTGCAGTTCTGCCAGATCTGCGGCAACGTCGCCGAGGAGCAGACCTGCCGCATCTGCAAGGACCCGCGCCGCGACGCCACCGTGGTCTGCGTGGTCGAGGAGCCCAAGGACGTGGTCGCGGTGGAGAAGACCCGCGAGTTCAAGGGCCGCTACCACGTGCTCGGCGGCGCGCTGGACCCGTTGTCCGGCATCGGCCCCGACCAGCTGCGCATCCGCGAGCTGCTGGCCCGGATGGGGGCCGACGACATCAAGGAGATCATTCTCGCCACCGACCCGAACACCGAGGGCGAGGCGACCGCGACGTACCTGATCCGGATGCTGCGCGACTTCCCCGGGCTGACCGTCACCCGGCTGGCCTCGGGCCTGCCGATGGGCGGCGACCTGGAGTTCGCCGACGAGCTCACGCTCGGCCGCGCGTTGTCCGGCCGACGCACGGTGTGAGGATCATCGCGATCGACGGGCCGTCCGGCGCGGGCAAGTCCAGCTACGCCGCGACGCTCGGCCTGCCGATCGTGCCCACCGACCACTTCGCCACCTGGGACGACCCGGTGGCGTGGTGGCCGCGGCTGGTCGACGACGTGATCACGCCGCTGCGGCAGGGCCGGTGCGGCCGGTACCGGCGGATGGAGTGGACCGACGGCGTGCCCGCGCTCGGCCCCGA
>DATJJB010000180.1:0-17181 GCA_035492655.1 Kutzneria sp. | reverse complement strand
ACCTGGTCGACGCGTTCGCTGATCCCGGTGAGCGCCAGCGGCAGCAGGTCGTTGGCGAAGCCGGGATCGATGCCGTTGACCCACAACGACACCCCGCCGTCGACCGCCGCACGGCGAACCGGCTCCGCCACCTCGTCCGGCACGGTTCCCCTCGGGAACTGGAGGAACACCGGGCTGCTGGAGACCACGTTGATCCCGGCCCGCAGGATGCGCCGGAGGTCGTCCATCGACTCCATCAGCCGATCGTCGGCCATCGCCGTGTACACGACGCAGTCGGGCCGCAGCGCCAGCAACTGCTCGGCGTCGTTGGTCGCGGCGACGCCGAGTTCCCGTCCCAGTCCGGCGAGTTCGCCGGCGTCCCGCCCAACCTTGTCCACAGTGGACACCCAGACGCCGACCAGGTCCAGGTCCGGACGCGCGGCGATGCCGGCGATCGCGTGCCGGCCGACGTTGCCGGTGCTCCACTGCACCACCCGATAGCCCACGGGCGCATCCTCCTCGGTCACAGGTCCGGCAGGCCGAACTCCAGGTTGGGCACCTGGAGGCCACCGTCCACCTCGAACACCTTGCCGGTCACGTACCCGCCGGCGCCAGCGGCCAGATAGACGACCGTGGCCGCGATGTGGTCGGCGTCGCCGATCACGTGCAGGGGCGTGGCGGCTTCCATCTTGCCGCGCAGCTCGTCGTTGCGGACCACGACGTCCAGCGCCGAGGTCGCCACCGAGCCGACGGCGATCGCGTTGACCCGGATGCGCGGCGAGAGATCCGTTGCCGCCAACCGGGTGTAGTGCGCGAGCGCGGCCTTGGCCGTGCCGTAGGCGGCGAAGCCGCGGCCGGCCACCCGGCCCATCACCGAGGAGATGTTCACGATCGCCCCGCCGCCCCCGGCCAGCATCACCGGCGCGGCGGCGACGGTCAGGGCGTGTGCGGTGGACACGTTGAACCGAAAGGCGTCTTCGAGGAATTCGACGGTCGTGTCCAGCAGCGGCCGCGGGTAGGTGCCACCGACGTTGTTCACCACGATGTCGAGCCGCCCGAAGGTCTCCTGCGCCGCGCCGGCCAGCGCGGCGGCGGCGTCCGGGGCGCTCAGGTCCGCCGCCACGACGTGCGCCTTGCGGCCGGCCTGCTCGATCCGGGCCGCCACCTCATGCAGTTCGGCTTCCGTGCGGGAGGAGATCACCACGTCCGCGCCGGCCTCGGCCAGCGCCACCGCCGTGGCCGCGCCGATGCCGCGGCCGGCGCCGGTCACCACGGCGACCTTGTCCGTCACCCGGAACAGATCCAAAATCGTCATAGTCCGTCCCCACCTTGTGCCCGCAGGTAGTCGGCGAAGCGCTCGTCGACCTCCTCGCCGGTCAATCCGAAGTCCGACAACTGGTAGCGGTGCGCCGGCTGCCGTTGGCCGGAGCTGTTGTCCGCGTGGATGGCCGCCATGGCCGCCTCCGCGCGGTCGGTCAGCGGCAGCCCGAAGTGCGCGTAGATCGCCCGCATGGTCCCGATCGGATCGCCGACCAGGTCCCGGTACCGCACGTCGAAGAACTGCGCCGGATCGTGCTTGGCCCGGTCGGCGGTGAAGCGGTCCAGTCCCCGCGCCCACAGGTCGAACTGGTCCCGCCCGACGACATCGCCCTCGAACACCGTGGACCAGCCGGCACTGGCCTGCTGGTTCAGGCTGCACACCGACGCGATGACCGACCGCGGCGACCGGTGCGTCTGGATCACGAGTGCGTCGGGATACGCGGCCAGCAGCGCGTCGAGGGCGAACAGGTGGCTGGGATTCTTCAGCACCCAGCGGCGATCGCGGTCCGGCAGGCCGATCAGCTGGAGGTTGCGCCGGTGCCGGCGGTAGGCCTCGGTCCAGTCCTGGCCGGCCAGCCAGGTGGAGTACGTCGGCAGGTGGGCGAGGCATTCGTACGAGATCGACCGCATCGACTGGCGCAGCAGCTGCCAGCACTCCTCGACCTCGTCGGCGGACATGTAGTGCAGCCCCATGAACTCGGGATGCTCGACGTGGTGCCGGCGGTAGTTCTCCTCGATCGCCTGGAACACCGGGTTGTCGGCCCAGGTCTCGCGGGGCGGTCGGGGCTGCGGCACCTCGGTCAGCCAGACCTGGAGGCCCTGGTGGGCCGGATCCGCGCTGAGCAACCGGTGCAGCGCGGTGGTTCCGGTGCGCGGCAGGCCGGTGACGAAGATCGGCCGTTCGATCGGCACCTCGGCGTGCTCCGGATACTGCTGCCACGCGGCCTCGCTGAGCAGCCGGGACACCAGGGCGCCGCGCAGGAAGGAGCGCATCACCTTGTTGCCCAACGGAGTCAGGCCGGCGTCGCGTTCGTAGGACGCCAGCAGCACGGCCAGCCCGTCGCGGTACTCGTCGTCGCCGAAGTCGGCAAGCCCGGTGATCTTGGTCGCCGAGGCGTGCAGGTCCTCGACCGTGCCGACACTGTCCCGTCCGTCGACCATCGCCTCAGCCCAGCATCCGGTCGGCCACGGCGGCCCGGCGCGCGGCGATCCGCGCCGCGTACTCCGACGGCGTGATCCGGCTCTGCTCGTGGAACGGCAGCCGCTCCGGAAGTTCTTGCACGGGAACCACTTCCACCTCGGGGCCGTCCACCGGGTCGAGCGCGCGGGCCAGTCGCTGCCAGCGGATCTGGAGGTAGCCACGGGCGTGACCGGTGCACTCCAACCAGTTGGCCAGCCCCGGGTCGCGCTCGCTGACCACGAACCGGATCCGGCCGTCCGGGTCCACCCGGGCCTGGTCGGCGGTGAGGCTGGTCTGGTGGTTGATGTAGTCCAGCGACACGTACCACATGCTGCCGAGCTGGAAGCCCTGGTACGGCGCGTCCGAGACCGGCACGGTGACGATCATGGCCTGGTCGTCGGCGAGATCGTAGTGGCCGACCGAGGAGAACTGGGTGCTCAACCCGCCGGGCGTGGCCCGTGGCGCGGTCATCGTGTTGACCGGCAGCTTCAGGTAGAACCACTCCGGGAAGGCCAGGAAGGTGCGCAGCCGGCTGATCAGGATCTTGCCGGCGACGCCGTAGCGCTTGGCCAGCACGTCCTTGGTCAGCGGCGGCGGGGCGCCGGTCGCGCCGGCCCGGTGGATGCGGATGCTGCCGGGCTGTTCGGTGGCCCAGTCGCTGAACACCTCCCGCACGATGAGCATCGCCGAACCCGGCCCGAGGGTGAAGTAGTTCGGGCCGGCGTCCGCCTTGGCCGGGCCGAACCGCAGCTCGAAGGAGCCGTCGTCGCCGATCTCGATGGCCCGGTCGTCGAACGCGGTCAGGCTGTCCGGCACGTCCACCGGCGAGTAGTCCCCGTTGAGCACCTGGAAGCTCAGGTCGGCGGTGCTGCCGCGACGGCCCGTCACCACGTATTCGCAGTCGTCGCGCAGGTAGGCGTGGAAGTACAGGGTGTCCGGGTTGTCCAGGCCCAGCTTGGTGTACGGGCCGGTCGACCGGACGAAGTACGGGAAGTCGCGCTGGTAGGCCCAGGCCATCTGCAGCGACGCCCGGATGCTGCCGGCCAGGTAGTCGTAGCCCTCGACGAGGTCCTGCTCGGTCCGGATGTGCGGGGCGCCGGCGATGACCTTCTCGGCCTCGGCGACGGCGTCGGCGAACGGCTGGGTGAGCACGGGCGGCTCCTTGACACCTCGGTAACGGCGGTACAAATATGTACCGATGCGGTACAAATGCCGGCCTGGCCAGGCTAGAACGTGTTCTAGAAGTTGGCAATGGTGACCCGACGCTCGCCGCCGACCGAGCGGGTGGTGGCGGTACTGGACTTCCTGGTCGCGCACCCCGGCCGGCGCTTCGGCCTGTCCGAGCTGGCCCGCGCGGTCGGGCTGGCCAAGCCGACCTGCCTCGGCATCGCCACCGAGCTGACCCGCGGCGGCTACCTGGTGCACGATCCGGCGACGAAGGCCTACCGGCTCGGTCCGGCGCTGATCGCCGCGGGACGCGTGGCCCAGCACGACTTCACCGCGGCGGCGCTGGCCCGCCGCGAACTCGCCGACCTGAGCACCCGCTACGACACCGTCTGCACGGCGTCCGCGGTGGTCGGCGAGCAGATCATGGTGCTGGAGCGCAGCGGGCCGGCGCGGGCCGCCGCCGCGGTCAAGGTCGGCCAGACCTACCCGTTCGCCCCGCCGGTCGGGCTGATGTACGTGCTGTGGGGCGGCGACCGGGCCCTCGACGAGTGGCTGGCCCGGCCGCCGACGCTGCCGTCCCGGATCGACCGCGCGCACCTGCGCCGGGTCGTCGGGGAGTGCCGTGAGCGCGGCTATCTGGTGGAAAGCCTGTCCCCCGCCGGCATGCGGCTGCACTCGCTGATGGCCGGCGTCGCCGCGTACGACCTGCCGGCCGAGGTGCGGGACCTGGTCGGCGAGATGGTCTCCAGCCTCGGCGAGCGGGTGTACCTCGGCGCGGACCTGGCGACGCGGCGCAAGCACCCGGTGAGCCTGCTCGCCGCGCCGACCTTCGACGCCGACGGCCGGCAGGAGCTGGTGCTCACCCTGTACATCGGCGAGGCCATCACCGGCGCCGAGATCGCCCGCCGCGGCGACGCGCTGGTCGCCGCGGCCGACGCGGTCACCGACCAGGTCAGCGGACGGCGGCCCACCGGTTGGCGGTGAGCTTGAAGCCCGGCACGTCCGCCAGCGCGGTCATCGCCTCGTAGGTCCGGTCGTAGCCGGTGTGGCTGATCCGCCACACGCCGTCGTCCTCGCGCCGGTAGCGGTCCTCGTAGAACGCGGCGCCCTGGATCACGATCTGACGATCGGTCGAGATCACGGTGTCCAGCATGTTCCAGGTGCCGGTCGCCTCGTCGCCGTCGATGTCGATCTCGGACTGCCCGGCGAAGTGCACGGTGATCACCTCC
Organism: Kutzneria sp.; assembly: GCA_035492655.1. Classification (GTDB taxonomy): domain Bacteria; phylum Actinomycetota; class Actinomycetes; order Mycobacteriales; family Pseudonocardiaceae; genus Kutzneria. The sequence continues at coordinate 12,306 of DATJJB010000180.1, read as the reverse complement.
GGCCCGAGCCGGCTGCTCATGAACGTGACGATCTCGTCGCGGCCGGCCAGCACCAGCCGGTCGCCGTAGACCGGGGTGCCGTAGTCGGCCGTGGCGTCGCCGGTCAGCGTCTGCCCGAACTCGGTCCAGCGCTTGAGGTCCAGGCTGCGCAGGTAGCGGTGTTTGAGCCGGCGGATCTCCTCGAGCGCGATCAGGTCCATCAGGTCCTCCTCTGCCGGAAGTGGCGTCGTCCAGGTTGCGGCATCGGTTGACCAAGAACAAGAACCTGTTCTAATTTCCTTCCGACGTGAAGGGCGGTTCCGCCATGACCACTGCGTACGAGCTGTCCCCGGTGCGGGCGCTGGAAGCCGAGTCGGTGCACGTGCTGCGCGAGGTGGCGGCCACCTTCGAGCGGCCGGCGCTGCTGTTCTCCGGCGGCAAGGACTCGGTGGTGCTGCTGCATCTGGCGGCCAAGGCCTTCTGGCCGGCGCCGGTGCCGTTCCCGGTGCTACACGTGGACACCGGCCACAACTTCGACGAAGTGCTGGAGTTCCGGGACCGCGCGGTGGCCCGCTTCGGCGTGCGGCTCGTGGTCGCCGCCGTCCAGGACGACATCGATGCGGGCCGGGCCGTCGAGGAGACCGGGCCGCGCGCCAGCCGGAACCGGTTGCAGACCATCACCTTGCTGCGGGGCATCGCCGAGAACGGCTTCGACGCGGCGTTCGGCGGCGCGCGGCGCGACGAGGAGAAGGCGCGGGCCAAGGAGCGGGTGTTCAGCTTCCGTGACGAGTACGGCCAATGGGATCCCCGCAACCAGCGGCCCGAGCTGTGGAACCTCTACAACGGCGCGCACCGGAAGGGCGAGCACATCCGCGTCTTCCCGCTGTCCAACTGGACCGAGCTGGACATCTGGCGCTACATCGCCGCCGAGCGCATCGAGCTGCCGTCGCTCTACTACGCGCACCGGCGTCCGGTCGTGCACCGGGACGGCATGTTGTTGGCCCGCACCAGGTTCATCACGCTGCTCGAGGGCGAGGAGTCGTTCGAGGCATCGGTGCGCTTCCGCACCGTCGGCGACGCCACCTGCACCGGCTGCGTGGAATCCACCGCCACCACGGCGGAATCGGTGATCACCGAAGTGGCGGCCAGCCGGATCACCGAGCGCGGCGCGACCCGCGCCGACGACCGGATATCCGAGGCGGGCATGGAAGATCGCAAGAAGGAAGGCTACTTCTGATGCTGAGGCTGGCCACCGCGGGCAGTGTCGACGACGGGAAGTCCACCCTGATCGGCCGGCTGCTGCACGACTCGAAAGCGATCTTCGCCGACCAGCTCGCCGCGGTGGAGCGCACCAGCCGCGCGCGCGGCGAGGACGAGCCGAACCTGGCCCTGCTCACCGACGGGCTGCGGGCCGAACGCGAGCAGGGCATCACCATCGACGTCGCCTACCGCTATCTCGTCACGCCCAAACGGAAGATCATCATCGCCGACACGCCCGGACACGTCCAGTACACCAGGAACATGGTGACCGGCGCGTCCACCGCGGACCTGGCGCTGATCCTGGTCGACGCGCGCAAGGGCATCGTCGAGCAGTCCCGGCGGCACGCGTTCATCGCCAGCCTGCTCGGCGTCTCACATCTGGTGCTGTGCGTGAACAAGATGGATCTCGTGGACTGGTCGGCCGAGCGGTTCGCCGAGATCCGCGAGGAGTTCCGCCGGTTCGCCATGAAGCTCACCGTGGCCGACCTCGCTTTCGTGCCGGTTTCCGCGCTGCACGGCGACAACGTCGTGCAGCGCAGCGCGAACATGCCGTGGTATGAGGGAACCTCGCTGCTGCATCACCTGGAGGAGGTGCACGTCGCCTCGGACCGCAACCTCATCGACGCGCGGCTGCCGGTCCAGTACGTGATCCGCGCGCAGGGCTTCCGCGGTTACGCCGGCACCGTGGCCGGTGGTGTGCTCAAGCCGGGTGACGAGGTCGTGGTACTGCCGGCCGGATTTCCCTCCCGGATAAGGGAAATCTGGGGGCCGGGCGGTGAACCGGTCGATGAGGCGTTCCCGCCGCAGGCGGTCACCGTGCGGCTCGACGACGAGCTGGACGTGGCGCGCGGCGACCTGATCTGCCGTCCGCACAACCGGCCCCATGTCGGTCAGGACATCGACGCCATGGTCTGCTGGCTCACCGAACGGTCCACGCTGACTCCGGGCGCCCGCTACACGATGCGGCACACCACCCGCTCGGTCCGGGCGCAGGTGCACGACCTGACCTACCGTATCGACGTCAACACCCTGCACCGCGACGAGGCCGCGGAGTCGTTGTCGCTCAACGAGATCGGCCGGGTTCGACTCCGCACGCAGGCGCCGCTGCTGTTCGACTCCTATCGCCGCAACCGGTCGACCGGCAGCTTCATCCTGGTCGACGACGCCACCAACAACACCGTCGCCGCCGGCATGATCACCGAGCCGAGCGCGTCCGTGGTCTGGCACCCCACCGCGGTCGGGCGCGCTGACCGTGCGACGCGGGGCATGACGGTGTGGCTCACCGGACTCTCGGCCTCCGGCAAGTCCACCGTCGCCGCCGAGCTGGAACGCCGCCTGGTGCTCGCTGGCCGCCCGGCCTACCGGCTCGACGGCGACAACCTCCGGCACGGCCTCAACGCCGGCCTGGGGTTCAGCCCCCAGGACCGGGCCGAGAACGTGCGGCGGGTCGGCGAGGTGGCCCAACTGTTCGCCGACGCCGGGCTGGTCGCGGTCGTGTCCTTGATCAGCCCGTACCGCGCCGACCGCGACCTGGTGCGAGCCCGGCACGTCGCCGCCGGGCTCGACTTCCTCGAGGTGTTCGTGGACACGCCCGTCGATGTCTGCGAGGCCCGTGATCCCAAGGGCATGTACGCGCGAGCGCGGGCCGGCGAGATCACCGGCTTCACCGGGGTCGACGATCCCTACGAGGTTCCCGCCGAGCCCGCTCTCGTGCTCCGGCCCGAGGACGGCGACCCGGCCGCCATGGCGGCCAAGGTGCTTGCGCTCCTCGACCGCCCGTGACGGCTCGGCGAAGTCGTCGAAGGTCACACCAGGTCAAGGTACATCTCGTCCGGCCCGGCGTTGGGCGTGTTGAGGCAGCCCGCCTGGTGGATGCTCGGCCTCGCGGCCATCAGGGCGAGGCAGCGGCCGAGGGCGAGTTGGCCGAAGTAGCTGGGGTGGAAGGACTCCTGTAGCTGGCCCTGGGTCAAGCCGGACACCAGGAACCGCGCCCACTCGCTGGTGACGGGGGACGGCGGCGCCGCCGAGGTGACGAGGCTGCTGTCCTTGGCGCAGACCTCCCGCCCCTGAAAGGCGTCGTGCAGGTCGAGGAAGTCCACCTTCTGAGCGGCGGCGACCTTGCTGAGCGCCGTGGAGATCTCGCTGACCAGAGTGTTCCGGGCCCAGTCCGCGTCGACGTTCCAGAACGGGCAGCCGCCGACGTACATGCGGTGATTGTCGGGGTCGTCCTGCGCGTACCGTATTTCCTTCGCGCGGGGCACCGGAGAAGGCGCCGACTGCAGGATGATCCGGGCGCCGTCGCCAACCGTGGCCTTGATCTTGGCGATGGCCGCCGCGACCCCGGCCATGGCGGGACCCAGTCGCTGCTCGACCGCGGCCTGCTGCGCCGGGTTGCAGGGATCCCGGTTGAACTGGTACGCCTTGACGCAGGCCGCGATGATGTCGCCGAAGCCCAGGTCGTTGCCGCCGATGGACACGGCGACCAGCTGGACACGGTAGGTCTTCAGCACGGCGAGCAGCTGGTCGGACTGGGGCGGCTCGCCCTTGAAGGGCGTGTTGATGATGTTGGCCGTGGTCGCGCCCGAGCAGGCCAGGTTGAGCTGGGCCGACAGGACGCCGCTGCTGCGGCCCTCGGCCGAGTCGGATCGGTTGCAGCCGTTGCCGTACGAGGCGCCGTAGACGATGCGCGGGTCGTACTTGGTGATCCCTTTGCCGGTGTAGGCGCGGTCGGTGCCGTCGCGGCTGTCGTCATTGTTGTCGCTGTTGCCCTGCCAGCGGCCGCCCTCGCCGGACATGAAGCTGTCGCCGAGGGTGACCAGGGCACTGGGCAGCTCGTCCGGGCCGGCGGCCGAGGCGAGGCCGGGCGGCGACGCCATCAGCAGGCCGGCGGCGCAGACGGCCGCCACGGCGGCCGCGATCGGGCGATGCGACCGCCATCGTCGAGGTAGGTTCATCGTCGTCCTTTGTTCGCACGGACATCGCGGCGGCGATCGTGGCCCGACGGTGTTGACCGAAACCTTGCCGCGTTCCTGACGCGCTGTTCAGCAGCCGGAATTCGGCTGATTGACAGAGGCATGCTCGGCTGTAACCTGATTCAGCCGGGCAGCCGGCGCCGAGCTTGTGTTGCTGTGCCACACAGTCCAGGCTCATCCGCCAATCGGGCGCGCCGGCCGGCGCTGGACACCGCAGTCGGGGGGCCGGTGGAGTTCAGGCTTCTGGGTTCGATCGAGGCCGAGGTGTCCGGTCGGTCGATCCCGCTGGGTCCGCCTCGTCAGCTCGGCATCCTCGCGGTGCTGGCCGCCGACGCCGGCCGGCTGGTGCTGATGGACACGCTCGTCGACCGGGTGTGGGGTGACGCGCCGCCGGCCCGCGCGCGGGACTCGCTCTACGCCTACGTCGCCCGGTTGCGACGAATCCTCGCCGGCGACTCGGCCGTGCTGGTCCGCCGCTCGCGCGGGTACCTGCTCGACGTCGACCCGGACTCGGTGGACGTGCACCGGTTCCGGAGCCTGGTGGCCCAGGCCCGCCAGCCGGACCGGGATGTCCGGACGCGGGCCGAGTTGCTGCGTGACGCCTTGGCGTTGTGGCGGGGGACTCCGCTGGCGGGGATGTCCGGGGAGTGGGCCGACGCGGTTCGCCAGGCGTGGCAGCAGCAGCGCGTCGACGCCGTCGTGGCGTGGGCGGAGGCCGAGCTGTCGGTGTCCGGCCCGGCAGCGGTGATCGACACGGTGACGGGGCTGCTCATCCAGCATCCGCTGCATGAGCCGCTGGCCGGCGTGTTGATGCGAGCGATGCACGCGGCGGGGCGCACCGGTGCGGCGCTCGACGTCTACGCGCGGCTTCGCACCGAACTCGCCGCGCAGTTGGGGATCGACCCGTCGGCGCCGTTGCAGCGGGCGCATGAGGAGTTGCTGCGTCCGGACGCCGCTGTGCCGGTGGTCAGCCAGGATCCGCGCTCCGAGGTGGTCGTGACGGCGCTGTACGACCGGGACGTGCAGCTGTCGACGTTGCGCCGCCTGGCCGCGGCGGCGGTCGCCGGTCGGGGCTCGGTGGTCCTGGTTCGCGGCCCGGCCGGCATCGGCAAGACGGCGTTGCTCGACGCCTGGGCCGCCGCGCAGTCCGCTGAGGGAATGCGGGTGATGCGGGCGACGGCCGGCGAAGCCGAGCGCGACACGGCGTTCGCCGTCGTCCACCAGCTTCTGGCGTCGAACGTCGAGCCGCTGCCCGAGACGTCACAGGGCTTGTACCAGCTGGTGGTGCGGGCGTGTGAGAACGGACCGCTGGCGTTGGTCGTCGACGACGCGCAGTGGGCCGACGCCCCGTCGCTCCGGTGGTTCGACTACCTGGCGCGGCGGATCGGGGGTCTCCCGCTGCTGCTGGTGATGGCCTCCCGGCCAGTCGGAGCGCCGCACCTCACCGGCCAGGTCATCACCTTGCCGGAGCTCTCCCCCACCGCGATGTCCGCATGGGTACGGCGGGAATTGCCCGACGCGGCCGAGGAGTTCCGCACAGCATGTGCCGAGGCGGCCGGCGGTGACCCGTCGCTGCTGACCGAACTCCTTCAGGCGCTGCACGAGCACGGCGTCGAATCGACGGCCGAACAGGCGCACCGCGTGGCGGAGTTCGCCGACGGGCTGCTGGCCGCCGCCGCGGTCCGGCGACTGTCCACACAGGACGACGCGACCCGCGGTCTCGCGCAAGCCCTGGTGCTGCTGGGCGATGACACCGAATGGCCGCTCGCGGCGGCGCTGAGCGGCCTCAGCGACGCCGAGGGCCGCGACCACGCCGGCCGGTTGACGCGGATCGGCGTGGTCGCTCCCGGCGACCCGGCGCGATTCCGCCACGTTTCGATTCGTTCGATGCTCGCCGAGACCGAGATGCCGCCGGCCGAGTTGGCGGTCTGGCACGCCCGCGCGGCCGAACTCCTGCACGCCGACAACGCGCCGCCCGAGCGGGTGGCGGCGCATCTGCTGCTCGCCGATCCGGGCCCCGGGCACTGGCGGGTGGAGGCCCTGCGCGCGGCTGCCCGGGCGGCCCGTGAGCGGGGACTCCCGGATACCGCCGCGAGCTACCTGCGGCGGGCGTTACGCGAGCCGGCCTCGACAACGCAGCGCGGTGACCTGACTCTGGAGCTGGGCGGCGACGAGGTGCTGTCCGACCCGGACGCGGCGGCGCGGCGGTTGGCGTTGGCCCTGCCCGGTGTGGCCGATCCGCTGTCTCAGGGCCGGGTCGCGAGCCTGCTGGGCGACGCGCTGTTCGCCGCCTTCCGACATGAGCAGGCCGTGGAGGTGCTGGACCGCGCCGTGGCCGAGCTGACCCCGCTGGCCGGCTCGGACGGTCTCGTCCGGGAACAGTGGTGGCGGCTGCAGGCCCAGCTCGTGCTGATCGGTTACGAGCGGCCGGCGACGATTGCCGCCGCCCGCGCCGCGGCGGACCGGCTCCGTGCCCTCGGCGTCGCGGGCGACACCCCGGGAGAGCGGGCCGCGCTACTGGCGTTGGCCACGCCCGCGATGATGGGCGAGGGCGACGCCGCGACGGTGAACGACCTGCTCGACCGCGGGCTGCGCGGCGAACTGGCGTCCGAAGCGCGGGCCACTCACGTGCTGGGGACCGCCGGTCTCGGCTACCTGCTCACCGACCGGCTCGACGACGCGGCGTTGCGGTTCGACCAGCTGCGGGACCTGGCCGGTCGCTACGGCGCGACCGCCGCGCGCGCCTATGCCCTGGCGGGGGCCGCGAACGTGGAGTGGCGGCGGGGCCTGCGGATTCCCCTGGCCCAGGGATTCGACGCCTCGATCCGGGCCAATCTACGGGCTCGTCTCGCGCTGGTGCCCATCGCGATCGAGGCGCAGGTCGAACTCGGCGATCTGGACGCGGCCGCCGCGATCCTGGCCGAGCACCTGACCGGCCCCATCGACGAGTCGGTGCGGTGGGGACCGGTGGTGATCTCCGCGACCCGCGTGCAGGCGGAACGGGGAGATCCCGGCGGCGCCCTGGCCCTGCTGCTGGCCTACGGGGCCCAGGAGGAGCATGCCGGGCTCGGCACTCCTTCCACGGGTCCGTGGCGGACCCGGGCCGCGCGGATCGCCGCCACTCTCGGACAGCATGCCCAGGCCAAGGAGCTGGCCACCGCCGCCGTGGACGCGGCGTACCGGTGGGGCACCGCCCGGGTGATCGGCGCCGGCCTGCGCTGCCTCGGCGCCGTCACCGGCGGCGCTGAGGGCCGGGCGCTGCTGGCCGAAGCGGTGTCCGTGCTGCAAGCCTCGCCCGCGCGACTGGAACTGGCCTGGGCCACCTACGAATGGGGGCTCGCCGTCCGGCAGGCCGGAGACCTCGGGACCGGCCTGGAGATCCTCGGCGACGCCCTGAAACTGGCCGAGCTCCGCGGCGCCCGGCTGCTGGCCGGCCGGGTTCGCGCGGAACTGGTGGCCGCGGGCGTGCGCCTGTAGGGCCACCCACCTGCACGACTGGAAAACGGCAAGGTTTCGCTCCAGTCCCATGCCCGAGCCTGTGGTTCGGCGCGCGACACAGCCGGTGTGCAGGGCACGCCGCACGTCGCGATCGGTGCGGTTCGTCGTTTCCCGGGGCGGGTGCACGGCGAACCGCACCGTTCGCGTCGCTACGGCGCGGTGTCCGTCCAGGTGACCGGCAGCTCGTGCACCCCGTAGATGCTCATGTCGGTGCGCAGCCGCACCTCGCCGGCCGGCACGGCCAGCCGTAGCGTCGGGAACCGGCGGAGCAGCCCGGCGAAGCCGGCCCGCATCTCGATGCGGGCCAACTGCTGGCCGAGGCACTGGTGCACGCCGTGGCCGAAGGACACGTGGCCGCGGGCCTTGCGGTGGACGTCCAGGGTGTCGCCGTGCTCGAAACGCCGCGGGTCGTGACCGGCGGCCAGCAAGGAGACGACGACGGTCGACCCCTTGGTGATCGTCTCCCCGGCGAGCTCGATGTCCTCGGTGGCGTAGCGCAGGAACGTGTCGGCGACGGCGAGATAGCGCATGAGCTCCTCGACGGCGTCGGGCATCAGTTCCGGGTCCGCGCGCAGCTCGGCCAGCTGGTCGGGGTGCTCCAGCAGGGCGAAGGTGCCCAGCGCCAGCATGTTCGCGGTGGTCTCGTGGCCGGCGAGCAGCAGCAGGAACGCGATGCCGATCAGCTCCTCGACGCTCAGGTCCTCGTCACGGGCCAGGTCGGACAGCATGTCCTCGCCCGGCTCGGCCCGCTTGGCGGTGATCAGCCCGGCCAGGTACGCGGTCAACGCGTTCCAGGCGCCCATCTTCTCCTCCAGCGACTGGTCCTTGACCAGGAACTGGGCCGAGTTCGCCTGGAACGTCGCCCGGTCCTCGTACGGCACGCCGAGCAGCTCACAGATCACCAGCGACGGCACCGGCAGCGCGAACTCCGTGACCAGGTCGACCGGCGGCGTGAGGGCGGCCAGCCGGTCCAGCTGCCGCTCGGTGATCTCGACGATGTGCTCCTCCAGCAGCTTCATCCGCTTCACGGTGAAGGCGCCGATCAGCTTGCGCCGCAACCGGGTGTGGTCCGGCGGGTCCATGGCGATGAACAGGCCCGGGATCTGCGGCGACGGCTCGGTGGCCGGCGGCATGCCCGGGGTCTCCCACGGCACGTGCAGCACACCGAGGTCCTGGCGGGAGCTGAACCGGGTGTCGGCCAGCACCTGGCGGACCTCGTCGTAGCCGGTGACCAGCCAGCCCTCGTGACCGTCCGGGAAGACCAGCGGGCTGACCGGGCGGGCCTCGCGCAGCCGGGTCATGCCCCGCGGCGGGGTGAACGGGCCGGCGTCGCGCTCGGTGGGCAGGCCCTGCGGGACGGGGTGGCTCATCGGAGTTCCTCTCGGTTCGGTTGCTGTCACCACAGTCGCCGGGGCCGCTGACACCGGACGGCCATGGCGCTGACACCGGTGTCTTGCCGTCAAACCGGCGGAGCCCGACGATCATCCATGGCAGGATCGGCCGGTGCGGATCGGGATGCTCGGACCATTCGAGGTGCGTGCGGACGGCGGCGCGCCGGCCGACGTGCCGGGCGCCCGGCTGCGCGGGCTGCTGGCCGCCCTCGCGCTCGAACCGGGTCACGTGGTCCCGAAGGCGACGCTGGTGGACTGGATCTGGGGCGAGAACCCGCCGGCCGACGCGGCGAATGCCTTGCAGCGCCTGGTTTCCCGGCTGCGGAAGGTGCTGCCGGACGGAACCGTCGACGGGCACGCGAACGGCTATCGGCTGATGGTCGAACCGGACGCCGTCGACGCCGTGCGGTTCCAACGCCTGGTCAGCGAGGCCCGCACGGATGCACGGCGGCTGCGCGAGGCCCTTGCCTTGTGGCGCGGCGGGGCCATGCAGGACGTCGGCCTGCTGGACAGCGCGGCCTTCGACGCGGCGGTCACGCGGCTCGAGGGACTGCGCCTGGCCGCCACGGAGGACCGGTTCGACGCGGAGATCGGCCTCGGCAACGGCGCGGAGCTGATCACGGAGCTCACCGACCTCGTGGTCGCGCATCCGGTTCGCGAGCGGCTCGTCGCCGCGCTGATGCGGGCGCTGGCCGCGACCGGCCGCGACACCGAGGCCCTGCTGCTGTACCAGCGCACCAGGGAGACCCTGGCCGACGAGCTGGGCGTGGACCCGTCGGCCGAGCTGTCCGCGCTGCACGTGGCGCTGCTGCGGGGCGAGCTGGGCCGGCGGGAGGAGACCGCGAGGACCAACCTGCGGGCCGAGCTGACCAGCTACGTCGGCAAGGACAGCGACGTCGCCGCGGTCCGCGAGCTCGTCGCCGACCACCGGCTCACCACCCTGATCGGGCCGGGTGGCTCGGGCAAGACCCGGCTGGCCACGGAAACCGCGCGCACGGTGCTCGGCGACCAGCCGGACGGGGTCTGGCTGGTGGAACTGGCGCCCATCGGCGCGGGCAGCGACGTGGCGCAGGCCACGCTCGCCGCGCTCAAGCTGCGGGACTCGCTGCTCGGTGACTCGCCGGACGCGGAGCCGACCGACCGGGTCGTCGCCGCGCTCCGCGACCGGGCGATGGTGCTGGTGCTGGACAACTGCGAGCACGTGATCGAGTCCGCGGCGGCCTTCGCCCACCGGGTGCTCGGCGAGTGCCGGCGGCTGCGGATCCTCGCCACCAGCCGGGAACCGCTCGGCATCACCGGCGAGGCGCTGTGGCCGGTCGCGCCACTGGTCCTGCCGGCGGCGGACGCCGACACCGAGAAGATCGAGTCCTCGCCGGCCGTCCGGCTGCTGCGGGACCGGGCCGGCGCGGTGCGCAAGGACCTCGGGACCGATGCCGGCACGTCGTCGACGCTGGCCCGCATCTGCCGGGCGCTGGACGGGATGCCGCTGGCGATCGAGCTCGCCGCGGCCCGGTTGCGCACGATGTCCGTGGACCAGCTCGCGCACCGGCTCGACGACCGGTTCCGGCTGTTGACCGGCGGCAGCCGCACGGCACTGCCCCGGCACCGGACGCTGCGCGCGATGGTCGACTGGAGCTGGGAACTGCTGACCGACGCCGAACGGGCCGCGCTGCGGCGGCTGTCGGTGTTCGCCGGCGGCGCGAGCCAGGAAGCGGCCGAACGGGTCTGCGCCGGCGACGCGGTCGACGAGTGGGAAGTGCTCGACCTGCTGACCGCGCTGACCGAGAAGTCGCTGGTGGTGGCCGAAGGCGACGCCGTGACGCGCTACCGGCTGCTCGGCACCATCAAGGAGTACGCCCAGCAGCGCCTCTCGGAGGCCGGCGAGTCGGACCTGGCCCGTCGCGCTCATCTCGCGTGCTTCACCGAACTCGCCGAGACCGCCGACCCGCACCTGCGCCGCGCCGAGCAGGTGGAATGGCTGGCCAGGCTCGAGGTCGAGCACGACAACATCGTCGCGGCGCTGCGCGGTGCGCTCGCGGCCGGCGACGCGCCCGGGGCGATGCGGCTGGCCGCGGCCGGCGGCTGGTTCTGGTGGCTCGGCGGGCACAAGAACGAGGGCAACGAGCTGGTGATGGCGGCCGCCGCCGTGCCGGGCGAGGTGGCCGACGAGATCCGGGCCGCCGTGTACGCCCTGGCCACCGGGTTCGTCACATCCGGGCTGGAGAGCGACCAGAACCAGGCCGCCGAGTGGATCCGCGAGGTGCACGAGATCAACCTCCGGGTCGAACGCTGCCACCCGGCGGTGCGGCTGGTGGCCGCGCTGGAGCGGCTGATTCGGGAGCCGGACGCGTTCGTGGCCGTGTGGGAGCCGCTGCTGGCCGACGAGGAGCCCTGGGTGCGCGCGCTGGCCCGGTTGCAGCTCGGCAAGATGCGGATCATGGCCGGTGACGGCAGCCGGGAGGCCGACGCCTGCCTGGAGACGGCGCTGGCCGAATATCGGGCGCTGGGCGAACGGTGGGGCATGTCGTTCGCGCTGACCGAACTGGCCGACCGGATCGCCATGCGCGGCGATTTCACCGGCGCGTGCGAGCACTACGAGCAGGCGATCGCCGTGGTGACCGAGGTCGGCGCGATCGAGGACGTCGTGCGGATGCGGTCGCGGCAGGCCCAGTTGCACTGGCTGGCCGGCGACGACGAGTCGAGCGCCGCCGCCATGGCGCAGGCGCAGCGGTCCGCGGAACGGGTCGCCTGGCCGGGGGCACTGGTCGAGCTGGCCCTGGCGAAGGCCAATCTGGCCCGCTGGCGTGGTGACGTCGAGCAGGCGCGCCGGCAGCTCGACGTCGTGACCGGCTTGCTGGGCAGCGCCGCCGAGCGGCCCCAGATCCGTGCGATGCGGCAGGACATCCTCGGTTACCTGGCCGATGACGTCGATGAGGCCCGTGCCCACCGCGTCGCTGCCTTCGAGGCCGCGGCGGAGCACGGAAACGCGCCGGGGATCGCGCAGGCGTTGCTCGGGCTGGCCGACCTGGCCTTGCGTGCGGACCAGGACGAGCAGGCGGCGCGGCTGTTGGCGGCGAGCGTCGGCCTTCGTGGCCTCTGGGATCGTTCGCAGCCGGACGTGACCCGAATCGAGCAGGCCGCGCGGCTGCTCGCAGCAAGTGTCGGTGTGCGGGGACTGCCGGATCGCGGCGACCCGGACGAAGCCA